>JBDRIT010000139.1:0-9096 GCA_043815665.1 Pseudomonadota bacterium
GGCCTGGGCGAGGAACCGGCGTCGAGGTCAAGGCGCTTCTACGAAGACGTGGTAGAGCCACTTCGAGGAGGAGCAACGCCGAGATCGGCGTCGGGGACCGGCCAGGGGGTATCATCACTTCAGCCGAGTTCATCTAGAAGCCTTCGCGCTCTCTCGGATCGACCGTCAGGGTGCGAACGAGGGCGGCAGGTCCGCCACGCCCGCACCCCAGTCACCCTTCGGGGTGCTCCCCATGGTGTAGTCCAGGGTCGCGCCGTGGGAGACGTCGCTGAAGGGAACCCAGCTCTTCGTCGTCGGGACGCCGTCGATCTCGAGACCGTGGATATAGGGTGCGCCAACGCCGGCCCCGGCAGCGTTGATGGTGAGGGTCTCGCCGTTGGCCAGCCGGACCGTGGCGGAGGGGAAGAGCGGGCCGTTGAGCACCAGGACGTCGGTGCCGGGGATCGCTGGATAGAGCCCGAGGCAGGACCAGACCAGCCACGCCGAGGTGGAGCCCAGGTCGTCATTCCCGGGCAGGCCGCCGGGGCTGGTGTTGAACTCCTCGTCCAAGATGCGCCGAACCACGGCCTGGGTCTCCCAGGGCGCGCCCGCGAAGTTGTAGGTCCACGGCGTGCCGTGCTCCGGCTCGTTGCCGATGTAGAAGTAGGGCCGGGTCGTTCCCGCGTTCAGCTCGGTGAACAGATCGTCGAGCCTGGACACGGTTGAGGACGAGATTCCACCTGGCCGCGGCCTGGTCCCGGACCCCGTCGAAGTCCCACCCGGCGTTCTCGGCGTCGAGGTTCGCCTCGGCGTTCGGGACGCTCACGTAGGAGAGGCCGACCTTCATCTGCACCGTGGGATCCGAGGTGGTATCGAAGGTGACGAAGCCGCCGGAGGGGCTCCCCGTGACGTTGGCCGAGTCCGGGGAGACGTCATCCCCCAGCCACGTGCCGAACCCGGTGAAGGAGCGGTCGAAGACCATGACGAAGTGGATCAGGAAGGTCGCCGGCGACCCGCAGAACCCTCCGGCGGTCACCGTGCCCCGGATCCGATCCGGTGGAACGATCTCGATGGAGCTGCTGCGGACGCCGGTCGCGCTGCGGCCGGTGTGGACCAGGAGCCGTGCGCTGTCGGTCGCCGGATAGGTGAACCGTGCGAAGCCCGTACGCGTGGTCGCTGTGAGCTCGGCGAGGACGTCGTAACGGTCCAGCTCGACACGGTAGAAACCTGGAGAGGCCGCCTCGGAGCTCTTCGTATAGCCGGAGCGGTAGGTGGACCAGCTCGTGCCCGGAGAGCCGGCCAGGTCCCCGACCATCGGCAGGATCGGGAGGTCCTCGTCGTTCGGACACCCTGCGCCGTTCAGGTGGGTGATGCTGAACTGCTCGATCTCCGTGTCGCTGTAGCGGTAGCCCGAGGGCGAGCCGGTCGGCGTGTCAGGGCTGAACTGCACCATGCCGAAGGGGACCACGGCCCCGGGGTAGGCGCTGCCGCCGGCCCCGCCGGGCACCGGATGCGGGGAGTTGCTGTCGTCGGTCCCGATGAAGGGGTCGACGTACGGGACGAGGTCCAGGTCTCCCGGGGGCTGGGGGCCCGTGTCGGCGTCCGCGCCGACGTCCGTGCCGACCTCCACGCCGATGTCCACGCCGGCGGCCATATCGGCGTCCTCGCCGACCTCCACACCGGCGTCGCCGGCGTCGTCGGATCCGCCCCCGCAGCCGATCCCGATCACCGACAGCTGAACGAGCAGCAAACCAAGACCGAATCTGCTTCCGAGCCTTTCCATTGTAATTAGTAACTCCCGGCGAGCCTACTGCGCCCCGACCCTGGCGGTGTTGCGTTCATCGTGGAGGCTCTTGGGCCACGGCGACTCCGCCAGGCCTGGTGAGTCGGTGCAGATCCCGTGGAGCGCCGTGCCTGTCGGGACCCAGACGTGCCCGTCCTGGGCGATGGTCGGGCTGCCCGGCGTCCCCTCCACCTCCACGGACCAGACGAGGGTTCCGTCCGTGGCCTCCACGCAGAAGAAACCTCCCGGAGATCCGACGTACACCCTGCCGTCGGCGCCGAGGGCCGGCGAGCCGTACCAACCGAACGCGCCGGTGTCGAAGGGGGGCCACTTCTGGGTCCCATCGGGGAGGAGCCCGTGGAGCAGTCCGTTCGAGGACATGGCGTAGAGGCTCCCGTCGGCGCCGATCGCCAGGGACATGTTCGAGGAGGTCCCCTCGTCCAGGGGAGCGTTCCAGAGCTCGGCGCCGGTGCCGGGGGAGAGCGCGTAGAGGAAGGTCTTCCCCTCCGCGGGGAGGAAGAGCCCGACGTAGATGGTTCCCTCGGCGCCGATGGCGGGGGAGTGGCTCACGGAGAAGTCCCCTCCGGCGGGCGCGAACTGCCACTTGATGCTGCCCGTGGTCCCGAGGTCGCTGATCGCGTAGACCGCCGCAAGGGGTCCCTGGAAGAACTTCCACGTACCGGCGTAGATGGTCCCGTCGGCGCCGATGGCAGGCGACCCCATGAACTCCGAGCCGCCGATGTCGAGCGTCCACTTCAGGGTGCCGTCCGGGTTCACGGCGTAGAACCCGCCGCCGCTGTACCCGTCGCCGAAGTAGATCGTCCCGTCGGCGCCGATCGCCAGGTCCTTGATGGAGACGTACCCGTCGGTCATGGGCAGGGACCACTCCAGGGCCCCGTCGGCGTCGTACGCCAGGAGCGCGCTGGGGATGTCGGAGTACATACTCGTGAGGCCGATGTAGACCGTGCCGTCGGCGCCGATGGCCGGGGAGCGGAACCATCCCTGCTCCTCCGAGAACACCGTCCACGCCGCCGCGCAGGTCTCGGGGACGATGACCTGGAGCCGCGGGAAGCCGTCCTCCGATGCGGTGGCGTAGATCCTCCCCTGGAGATCCATCGCCAGGGTCGTGTCCGACTCGCTCGGTCCGATGGTGCACGTCACCGTCCCCGGCTCGATTCCCGCACAGGTTCCCCCCGAGCACGCTCCGTACTCGTCCGTGAGGCCGTCGCAGTTGTTGTCCAGGTCATCGCACACCTCGGCAGCGGGCTGGCCCGGCTCGGCTCCGCAGGTCGTGGCGTGGGCCCCAGCGGCGCAGACCACGACGCCGGCGGCCTCGCACTCCCCGACGCCCGCCGTGCAGGCGGCGCCGAGGTCGAAGTCCTCGTCGGTGAGGCCGTCGCAGTCGTTGTCCAGGCCGTCGCAGCTCACCTCGATCTCCTCGTAGCCCACCTTGTCAGCGTAGCTGCAGACCCACACAGCGTCCTCGCAGACCATCGTGACGCCGTCGGCGCAGACCCCGTCGCTGCTGCATTCGTCGAGGCTCGCAACGGCGAGGTCCTCGTCCGTGGCGTCGTCGCAGTCGTCGTCCAGGCCGTTGCACTCCTCCTCTGCGGGCGGCCCCGGCTCGGCTCCGCAGGTCGTGGCGAGGGCGTCCGCTGCGCACACCATGATCCCGTCGGCCTCACACTCCCCGAGGCCGGCCGAGCAGGCGCCGCCCAGCTCGAAGTCCTCGTCCGTGAGGCCGTCGCAGTCGTTGTCCAGGCCGTCGCAGTGCTGCTCCTCGACCTCGAATCCGGCCACCTGCAGGAGGTCCGGCTCGATCCAGCCGTCCGCACCTGCGCAGACCGTCACCGTCCCCTGGCAGACCCCCTGCTGGTTCTCCGCCGGTCCCCCGGTGAGATCCTCGTCGATGAGGCCGTCGCAGTCGTTGTCCAGGCCGTCGCAGGTCTCCTCCGCAGGGAGACCGGGCACCGCGGAGCAGACCGGTTCGCTCACGCCCTCCAGGCATTCCATCGTCCCGCTCCGGTTGCACAGACCGGCGCCTACGACACAGGGGCTCCCCACCGCATCGGACTGCAGACAGGGGTTGCTCCCGCTCTTCGCCGGGCCATCGCCACACGCGGCGGTGATCCAGCCGATGAGACCCGCGCAACCCAGGATGATGACGATCTTGCTCCGGTTCATGTCCCTGCTCCTCGCTCTGAGATGGTCCGATGATACCACTCCCTGCTCGTTCACCAGGTCGTGGTCACCTGGACGCCCCCCCATGTGGCGTCCGCGTAGCCCTGGGAGACCTCGTCGAAGTAGGCCTCCTGGTCCTTGACGTACTTGTCGAAGAACGCCACGGTGAGGGTGTTCATGATATCGAACCCCTCCTCCTCGCTGATGATCCCGGCCACGTCGCAGTAATCCGCCAGGAACTGCTGCGCCAGGGGGATGTCGCAGATGTTCGTATAGCTCATGTGGCTGGCGTCGGTGATCACGACCCTCCCCTTCGGAGGGGGCAGGGCCTGGTAGATGGGGTCGATCTCCACCTCCACGGGGCAGGTGTCGTCGAGGGTGCCGCCGAAGATCAGGGACGGAACGGACACGGAGGCGAGCCCCTGGTCGCTGAACGCGGAGTACCCCCCGGGCGCGAAGTAGGCCGCCGCCCGGAGCCCCGGGATGCCCGGCGCCAGGCCCACGGTGGTGCCGCTCGGCCAGTACCCCACGTAGTCACAGAAGATGTCCGACGGGGCCCCCTCCGCGCAGGCGACCTGAGCCTGGGTCACGTCCACCAGGCCCCCCGCAACGACCAGGGAGGTGTACCCGCCGAAGGAGTGTCCACAGACCCCCACCCGCGTCGGGTCCACCATCCCGGAGAGCAGCGCGCCCCCCGGGGAGACGAACTCGATGATCTTCGTGTAGGCGAACTGCACGTCGAAGGGGCGCTCCAGGGCGACCTCTGCGACTTTTTTATCGTCCGAGAAGAAGTCGGTCAGGGTGTTCCCCGTGTGGTCCATCGCCACGACCACGTAGCCGTGGCTGGCCAGGTACTCGGTGAACGTGACGGACTGGACCGCCGTGCCACGGAACCCGTGGGAGAACAGGATGATCGGGTACGGCGCGCCGGACGCGTCCTGGGGCGCGTTCACGTAGGCGCTCCCCGGGATGACCACCAGATAGGTGGCCTTGGGCTGCCCCATGGGGATCGCCGGGTACCAGACCGTGGTGGGGACCAGCCGGAGCCGCTCGAAGTCGAACCACTGGAACGACGTCGTGCCCACCTGGTGGGGACCCCAGGCCGCGGGATCCGCCTGGGTCGGGCCCATGATCTCCGGGGCCGTGTCCTGGGCCGTCACGGTGTCCGCCGTCTCCGGGGGCGTGTCCGGAGGCACGTCCTCGGGGCCGACCTCGGGGAGGGTGTCGAGCAGGGTGTCCTGCAGGGTGTCCGCCGAGTCCGTCCCGGGGATCTCCCCTGGCGTGTCTGGATGGCCTTCCGTGTCGGTCTCCGACGTCCCGGCGATGTCCGGGGAGGTGTCCAAGGGGCCGTCCCCGACATCCCCGCTCGACTCCGGGCCGGCACCTGCGCAGGCGGAGACGAGGACGAGACCAAGGAATCCCAACACCGTCCATCGAATCACCATGGTCCGCCCCCGACTGGTTGTGCCTGTGTCACGCGAGACTATAGACGACCGAGGCGCTGGCCACAACAGGGGTGAAACCAGACGCTGGCATCCCCTGTTGTGTCACGGTACATTGGGGTTCCGGACCCGGAACAGGAGGTCTTCGATGAGACGTTGGGCGCTGTTGCTGGTGGCCACCATGAGTTGCAGCGGACATCCCCAGGGGACGCCGGAGCTTGCGGACGTCACCGGCCAGGACAACAGTACGAGGGTCCCGGACGGGGCGACCGGTGACGCAGGTGATGTCAGGTCTGCCGATCTGGACTTCCCTGACGCGGGCGACGCCAGTCCGGACGGCGCGGCGCCGTGCACCGACGGAGAGCGCGCATGCCTCAACGAGTCCCTGGGATCAATCTGCGTCGGCGGCGTCTTCCAGTTCAGCATGGACTGCGGTGACGAGGCGCTCTGCAAGGACGGCGTCTGCACGAAGGCCGCCGACTGCGCGCCGGGCGAAGTCAGCGGGTGCGATGGATTGGGGAAGCAATGGGTCTGCACCGAGGACGGCACGGCGGTCGCCTCGCTGGCCTGCGAAGACGACGAAAAGTGCGTCGACGGTCAGTGCAGCATCGTCGACTGCCTGCCCGGCTTCGGCCAATGCCTGAGCGGCAGCACCTACCACACCTGCCTGCCGGACGGATCGGGCTACGGGCCCACCCAGGACTGTGACATCGACAAGACCTGCATCGGCGGCAAGTGCATGTCACTGTGCGAGGCCGACCTCAAGCAGAACACCAACGTCGGCTGCCAGTACTGGGCCGTGGACCTGGACAACGACAAGACCCATCACCCGTTGTTTCCCTCGCAGCCCACGCCGGAGATGTTCCCCCACAGCGTGGTCATCTCCAACCCCGGCGACGCGGACGTGGTGATGACGTTCAGCGTGGTCGTCGGCTGTGCGGACGGCTCGGCGTGCGCCCCGTCGGTGACCACCTGCAACGGTCAGCAGGAGACCGTCTGCGAGACGCCGATCCCGACGGAGGTGCTGCTGGATGTCGGTGATCCCGTGGTGCCCGGGGGCGAGAGCAGGGAGTTCAAGATGCCGGTCATGAACGTGAGCGGCTCCAGCCTCACGCCAAAAGCGATCCGGGTGATGGCATCGTCGCCCGTGGTCGCCTACCAGTTCAACCCCTTCGACTCGGAGAACGCCGCGTCCAACGACGGCTCCCTCCTGCTGCCGCACAACGCGCTCGGCCACCTGTACTACGTGGTGTCCCTCCCGTCCCGCCCTGAGATCATGATGTTCCCCGAGAACAACGGCTTCCTGGCGGTGGTGGCGACGGAGCCGGACACCACGGTCGCGGTCACACCCACGGTCAAGGTCATCGCCAATCCCGCCCAGGGCGTCCCCCAGAATGGCACGAGCCCCGATTTCCTCGCCCCGGGCCAGACCCACCTCTTCACCCTCCAGCCCTTCGACGTCCTCAACCTGGAGCAGCTGGCCGAGACCGGGGTCATCCCGCCGGGGACCCTCCCGAAGGACCTGACCGGTTCACGGGTCGAGGCGAACAAGCCCGTCGCGGTGTTCTCCGGGCACCAGGTCGCCGGGATCCAGGAGGCGATGAAGCTCCAGATCCCGGATGTCTGGGACACCTGCTGCACGGAGCATCTGGAGGAGCAGCTCATGCCGGTCGAGACCTGGGGGACGGAGGCGCTCTGCGTGAAGTCCAAGCCCCGGGGCTACGAGGCCGATCGCTACGTCATCGTGGCCGGTGCGCCGGACGTCCAGCTCTCAACCATCCCTCCCATCGACGGCGTTCACGGGGTGAGCCTGGCCCTGGCCGGGGAGAGCCTGCGGGTGGAGACCACCGAGAGCTTCGTCCTGCAGGCCACGGGCAGGATCCAGGTCGTCCAGTTCCTGATGAGTCAGGGGCAGACGCAGCCGATCGGTGGGGAGCCCGGGACCGGAGACCCCTCCATGATGATCATCCCGCCGAGCAGTCAGTACCGAGACGAGTACGTCATCCGCACCGCCGACGGCTTCGGCACGAACTGGACCACGGTGATCCGCCCCCAGGGCGTGGCTGTGGTCGTCGATGGGGCGGCCATCCCCGAGTACGCCTTCGAGGCCCTGGGGGACGGCACCTGGGAGTACGCGTATCACGAGGTCGCGACGGGCACCCACCGCCTGACCGCGGACCAGCCCTTCGGGCTCATGGTCTATGGCTACGGGACCGTGACGGCCTACGGCTATCCCGGCGGCATGAACCTCGAGCAGTGAACACGATCTCCGCACCCTGCGAGGAGAGATGACGTCCACGGCGGAGGGTCCGACCATGGATCCGACAAGGGCCGAGCTGCTGGGGTGGCTGCTCTCCTCCGACAAGGCACCGCACCCCATGGTGAGCACACTCCGGGAGGTCGTCTCTCCGGCGACTGCGACGACGGGAAATGGGGAGCTACAGGTTGTTCGCGAAGCCCGAGGAGGTGTCCGGCGTAACAGTCACCGCCGCCCCGCCGGACTCGACGAAGGTGAATGGCAGCGGGGGCGACGCGTCCCCGTAGTTGCCGCCGAAGGTCTCCCCGGCCGGACGGTCCAGCCACAGCGCGTGCATCAGGTCGTTGGCCTTCGTGCGCCCCCCCACGTCATGGAATAGCGCCCGAGGCCGTTTGACGTGAAGGGCGAGTCGTCGTAGAGGCACATGCTCGTCACCAGGTCCCCCACCTTGTACTGGCCCACGCTCGCGGTGAGGCCCACCTGGTACTGGGACTGGATCCGCAGGGTCGCGGCCGCGTTGGCCGCGGCCAGGAACTTGGTGGTGCTCCAAGGCTGCTGCGGGAGGTCCTGGGTCCCGCTGCCCAGGTACCGGTAATACGGCACTCCGTCCACCCGGCGGATCAGGATCACCGCCATGCGCATCCCCGCGGGGAGGAAGCCGCCCAGCGCGTCAATGTCCCAGGTCACCGGCGCAGACGAGGGCAGGTACTCCACCACGGACCCGTCCTGGAGGGTCATGAAGGGGGAGTCGGCCTCGTTCGGGCACATCCGGCCGCGGTCCTGGTCCGTGGGCCAGACCTTCTCGTCGCAGAGGTTGTCCAGGAACTGGAAGTACCAGGGGCCCGCCTGGGCCGCGGGGCAGGTGGGTGCGGGCTCCTCGTCCAGCGCGGGCACGGGCCAGGGGTTCGGAGGTGGGCCAACGGGCGCGTCCGCTGGGACGTCGGACAACACGGTCTCCGGGGACTGCGCGTCTCCCGTCTCCGGCACCCCGCCTCCGCGGCAGGCGGACAGGATCAGGAACGTCCAAGCGATGCGGCGCCTGAGCCAGGGCGGTGTGCGGGGGACGTGGGTTGGCATCATGGCTCCTCCGGGTCGTCGCGGCGGCTCCCTGCCGGCCCCTCGATCATGGGGAATCCACGCAGATCATCAAGCAGAGAACACGCAGGGATGGTCAAACAACCTTGACGCTTTTCGGGGCGGTGTTTCCATCTTGCATCAGTGACCACGAAGAGCGATCGGGATGGCGATGATCTTCGTCAACTGCTCGGCGCTGAACGTTGGAGTCACCCCGGCCCGCAGCCGGTCACTCAGAACTCGACCAACAGCTTCTCCAGGTCCTTGTCGCTGGCACCCTTCTCCTCGGCCATCTCAAGGCGCTCGTACGCCTCGAGCCAGCGTCGACGCCATCGCCGGGCAAGCTGCTGGTCCACACCGAGCTGCCGACCTTGCTCGAC
>JBDRIT010000140.1:0-7247 GCA_043815665.1 Pseudomonadota bacterium
CTGGCCGTCCAGGAGGGCGAGGATGTCCTTTGTGGAGTCCACGCCCAGCAACGTCCGCGCACCCTCCTCGACCTCGGACCACTCCGTGCTCTCCGTGGCCAGGAGCTTCTCGAAGAGGGCCCGATAGGTCCCGAGGTCCACCGTCGCGCCGGCCAGGAACCAGGGCTTCCCGGAGACCACCCTGGTGATCAGCGGCCGCCCCTCGGACTTGCCGAAGAGCTCGATGACCATGCCGCCGTCCACGGCTGCCACCGCGTGGGCGTTCACGGAGTTCACGCCGATCCGGGCGCCCAGAGCCACCGCGCCCAGGCCGCCCCAGAGCTTGCGGGCGAGGTCCTCTTCGGCCTCCTGGCGCTTCTTGTAGCGCTGCTGCCAGGCGGCCTCCTCCTCGACCTGCTTCTTCAAGCGGTCGAGCTCCTCCGGGTCCGCGTCCCGCTCCTTTGCGCTCTCCAGCTCGGTCACGGCCCAGCTCTTGGACTGCTCCCGCATCTTGTCGGCCCGACCGAGCGCGTTGTCGATGAGGGCGGCGACGTCCAGGTAGAGGGCGCCGTCCCGTCCCGACTCCAGGGCGCCCATGAGGGACTTGAACCGCTCCACCTCGAGGATGGAGCCGGCCCGCTCTGTGGAGGCGACCCGGCGCGCGAAGCCCATGGACTCCTCGTCGCCGTGGTCGGAGAACACCAGGAACGCGAAGTCTCCGCGGAGCACGACCTTGACGTCTCCCTCCCCGCGGAAGGACAGGATCAGCGCGTCCCCCATGGTCTCCGGGGTCACGGTCTCCTTGGCCAGCCCGGCCAGCTTGTAGACGGTCACCTTGAACTTCTCCGGGTCCGTCAGTCGGATCCAGGCGACGCCGGCCTCCTCCTCCCAGCTCAGCCACGCGAAGCCGATGGGTGCCTTGGGATCCACCCCGATGGCCGGGAGGTTGGCGAAGTCCAGGATGTTGTGCCCGACGAACTGCACCACCGCGGCGACGCCCATCTCGTACCAGTCGCGCTTGATGGTGCGCAGCTCGGCCCAGCCCACCAGGTCGGCGAGGGGCTCGATCCCGGTGACCGCGGCGACCATCAGCGCAGAGCCCGGGATCATCTCCAGGGCCTTGCTCTCCAGGAGCACGGGCTTGTCCGTCGGCGTCCCCGGAGGCGCCTCGCCGGGCTCCACGGGCTTCTCGCCGGGCTCGGCGGGGGTCCCCTCGGGTACCTCCTTGATCTTCTTGACCTTTTCGGCCTTCTTCTCCGTCTTCTCGCCGCGATCCTTCTTCTCTTCGCCCTTGCAGCCGACGAGGGCCAGGGCCAGGGTCAGCGCGAGGAGCGCGTCTGCGATGCGGGTCGCTCTCATGTGTCTCCCCTCCTGTGGGAATCGGTGTCGCCGTTCAATGTAGACCTGTCATGGATGGAGCGTCAACGAAAACACCTCTGGGGGTTTGCCTCTTCCTGCGCGGTCCGGCAAACTCAGCGTGAAGGTGAGGAGGCCCCCATGGGATGTCGGTTGGTGTTGGCGTTGTTCTGGCTTCTGGGGAGCGCTGGCGGGGGGGTCGCCGCGGAGGTGTCGAAGCACGATCCCCTCTGGGAGAAGGCCCTCGCGGTGGCCGCGAAGAACCGCACCTGGCGGCCCCGCCGGGTGCTGGAGGACGAGAAGCTCCTCGATCAGAAGGGGAAGCCGGCCCGCCGCACCGAGAGCGTCCACGAGATCTTCCGGGACGACCAGGGGCGGTACCAGGGCAGGCTCGTTCGCGCGACCCGGGGCGGCGAGGACGTCACCGAGGCTCGTCGGGTAGAGCTCTCGAAGCGTCCGCAGCGGGAGTTCTTCAAGCCCGAGAACGACGTGTTCTCCCCCCAGTGGAACGCCGCCCACACCGCGACCCGCACGGACCTCCACCACGACTTCGACGGGCGGTCCCACGTGGGCTTCCAGTACACCATGGAGGCCAGGGACGCCACCTGGGTGGGGGTGGTCTTCCTGGACGAGGAGACCGGGGTGCCCCGCCTGATCACCGTGGTGCCGGATCGCTTCCCCGTGAACGAGAACGTCAAGATCCGGAACATGACCATGGAGCTGCACTTCAAGGAGGCCGGTGCGCGCTGGTTCCTGGAGCGCATGGAGATCAGCACCAACATCGAGGCGAAGATCAGCGTCTTCTACACCTGGAAGGGCCGCTCCGAGGTGACCCTGACCTTCGAGGACTGGCACGAAGTCGAGGAGTTCAGCGCTCGATGCGATAGTCGAAGCAGAAGTGGCGGCGCCCCGCCTTCTTCGCGGTGATCCGCAGGAGGAGCTCCACCTCCTCTCCGGCGAGCCCCCCGGTGTCCACGGACATCTCTGACCAGCCCTGTTGCTCCCGCACGGTCAGCCGGTCCAGGCGCGCCCCGTCCGCGAGGAGCTCCACCTCCACGGGGCCGCCCCGGTGCCCCTGGGAGCGCCCGCTGTCCGCGATCCCGTGGTGGCCGGTGATGGCTGCGCCCAGGCGCACCGCGGGGATCCGGATCTCCAGGGGGCCCTTTTCCGAGGGGTGGGCCCAGACGCAGGGCTGGAAGGCGCCGTCGAAGCGCTGCACGGTCCGGCCCACGTAGTTCCACTTCTTGTCCGAGCAGTACCAGCGATCCTCCTGCCGATCGTCGCAGGGTTTCCCCGCCAGGGTGATCTCCGCCTCGGGGAGGTGCGCAGCCAGGTGGTCGTCGTCCATCCCGCCGTAGCTCGCCCCGTGCAGCCGCAGCCCGAGGAAGGCCACCACGAGCAGCGCGCCCGCGGCCACGGTCCAGGGGGCGAGGCCCACGATCCACCGCGCCGGGGCCGCCTGGGCGGCGGCGAGGCGCGTCGCCCAGGCGGGGCGCCGCGCCCTGACCAGGAGGAGCGCGCAGAGGATCAGGCCCAGGAGGGTGGCCACCCAGCCGAGGATGTCTGGGGCCCGGGCCACGTATTCCACCACGAGATCTCCATCCTCCACGGGGATCTCCATGAGCATCGGGGGCCCGCCGGGCACCGCCGGCACTTCGTTCGCGGCCTGGGTCTCGCCGTTCATCCGGACGCGCCAGCGGGGGTGGTTGGCCACGTGCAGCGTCAGCCGGGTCCCCGGCTCGATCCCGCTGAGCGCGAGGTGGATCCGCTCCTCCCCGAACTCCTGCGCGTCCACCTCCCCGGGGCCGTCGAGGCTCCAGCGGTCCGCGTCGAACCCCTTGAAGCGGTAGACCCCGAGCCGACCGAAGCGGGCCGCCTCGTCCCAGTCCGCCCCCCGCTTGGCCCGCCGGGTGACCACGTACTTCACCGAGAGGGCCTCGTAGAGGCCGGCGCCCGACTCCTCCGGCGCGTGCTTGAACAGCTTCGCCGGGGTGTACCCGATCTTGTAGTAGGGGGTGTGGTTGTGCACCGGCGCGGCCATCATGGTGTGGTCGTGGTAGTCCAGCTCGTAGGCGATCCGGTAAAAGACCGGGCTCTCGTCCCAGACCTCCCGAGACCACGCGATGAACCGCTCGTAGTCCTCGTGGTCCTGCCGATCCAGGTCCACCTCCAGGGCGCCCACGCCCTTGAGGTGGTGCTCCTTGAGCTGGGAGAGCATGGGTCGGACGAAGGGGGCCAGGGCCGCGGCGACCAGGACGGCGAGGCCCAGGGCTCGGAGGGTCCGTCCCCGCCGGGGCAGGGGGGGCGGACCCCGGCGCTCCCGAGCCGCGTCCAGCGCGACCCGGACCGCATAGCCAGCCAGGAGGAAGAGGCCGACCTTGGCCGGGATCAGGAGGCGCTGGTACTGGAGCTTGCCGAAGGCGGAGGAGATCGAGAAGAGGTCCAGGTCGTGGAACGCGGTGCTCGTCGCCGCGAAGATCAGGGCTCCGGAGAGGGTCGCCAGGAACACGACCACCCACCGCCTCCGGGCCACGCCGATGGCCGCACCGGCCAGCCCGGCCAGGACCGCGGCGGGCCAGACGCCCCCGAAGACGTTGCCGTCCACCAGGCCCAGGGCGGTGGACTCGATGGGGTTCCACAGGTCGCCGATGTTGGTGGTCCAGCCCTTGCGCGCGAGCATGGGGAGCAGCCAGAACCCGGCCACCAGCACCCCCAGTCCCAGCGCGCCCCCGGCCCGCGCCGCCTCCTGTCCGAGGGGGCGGTTCCCCGCTGTGACCCGGGCCAGGACGAAGAGGGGCAGCCCGAGGCCCAGGAGGAGCACGTTCATCTGGTGGGAGAGGAGAGCCGCGCCGAGGAGGAGGCCCGCGGCGGCCCAGTCCCCGGGTCGGCCCCGCTCCAGCACGTCCTCGAGCTTCGCCAGGGCCAGGAGGAGGAAGGCCATGGCCAGGATCTGGACCCAGACGGCCCAATCCACGGTGTAGGACCAGCCCCCCTCCCGATAGGCGCCGGGGTCGAGGAGCCAGAGGAAGGCCGCGATCAGGCCCGCGGTGATCCCGAAGTACCGGCGCCCGAACACATAGACCGCCCAGCCGGAGAACGCGAAGACCCCGATGAAGGACAGGCTGTAGGTGGCCTCCCAGGAGAGGAGGCCGAAGGTCAGGGCCCGGAAGAGGGCCACCCAGAGGTCCGGTCCGATGGGGTAGAGCTCCTCCGCCGGATAGCCGAAGAACCAGTAGCTGCTCCACCCGCGGAGGCGCCCCTGGAGGAGCATCTCGTCCCAGAAATGCCAGGCCTTGTAGAGATGCACCGGGTGGTCGTGGCTGATGGGCATCCCGCCGCCGATGAGGTCCCGCAGGAGGAGGACGGCGAGGGCCACCACAGCGAGGGGCGGGAGGAGCCTGCGGGCGAGGAGCCCCGGCTCCAGGGTGCGGCCCGCGACGGTGACGGTCCGGGGCACCAGGCCCCGGAGCTCCGCCGCTCCCCGCCAGAGGAGCCAGAGCCCCAGGAGTCCGACGAAGGACCCGGCCATCTGCCAGGCGAAGACGTCGCTGCGATGCGTCCGCATCGCGACGAACAGGAGGACCAGGCCCCCCACCGCCTCCGCCGCGGCTGCCCGCCGTCCCGTCATGCGCGCGCCTCCCTCCGCCTGTTGCTCCGCTCCAACATCCACCAGCCCAGGAGCGCCGGGGGCACCGAGAAGGTCAGGGTGGACAGCGAGACCCCGAAGGCCGTGGCGACCGCGGCGGCCTTGTCGAGACCCACCAGGACGAAGCCCAGGGCCCAACCCGCCTCCAGGGTCCCGAAGGTCCCGATGCCGCCCACGGGGAGGAAGCCGGAGACCACGGAGCCCGTCGCGCCGAGGATGGTCTGGGCCAGCCCCACGGGCGTGGAGAACCCGGTGAGGATGGCGTAGAAGCAGGCGAAGGTCAACATCCACTGGAGGAGGGAGACGAGGCCCAGGCGGGCCAGGGTCCGTCGGTCGACCGCGGCGACGGCCTCCACCGCGCCCGCGCCCCGCTCCAGGGCCAGGGCCATCAGGCGGGTCTCGGCCACCCCCAGGGCTCCGGCCAGGGCCCGGGCCACCACCAGGGCCCATCGGAAGAGACGGGGGAGGGACAGGATCCCCACGACCCCAAGCGCACCCACCCCCGCCGCCACCGCGACGCCCACCGCCCGGTCCCCGAGGTAGGACCCTCCCCAGATCAGGAGGGTCCCGCTGAACACCACCACCACGGTGGTCGCGTCCATGATGCGCAGCAGGAGCAGGCCCAGGAGGCTCTCCCCAAGGCCCGCGGTGCCCGCCCGCTTCAGGAGGATGCCGTAGGAGATCTCCCCGGTGCGGAAGGGCAGGAGGCGGAGGAGGAGGGTGTGCACCGAGGAGATCCAGAACATGGTCCACGGCGGGGTCTGGGGCGCCAGGATCCGGAAGCGCACTGTGCGGGTGACGTAGACCCCCATCCACAGGACCGCGCCCAGGAGCCATGGGCCCCAGCGCAGGCGCCGGAAGAGTGCGCCCAGGTCCTCGAGGTCCACGAATTCAAAGAGGAGCCGGAACAGGGCCAGGGTGATCACGAGGCCCAGGGCCGCCTTCCAGGCCAGGGCTCGGCCGCGCCGCGGCTCGGTCACCGGTCGGGCTCCCGATCCCGCCCGCCGCGATCACCGTCGTACTCCAGGCGGCGCAGGCGGGTCACCACGTCCTCCAGGATCTTCCGGTTGGCCCCCACGAGGTCGGCGAGGAGCCCGGCCACGAGGACGATGAACGCGCTGATCAGGAAGACCGCGGCCAGGATCAGGGACTGGATGTGCCCCGCCTGGGCCTCTGTGAAGTGGAAGACCAGGAAGCGCACCCCCAGGACGATGCCCAGGCCGAAGAGGATCGATGCGAGGAGGAGGAAGGTCCGCAAGGGCCGGTACATGGTGTAGATCCGGATGATGGTCCCCGCGCTGCGGCGCAGGTACTGCAGGGTCCCCGTGAAGAGACGTGACTCCCGGGTTTTTGGGTTGGTGCGCACAGGGACCGCGCCCACCGCGAAGCGGGCCTGACCTGCCTGGATCAGGGTCTCCAGGGTGTAGGTGAACTCCGAGGTCACGAACATGCGGAGCGCTGCCTCCCGGGAGATCGCCCGGAACCCCGACGGGGCGTCGGGCACCCGGGTCCCCGACGCGAGGCGCACCACCCAGGAGCCGATCTTTTGGAGCCGCTTCTTCGTCGCGGAGAAGTGGGCCACCTGGTCCACTTGGCGGTCTCCGACCACAAGGTCCGCGCGGCCCCCGAGGATGGGCTCGACCAGCGCGGGGATGTCCCCGCCGTTGTACTGGTTGTCCGCGTCGGTGTTGACGATGATGTCCGCGCCCAGGCGGAGGCACGCGTCCACCCCGGCCATGAAGCCCTTGGCCAGGCCCCGGTTTCCCCGGAACCGCACCAGGTGGTGGACCCCCAGCTCCCGGGCGAGCCCCGCGGTGTCGTCGGTGCTGCCGTCGTCGATGATCAGCACCTCGATCGTGTCCACCCCGGGGATCTCCCGAGGCAGATCCGCAAGGGTCGCGGCGAGATGCTCCCGCTCGTTGTAGCAGGGGATCTGGATGATGAGCTTCACGCGGTCGGCTCCGTCAGATTTCTGTGGGCCATTAGACACGCGCCCGCAGGAGATGTCAACGGCGCCCCCCCGGGAGGGTGTGATCGGAAACAGTTGGTCGATGCAATAGGATCAGTCACCGGGGTAAGCGTCTTCTTGTCATCCCGAGCGCCGTCTTCTTGTCATCCCGAGCGCCGTCTTCTTGTCATCCCGAGCGCCGTCTTCTTGTCATCCCGAGCGCCGTCTTCTTGTCATCCCGAGCGCCGTCTTCTTGTCATCCCGAGCGCAGCGAGGGATCTCAAGTGAACACTCTCGGGTACAGCGACCCCTGAGGTC
>JBDRIT010000141.1:0-29976 GCA_043815665.1 Pseudomonadota bacterium
CCGGTGCCGCCGTTGCCGCCCACGCCGCCCGGGCCTCCGTAGCCACGGAGGATCCGGTTGGCCGAGAGGTCGGGCCAGGTCCCCGCGACCCCTGAGGTGAGGAACACCGCGAAGCTCCCGCCGCCGGAGAGGCCGGGCTGGCCCGCGGTCCCGCCGCAGCCGCCCGCGCCGCCGCCGCCGCCGGTGCCCCCGAGGTCGCCCACGGGGTTCCCGACGCTGCAGGCGCTCGCATTCTTGTAGTTGTTGACCCCGGCCCCCGCCGCGCCGCCCTGGCCGCCGCTCCCGGCCCCGCCGCCGGAGGCGGCCCCGGCCACCCCGGTCGCCCAGTGCCCGCCCTGGATGAGACCCCACGGGACCGTGCAGCCGCCGCCACCGCTCCCTGCGCCGCCGCCGGAGCCGTCCACGCCGCCGGAGCCCACCATGTTGGAGTTGACCGTGCAGTCGTACTTGCACAGGTAGGACGGCCCGCCCTGGTAGGCCGCGTCGGTCCCGCCGTTGGGGTAGACACACCCCGAGAGCGGGTTGTCCTTGATCTGCGTGGTCTCCGCGCCCTCGGACTCCATCCCCGGGCACCCCGCCGAGGCGGCGCAGTTCGCGTTGGACCCGCCGTCGCCGCCGGGCTGGGAGTATCCGCTGCAGTTCTGGTTGCCGCACTCGGCGCTGTGGAGGCCCGGCGCGCCGCTGCTGCCGTTCTGCCCCGCGTCGCCGTTGGCGCCGTTGGCGCCGGCCCCGCCCTGTCCGGCGACGATGTGGTTGTTGACCAGGTGGAGGCTGTTCGCTGAGTTCACCAGGTAGACCGCATAGGACGGCTGCCCCATCGCGGTCGCCCCGCCGGGGACGTCGTAGCCCAGGATCGTGAAGCCCGAAACCACCGTGGAGGCGATGATGACCTCGCCGTAGATTGTCCCCGGGGTGACCTCGCCCCCCCCAAAGTCCGGGGCGGGTCCACCCAGGACCGTGGGGTAGAGGAGGATGTCCCGCTGGGAGAAGTCCGGGCTGTAGCCGCCGTAGAGCTTCACGCCGTTCGCGAGGACGATCCGCTCGGGGTAGGTGCCCGTGGCCACCAGGACGTGGCTGTGCAGATCAGCGTCGAACGCGTCCACGGCCTGCTGCACCGTGCCGAAGGGCGCGCCCAGGCTCCCGTCGCCGCCCACGCCGCCCGCGGACACGAAGAGGGCCGTGTCCAGGTCCCCGTCGATGCCGTCACAGTCGCGGTCGATGTAGGCCGCGCCGGGTGCGGGGAAGCTGTCGAAGGTGTCGGGTTCGTCCAGGTCCAGGTCCGGGATCGAGGGGCACTCACAGCCGTTGCCCGTCCAGTCGTCGAGGTCGGTCCACGCGACCACGGTGCGGCAGGCGCCGCCGGAGCAGACGGACCAGTCGCCGTAGAGCTGGGCGCAGTCTCCGTCACCCCCGCAGGCGGGAGCGCATCGGCCGTCCGCACAGACGCCGCCGGGGCAGTCCCCGGCGGTGGCGCAAGGGGAGGTACAGATCCAGAGGTCGGGATCGCAGGTCGTCCCGGCGACGTCCCCTGCGCAATCCCCGTCGTCGGAGCAGAACCGGCCGCCCCCAACGGCGTCCACGCCGCAGGGGCCGAGGACGCAGTCGGGCCCGCCGGGCAGATCCGTGTCGCAGATCCCGATGACGTGCTGCTCCGTGGCGCTCCACTTCAGGGCGCAGTTCTTCCCGCAGGCGCCGCAGTGCTGGTCCGACGCGTAGACGCCGCCCTCGAGGAAGCCCTCGTCCACGACGCCGTCGCAGTCGTTGTCCACGCCGTCGCAGACCTCGACGTTGCCGCCGATGTCGCACGGGGTCCAGGTGTAGAGATCCCCGCTCTGCTCGCAGGCGGAGATGCCGTAGCAGACGAGCTCGCCGCCCCCTGCGGTGAGGGTGCAAGGACGCTCGAGGCCCGCGTTGTCCTCGCCGCACTGGCAGGTGCCGGAGACGGGTCGGCAGTACAGCGCCCAGGGCAGCCCCCCCAACACCTCCTCGCAGGTGAAGCCGTCGGGGCAGCAGCCCTGCTCCCCCTCGACCCCTACGCAGCCCGGATAGGGCGAGGTGTCGTCACAGCGCTGCGCGCACCAGGAGCCGTCGTCGATGCCCATGGTGAAGCAACCGTGCTCCGGCCCGGGACAGTCGTCGGCCTCGACGCAGGGGTTGCAGCTCCCCGCCTGGAGGGGCAGGCAGACCGTCGGATCGTCCTCGGGGAAGGGGTAGAACCCCTCGGCGCAGTGGATGGGCACGCACTTGAAGCCGTCCCCGTCCGCCTGGCACTCCACCGCGCCGTCGAGGATCCCGTCCCCGTCCATCTGGAGGTTCGCCAGGGCTTCGGCGCAGTCCAGGTTGCACTGCCCGCAATGTCCCAGGGTCCCGAACGCGCCGTCGGCGTCCACGAAGTCCTCGTCCACCGCGCCGTCACAGTCGTCGTCCACGCCGTTGCAGATCTCCTCGAAGGGATCCTTGGCAGAGCAGAACCATTGGAAGACGCCTGCGGAGACGCCGCAGGTCCAGACCCCCGTGCAGGCGTCGCTGACGTTGAAGCATGTGGGATACCCGACCAGACCCGAGACGTCGATGTCCGGATCCAGCACGTCGAAGAGGCCGTCGCAGTCGTTGTCCACGCCATCGCAGACCTCGGGGACGGGCTCCGCCGCATCGCAGGCCTGCCACCCGGCGCCGCTCCCGGAGGCCACGCAGACCTCGAAGCCGGTGCAGACGCCGGCGTCGTTCACCACCTGGCAGGGCCGCAGCTTGCCGTCCTGGTTGCAGGTGCATGACTGGCTCTCCCGCAGGCATTGCCCGCCGACGCAGAGGTAGCCGTCGGGGCAGCAGCCCTGCTCGTCCTCCAGGCCGGTGCAGGAACCCGGGTCCCCCGGCGCGCCCGAAGTGTACGGGCTCCCCTCGGAGCAATCCCGGCCACAGAAGCTGCCGTCATCATAGGCGATGCACTGGTCCGTCGGCCCGAGGCAGTCCGGATCCGCAGCGCAGGGCAGGCAGAGGTTCGCGGTGGGGAGGGGCAGGCAGGTCTTTCCCGCAGAGGGGTACCAGCCGTCCTCGCAAGCGGTCACCACGCAGACCGCCACCCCGCCCTCGGACTGACACGCGACCGCCGCCGCGGGCGGCTGTGCCGTGCAGGGCACGCCGCAGCCGCCGCAATGCACCACGCTCTTGTCGTAGACGAGGAGGGGGGGCTCGGCCCCGGGGATCTCCGTGGCGAAGTCCTCGTCGATCCCGCCGTCGCAGTCGTCGTCCAGGCCGTTGCAGGTCTCGGGGAGGGGCGACGGCGCGGTGCAGTAGGAGCCCCCGGCGCCCAGGCAGATCACCTGGCCGGCGCAGGTCCCGTACTCATTGGAGGCCTCGCAGTCCGACAGGGTCAGGCCCTGGTCGATGATGCCGTCGCAGTCGTTGTCCGTCCCATCGCAGAGCTCCGGCTCAGGGGTGTCCGCGGTGCACCCGATCCAGCCGGCCCCGGGATCGCAGAAGGCCACGCCGTAGCAGGTCCCCGCCGCGTTCTGGACCGTGCAGGGCTTCTTCTGTCCCGCACCGCCCTCGGTGCAATCACAGGTGCCGTTGAGGGGGACACATTGCTGCACCTCCTCGTCGCCGTCGAGGCCAAGGATCAGGGTCTCGCAGGTGTACCCCGTGGGACAGCCGATGCCATAGTCGTTCTCCTCAGAGCAGTCCCGCCCGCAGAAGGTCTGCAGGTCCGTCGGGGAGAGCTGGAGGCAGCGGTCCCCGGGGCCCACACAGGAGGCGTCGTCGGTGCAGGGCTCGCAGAGGTGGTGGATCGCCGGCAGACAGGCGTTCTCGCTCTGGGCGAGGACGAAGCCCTCCTCGCAGGCCGTGACGCGGCACTCCGCGGCGTCGTCGATCACCTCGCAGGCCACCCCGGTCGCATGGGCGAAGAGGCCCACACAGGACTGACCGCAGCCGCCGCAATGATCCAGGGCGACGTAGTGGCCGGCGTCGTCCCTGAAGTCCTCGTCCACGGCGTCGTCGCAGTCGTTGTCCAGGTTGTCGCAGGACTCCGCCTCGGCCTCCGCCGCGGTGCAGGAGGCGATCCCCCCCGGGAGGCAGAGGATCGCGCCGGCGCAGGACCCGAACTCGTTGTCCACGGCGCAGGGCTGCTCGTTCACGTCCTCATCGGTGAAGCCGTCGCAGTCGTTGTCCGTGTCGTCGCAGGCCTCGGGGGCGGGGGTCTTGGCGCTGCACGGCGTGAGGGCGCCGTCCTCCAGGCAGATGTGGATCCCCGGACACTCCCCGTGTTCATTGGCGATGTCGCATTGGAAGGCCTCGCCCACGTTCTCGGGGGTGCACTGGCAGAACCCGTTCTTCGGGAGACACTGGGGGCCCCAGGCCCCGTCTACGCTGGTCACGTCCTGGCAGGTGTAACCCCCGGGGCAGAGCCCCGCCGCGCAGTCCCGCCCGCAGGAGGCCACGCCGCCCACATCGACGCAGAGGTTCTTCGCGCCGGTGCAGCTCCCGTCGGTGAGGCAGGGCTGGCAGAGGCGATCGAGCTTCGGGAGGCAGTAGAAGACGAGGGCGTCGCCCTCGGAGATCCCCCGGCAGTCCCACCCGGCGGGGCACTCGGCGATGCAGGTCCGGGTGCAGACGCTGAGCCCCGGGGCCACCTCCATGCAGACGTTGGAGTCGCACTCGTCGTCGCTGTCACAGGGCGCCCCGAACGCGCCGGGCTGCGTGGGCACGTCGAAGGCCACGTCGGCGCCGACGGTGCCGTCCCCGGTCGTCACGTCGCCCCCAACCCCGGACCCGGCCTCGCACCACCCGTTGACGCAGATCTTCGCGCCGGGGCACTCGTCGTTGCTCGTGCACTCGCAGAGCCCGGTCCCGGTGCATTTCTCGAGATCGAACCCGGTAGTCGGTGCCTTCCCGCTACCGCAGCCGCTGAGGACGAGGGCAAGGAGCACGACGTGACGTTTCATGGAGCGCCTCCAGGATCATTCGAAGCCGTATCTTGAATGATAAGATCGACGGCCTCGCAATGGAAGCGACAGCGCGATCCGAGCCGGGGACCAAGCCCGAGGGGTGCAGGAGGCGACCCGGATTCCCGCCCCCGACGTCCTACATCCCGCCCATCGCGGCGCCCCACTCCGCGTCGGTGAGGTGCTTCTTGTACACCCGGACCTCGTCGATGAGGACATCGGCGCCGGTGGCGCCGCTGATGCCGTACCCGCCGACGTGGGGCGCGTTGGGGGCGTGGTCGTTGCTGGAGTTGACGTTGGTGACCGTGGACGGCAACGCGGCCTCGCTGCTGGTCTCCTTGACCACGCCGTCGATGAGGATCTGGACCTGGTCGTTGTTCACCCGTGCGCCGACGTGGTGCCACTGGCCGTCACCCATGGCCGCGGTCCCGTAGGCGTTGTGATTGTCGTCGTTGTTGCTCTGGCCCGCCCAGTACCGGATCTCGCTGGAGCTGGTGAGGTTGAGGGTGTAGCCCTCCCGGGGGCTGCAGCAGGAGCCGAGGACGATGATCCCCTGCTGGCCGCTCGACAGGATCTTGATCCAGGCCATGAAGGAGTAACCGACGGTCATGTTCAGGTCCGAGAGGTCCCCGGTGAGGTCCAGGTAGTCGTTGGCGCCGCTGCCGCCGGGGGACCGGAGGGACCAGGAGCCGTATTTCCCGGCGTTGTGGTAGTTCACGGTCCCCATCATCACGCCCGGCGTCGCGCTCCCGGAGATCCCGAGATCCGGGACCTGCCCGACGCCGCTCTCGAAGTCGAAATAGAGCACCAAGGCCGGATCCCCGAGGACGCACACCCCGCCCAGGCACTGCTCGCCGGGATCACCACAGGGCGTGCCGTTGGGCGCCGGCGTGAAGACGCAGCCCGTGTCCCCGTCGCAGGAGTCCTCGGTGCAGACGTTGCCGTCGTCGCACACGAGGACGCCCGAGGGGGTGCAGGCACCGTTCTCGCAGCTGTCACCGATGGTGCATGCATCCCCGTCCTCGCAGGGGTCGGCGTTGGCGACGAAGTCACAGCCGGCCAGGGGATCGCAGGTGTTGTCCGTGCAGGGGTTCCCGTCCTCGCAGACCAGGGGCAGGCCGCCCACGCAGATCCCGGTCACGCAGACGTCGTCCTCGGTGCAGGTGTCCTGGTCGTCGCAGGGCGCGGTGTTCAGCGACCACTTGCACCCCACCCCCGGGGTGCAGGAGTCGTCGGTGCAGAGGTTGCCGTCGCTGCAATCCGCAGCCCCCCCCGGGAGGCAGGCGCCCTGGGAGCAGAGATCCCCGGCGGTGCAGGGGTCCCCGTCGTCGCAGGGCTCGGAGTTGAGGATGACCGTGCACCCGAGGATCGGATCGCAGTACTCCGAGGTGCAGACCTCGCCGTCGTCGCAGTCCTTGACCCCCCCCGCCACGCAGGCGCCGCCGTCGCAGTGATCGCCCTCGGTGCAGGAGTTGCCGTCGTCGCAGGGGCCGACCACCGGGGCGTGCTCACAGATCCCATCCACGCAGGCGTCTGCGGTGCAGTCGTTCCCGTCCCCGCAGCTCACCTGGGGCCCGGACACGCAGGCAGCGCCCGCACAGAAGTCGTTGATCGTGCAGGGATCCCCGTCGTCGCAGGGACCCTGGATGGCCTGGTGTGCGCAGCCCGCGGCGGGGAGACAGAGGTCCTTGGTGCAGGGGTTGTCGTCCTCGCACTCCTCGATGCCCGTGCTGAGGCACGCGCCGGCCGCGCAGTGATCGCCGGTGGTGCAGGGGTTGCCGTCGTCGCAGGCCCCGGCGTTGAACGCAAAGACGCAGCCGCTCAGGGGCGCGCAGCTGTCATCGGTGCAGGGATTTCCGTCGGCGCAGCTCATGATCCCCGTCCCCGCGCAGGCCCCGCTCTGGCAGGTATCCCCGAGGGTGCAGACGTCCCCGTCGTCACAGGGGAGGGCGTTGAGCGCGTGGACACAGCCCACCGCCGGATCGCAGCTGTCGTTGGTGCAGGGGTTTCCGTCGTCGCAGCCTTGCAGGGGACCCGGGACGCAGGCGCCGCCCTGGCAGGCGTCGCCCTCCGTGCAGGGGTCACCATCGGAGCACGGGCCGGGGGTGGGGGTGTGGGTGCACCCCGCGGCGGGCGCGCAGCCGTCGATGGTGCAGGGGTTCCCGTCGTCACAGTCCAGGAAGGCCCCGCCCACGCAGGCCCCGGCCGCGCACTCGTCGGCCGTGGTGCAGGGGTTCCCGTCGGAGCAGGCGGCGGAGTTGAACGAGAAGGTGCACCCGCTCAGGGGGGAGCACGCGTCGTCGGTGCAGGGGTTCCCGTCGAGGCACTGGAGCCCGGGCCCCGGGGCGCACACCCCCTCCTGGCAGGTGTCGCCGATGGTGCAGCTGTCCCCGTCATCGCACGCGAAGCCCTCGTGATCCGGCGCAAGGCCGCACTCGGCGGACCCCGGATCGCAGACCGCCTTCAGGCAGATCCCGTCCGGGCCCTCGGGCTCGGGGCAGTCCACGACGCTGTCCGGATCGACCTTGCAGACATAAGGGAAGGCCGCTGTGTCGCAGAAGAGGGTGCCGGTGCAGAGATCCCCGTCCTCCAGGACCTGGCACTGCGCGTCGGTGGTGCATTGGCAGTCCACCGCGACGCCCAGGCAGTCGCCCGCGTCGCAGAAGTCCCCGACGGTGCACGGATCGCCGTCGTCGCAGAGGCCCGGTGCGGGGGCGAACACGCAGCCCCCGTCCCCCGCACAGCTGTCCGCGGTGCAGGGATCGTCATCGTCGCAGGTCACCGGGGCGCCCACGCAGACCCCCGCCTCGCAGTGATCCGCCACGGTGCAGGGATTCCCGTCGATGCACTCGGTCCCCTGGAGCACGTCGTGGGTGCAGCCCGCCTCTCCGTCGCAGGTGTCCATGGTGCAGTCGCTGCCGTCGTCGCAGAGGTTGACGAAGTCCCCGCCCACCTCCAGGGGCTCGTCCACGTTCCCGTCGCAGTCGTCGTCCACGCCGTTGCAGATCTCCGCGACAGGGGTCGCTGCGTCACACGCCGAGAGCCCGGCCTCGGTGCAGACCCGCTTGCCGTCGCAAGCGCCGTCGTCGCTCTCCACGGCGCAGGGGGTCCAGAGGCCGAGGGCGACAGACTTGTCGGTGCAAGGGCAGACCCCGGCGTCCGCGACGCACTGTGAGAGCGCAACGCCATCCACGGTCTCCACCTCCTTGCAGGTGAAGCCCCAGGGGCAGGCCCCGGCGTCGCCGCAGGCGCCGCCGCAGAACGCGCCCTCGTCCCCGTAGGCCACGCACGCGTCGTCGGATCCGGCGGGGGACAGGCAGTCTCCCCCCGCGGCGCAGGGCTTGCAGAGGTTGGCGTGGCTCGACACGCAGACGTACACCAGGTCCGGGTCCGTGCCAGCGACCTGCTGACAGGTCCACCCTTGCGGGCACTCGGTCTGGCAGCTCCGGGTGCAGACGCCCTCCCCCATGTGCTCGACGCACCAGCCGGACTGGCAGTCCTCGTTGCCCCAGCAGGGGTCGAGGAAGCAGCCCTCCCCGGGGTCGCAGGCGGGGCCGATGTCCCCGGGCTCGCCGTCCTCGAAGGGCGGGGCATCCGGGACGGAATCCGGGCTCGTACTGTCCGGCGGAGATGTGTCCACGGCCGCGTCAGCGGTGGTCTCGGAGCCGCCGGCGAGGTCGTCCACGCCGATGGCGGAGCCGCCGGTGTTGCACCCGGCGATCGTCAGCGCCAAGACCGCAATCGAGATCGTCACTTTCATTTTGTCTTCCCCTCGGGTCGGATCCTTCCCGTGATCGTATCCGAAGGGCTGGACCCAACGCAAATGCGTGGTTACGATTCCACGGGATTCGAAACCGACACCGAGGAGTGGACCCCATGAAACGCATCGCGATGTTCGCCCTGATCCTGGCCCTGATCCCCACGCTGGCCTTCGCCGGCGCCCCGCCCGAAAAGGTCGAAGCGGCCCCGTCCTGGTACAAGGTCGGCACAGTGATGACCTGGGGCGTGGACGCCCACGGACAGCAGTACGACTTCGTGGTCACCCTCAAGAAGCTCGACGCGGAGATCGAGTTCGACTGGGAGATGACCGCACCGGTGAACCGGAAGGGCTCGGTGAGGATGACCGAGATCGCGCTCCTCAGCGCCACGAAGCAGCACAACAGGTTCAGCGCCGGCCCGCTGACCCTGGCGGACAAGACCACGGTGTGGGTCTCCCAGGCCGTGCTGAAGCAGTACCGGGCCAAGCTGATCGAACACGACCTCGACACCGGCTCCGGCCCGAAGATCTTCCTCCCCGAGGAGGAGGACACGTCCTACAAGGCGACCATCGACGGCACGGAGACCGAGTTCAAGCTCCTCCACCTCAAGGGCGAGAACGAGCACCTCTGGATCCTCGACAACCTCGCGGCGCCGGTGATCTTCAAGATGGATCTCGGCTGGAAGATCTGGTTGAAGTCGGTGAAGAGCAAGTAGTCCGTCAATCTCTGCGGACCGTTCGGGGGGACCTTCGACTGTCCTCGCTACGCGCGGTGGCTCAGGATGACGTGGGCCGAGCGCAGGAGCAGGAGACCGAAGACCAGCACCCACCAGGGCGCCGGTGCGGACGTCGCTCCGCAACCACCCCCATCCTCCGCCGGCTCGTCGTACCCCACGCAGCCCTCGTCGATCTCGCCGTCGCAGTCGTTGTCCACGCCGTCGTAGCAGCGCTCGCCGCCGCCGGGGTGGGCGCCGGGATCCAGGTCGTCGCAGTCCAGGGCCCGGCAGACGCCGTCGCCGTCCTCGTCCAGGCAGAGACAGATCCCGAAGCCGGGCACGGGGCCCTCGCCGCCGCACTCCGCGTCCTCGCCGCAGCCGCCGGGGCCGCCGCAGAGGGGAAGGCACTTCCCTGCGCCGTCGGTGTCCTCGGCGCAGCCGAGACCGCCGAGGCACTGCAGATCCGGCCCCTCCGGGTCGCAGGCCCCGCCCTCGGCGATGCCGTCGGTGGGGAAGCAGTTGAGGGTCCCCGTGGGGGTCTCCCGGCAGGCGGTCCCCTCGGGACAGCCGCCACCCAGCTGTGAACACTCCCTGGGCGGAAGGCAGGTCTCCAGGTGCACGGCGCAGGACTCCCAGTCGCAGCTCGACGTCAACCCCGGCGCGGGCCAGGCACCGCAGCTCCCGGCGGTGCAGGCGGCGTACGCGTCGTACACCTCCTGCGCACCGGCGGTACCCGCCCCGTAGCACTGGTACCGGCACTCGCCGTCCCCGGTGGGGCAGTCCATGGAGCAGCCGACGATCTCCCGGCAGGTCGCCTCTCCCGTCGGCCCCTCGGCGCAGGCCAGCCTCGCGTCGGAGCAGCCCACCACGGGACAGCCCTTGTCCAGGTCGTAGATCGTGGATCCCATGCAGTCCATGGCCAGGCAGGAGAGGAGCTCCTTGAGGAGGAGCTTCGCGGAGGGCGCGGCCTGGAGGTAGCAGTCCACCCGGCAGCCCGAGTCCCACTCCTCGCAGCCCAGCGCGCAGTCCAGGACGGGACCACAGGCCCGGGTCCCGCAGGCGCCGTTGTCGCAGCGGCCGTCCGCGGCGCAGGCCTGGGGGCACCAGCAGACATCGAGATCCTCGCGGCAATCGGGGTGGCCCCCGGCGAGGGTGGACTTGATCCAGGCCTGGTGGACATCCACCCGGGTCTGCACCGAGATCCCCGTGCAGGGATCCGGCCCGCCGGCCATGACCCAGGAGTTGACACCGATGGCCCGCCAGCCCTCCTCGAACTCATAGAGCCCGGGCCCGCCGGAGTCGCCGAAGCAGACCCCGGTGCCCATGAACTCGCTCAGGAACGTGCTGACGTCGAAGAGAAAGAGCGGGATCCACCCGGACCGCTTCACCCCGCCGCCGGTGTAGGTCTCGCCGTTGTCCACGCCGTAGCCCACGTAGAACACGTCCTGGCCCTGGAGCGCCTCGGGCAGCGCCTCCGCCCGGTAGTCGATGGGGGCCACGTCGGTGACCGGCGCGGCCAGGTGGACCAGCGCGACATCCTGCAGGTTGGCGTCGGGGTTGTAGTCCGGGTGGACGACCACCCGATCCGCCTGGTGGAAGGCCATGCCCTCGGGCTCCTCGAGGCCGTTCACGGGCCGGGCGTCGTCGCCGACCATGAACCGGATCATCCGCGGGTCGTCGGACTGGCCCTGGTCCCCCTGGACGCAGTGGGCCGCGGTGAGGACCCACTGGTCACGGATCAGGGTGCCGGTGCAGAACGAGCCCATGTAGAGCACCCCGGGCACCCCCTGGGTCATCGCGCCCACCGCGGGCCACCCGGCCTCCGGCTCCCCCCCCACCAGCGGCGCCTCGATCCCCTCGTACCCGGCCTCCGCGACCCCGCCCCAACCGAGCACCAGCAGCACCAGCAATGTCCGCATGTGAACCCTCCGTCCGGCAGGCACCCTACCAATCCAGCCCGCATCGCACAACGACGTCCCGCCGTGACCGTGACCGTGACCGTGACCGTGACCGGCGCCGGCGTTGGTTGCAACGCCTCCGGCGGATTCCGTATACTGTCGCCGAACCGACAGACCATACTGGGCCCGGAGGCCCGAAGGAAGGAGCCATGGCGAGGATCGTGAGGATCGTTTGTGTGTTGCTGATGCTGGCCGCGTGCGGCGGCGCGAAGACACCGATCCACGTCGGCGGGGACGCCGGCGAGCCCGACGGGGTCACCCTCTCGGACGGCGCGGCCGAGATCGGGCCGGGCGTCGACACCAACCCCGGGGAGGACACGATCCCCGGGGAGGACTCGATCCCTGGCGAGGACACGGTCCTCCCCGAAGACACGATCACCCCCGCGGACACGATCCCCGACGCGCCGCCGGACGCGGTGGCGCCCCCGGGCTGCTGCGTGGACCACGCGGACTGCAACGACCCCGAGACCGCCGCGATCATGGTCTGCGCGGGGCAGGGGCACGGGGATCCGGAGTGGGCCGGCGTCTGCGTGAACCCGGCCAGTGAGGCGGGGCGCTGCTGGGCCGACGTGGAGTGCCCCGACGGCCAGGTCTGCCACGGGGCCGCAGTCTGCGGCTGCAACGTCGACTGCGACATGGACATGTGGGAGGGCCCCGGACTCTGCGTCACCCCCGGCGCCGCGTGCCAGCCGATCAAGCCCTCGTGGACCGACGAGGTCTGCGACGCGGCCAGCATCGTGGTCTGGGACGGCCAGGCCTGCGTCCACACCTGCCCGGGCTGCTGCGGCTGCCAGGGCTGGTGTGAGTTCACCTTCCAGACCATCGAGGCCTGCGAGTCGGCTTGCGATCCCACCGAGTGCGAGATCTTCGACGGCGGCTGCGATGATGTCATCCCCGAGGCGCCCTGGTGGTATTGGGACGGCCAGGCCTGCGTCATGGAAGCCTCCTGCGACTGCTCCGGTTGCCCGGGGACCTTCGTCTCCCAGGAGGC
Source organism: Pseudomonadota bacterium (assembly GCA_043815665.1). Classification (GTDB taxonomy): domain Bacteria; phylum Myxococcota_A; class UBA9042; order CAIXZC01; family CAIXZC01; genus CAZNWW01. Next base: position 12,363 of record JBDRIT010000141.1, read on the forward strand.
CTGCCAGAGCGCGTGTGGCTGGTGGCCCGACGACTGCCCCGAGTACATCGCCGCGCTGGCAGACAGCCACTACGGGCTCTTCATCGGGGACGACGGGTGCCCCGAGCTGTCTCCGATCAACTACCCTTGCCCGGACGACCTGGACTGTGCGCTCTGGGCCGACGCCGGTCTCGCCGGCTTCGGCGAGACCTGCGTGCTGGGCAACTGCGTCTGGTGCTGGAACGACGACGAGTGCCTGCCAGGTACGGCCTGCCGCAGCGGGCGCTGCGTGGAGCACACGCCGTCGGGCTGCCCGGATCCCGGCGCGTGCAACGCCGCCGGCTGCAAGCTCATCACGCCTTCGGAAGAGCCATGCCCCGTGTGCACCTGCGAGAGCACCTACGGGCTCGCCTGCGAGACCGACTGGGACTGCCTGCCGATCTCGTTCCACCCCTTCTCCCGCTGCGTCTACGGCCGCTGCGCGGACTGCCGCAACGACGCCGACTGTGACTGGGGCCGCTGCATGCAGCCCGGGATCTGCTACGAGATGACGCCCCCGGAGGACCTGCTCTTCGGCACCTGGCTCATCGGCTGGAGCGGCGGCATGGATCACTTCTCCTACGTCCGCTTCGAGGCCGACGGGACCTTCCGGCGGGCCGCGTATGAGGCCGAGGGAGCCTGGAGCGACGACGTCCCTCCGGTCTACTCGGTCTGCGATCCGGGCTGGCCCCTCCCCGCGCCCCTCATCGGCACCTGGGAGCCCGAGGTCACCCAATCGGGCTTCCTCATCATCCGTGTGCGCCTCAACCTGTCCTGTGCGAGCGACCAGGGCTGGTCGGTCCGCTGGGGGGTCAACTGGCTCGAGGGCAGCCCCTGGACCGCGGACTTCGACGACATCGACGGCGACATGGATCTCATGGGCTGGAAGGTGGACGGGACGGCCTGCCTCGACGACTTCTCCGAGTGCCCGTCGCCCGCCAATCCCTGGTAGACCCCGCCCTCCTTGACAGTCCCCTGCCGCGATTCTACATTTCCGACGCCCACAACCCAGGAGCTTCATGATGCGCAAGATCCTCCCCCTCCTCGCCCTCGCCCTGCTCTTCGTCTCCCCCGGCGCCCGGGCCGAGGAGGGGATGGTCCCCGTCGAGGCCCTCGACCCGCAGGTCATGGACGCGATGAAGGCCCACGGCCTCACCCTGGACGCCAAGAGCCTCAAGGCGCTCTCCCTCGCCGTGGTCCAGGTCGGCGGCGGCGGCACGGGCTCCTTCGTCTCCCCCGCGGGCCTGGTGGTCACCAACCACCACGTGGCCTACGGCTGCCTGGCCCGGCTGGATGCCATGGACACACACAAGGGGATCCTCGACGCGGGCTACGTCGCGAAGGATCGCGCGGAGGAGCTCTCCTGTCCGGGGTACTACCTCCTGATCCTCGAGGAGGTGCGGGACATCACCGGGGACGTCCGCAAGGCCAGCCGCAAGAAGACGGACTGGCACGCGCGCTTCGAGGCGGAGCGCTTGAAGAAAGAGGCCCTGGTCGCCAGCTGTCAGACGTCCGGCGGGTTCGTCTGCGAGGCCAAGGACTTCGACGGCGGCGGCGTGGTGAAGCTGATGATCTACACCCGCCTGCGGGACGTGCGCCTGGTCTACGCACCTGAGGCGGCCATCGGCAAGTTCGGCGGCGACATCGACAACTGGATGTACCCCCGTCACACGGGGGACTACAGCTTCCTGCGGGCCTACGTCGCCCCCAACGGGGACGCCGTCGGGTACGCCGCAGGCAACGTCCCGCACACCCCGCAGGCCCACCTCCGGGTCTCCACCGAGGGGGTGAAGAAGGGCGACCTCACCCTGGTGATGGGCTACCCGGGGAGCACCTCCCGCTTCACGTCCGCGGCGGGCGCCCGGCAGTACATCTCCCGGATGATCCCCTGGCGCCGCAAGGCCTACGGCGATCTCGTGAAGCTCCTCGAGGGCCTCAGCGGGGTCTACGACGACGTGGGGCGGAAGTACGCGGGGCTCATCGCGGGGCTCAACAACGCTTGCAAGTACTACGGCCAGCTCGAGGAGGGCTTCGTGAAGGCCGACCTCGTCGCAAAGAAGGGCGCGGCGGAGCTCCAGCGCAAGGGCGCCCTGAAAGGCCGGGACGCAGAGGACTACACGACCCTGACAAAGGAGATGGACCGGATCTATGGGGAGCTGGACGGCTATTACGACCGGCTCACCCTCCTGGAGCGCATGACCTCCCTGGGCTCGGCCTCCCTGGCCTTCGCCCACACCCTGGTCCGCTGGGGCGTGGAGAAGCAGAAGCCGGACATGGAGCGCAAGGAGGACCGGTTCAAGGACAAGAACAAGCACCGGCTCTACGAGGGCGCGGACCGCCTGGAGCTCTCCGCCGACCTCCGGGCCGAGGCGGCGATCCTGACGTACTGGTTCAAGACCGCCATGGCCCTGCCCCAAGATCAGCGGCCCAAGGCCGTGGTCCAGCTGCTGGAGAACGTCACCGCGGGCTCCGGGGGCGTGGCCGGGATGATCGTCGACGGGAGCGTCGATGGTGAGTGGGGCATGGAGCCCGAGGCCCTGGCCGCCTGGTACCTGCTGCGCAGCAGTCGTGCCGCCTCCTGGGACAAGGCCGGAACCGACGCCGCCAAGACCCGCCGGACGCAATGGCTCGACATGGACGGCGCGGCCATCGCGGCCATCGACGATCCCCTCGTGGCCTTCGCCCGCGCCCTCGACGCGGACCTCCAGGCCCTGAAGGAGGGACCGTACCGGGAGGTGGAGGAGCGCCTGTCCACCGAGCTGAAGCGGACCTGGGTGCGCCTCATGGGGGCCCCCTACTCCGACGCCAACTTCACCCTGCGCCTCACCTGGGGCCTGGTGAAGGACTACCACGAGACCGCCACGGGCCGGGACCACCGCTACATCACGGACCTCGCCGGGGTCCTGGCCAAGGAGACCGGAGAGGATCCCTTCGTGGTGCCCGACAAGCTCAAGGCCGCGGCGAAAGATCCCGGCAGCTGGAGAGATGAAACCATCGGGGACGTGCCCATCAACTTCACCGCGACCCTGGACACCACCGGCGGCAACTCGGGCAGCCCCGTCCTCGACGCCCGGGGCCGCCTCGTGGGCCTCCTCTTCGACGGCACCCCGGAGTCGATCCTCTCGGACTGGCAGTACGACGACACGTACCAGCGCAGCATCTGCGTGGACATCCGCTACGCCCTCTTCCTCGCGGACAAGGTCCACGACGCCGGACACATCCTGACGGAGCTGGGTGTGAAGTAGCGCGGATCGGTTCCCCCCGGGCCCAACCCATCGAATATCACCGGACGACGAATCACGTTTTGAGGTCACAAGCCGTGACCTCAAACCCTTGACCAGGAGGTATGACCATGGGTATTCTACAGGGGGATACCGCAGGAGCACCCATGGGCACTACAGCCAAGATCGCCATCGCGCTGCCGAAGAGCCTCCTCGAGGACGTGGACCGCTTGGCGACCCAGCGCAAGGTCTCCCGCAGCCTCATCATCCGAGAGGCGGTCCAGGAGGCCCTGCGCCTGCGGAAAGAAGAAGAGATCCGGGCCCGGATCGACGCGGTGCTGGACGATGAGACCCTGGAGGAGATGCGCAAGGACGCGGAGCTGTTCCTCCAGTCGTCGATCCTCGCGGACGAGCCGGAGACATGGTAATCCGGCAAGGCGATGTGTTCTGGGCGGACCTCGGCCCGCGGATCGGATCGGAGCCGGGGGGACGCCGCCCCGTTGTTGTCGTGCAGTCGGACCTGTTCAACACCAGCCGGGTGAACACGGTCGTTGTCGTACCGATGACCTCCCAGATCCGGCGCGGCGCGGTCCCGGGGAACGTGACGCTCCGGAAGGGAGAGGCCAACCTCCCGAGCGCAAGCGTCGCAAATGTCGGCCAGATCTCGACCTTCGACCGATGCCGCCTCGGCGACAAGATCGGCACCATCCGCCGGGATCGCGTCGACGAGATCCTCGATGGGCTGGATCTGGTCCTGCGCGGGGTGCGGTAGGCTGGATTATCGAGGTCCCCCCTGGACGCAACCTCCCTCTGTGGGAGGGGCTTTCCAGCCCCGAATCTGCGGGAGGGGCCAACACCCACCGCTGAACCCCCCGCTCCGGTCGCGCGGCTTCGCCGGGCTCCCATCTCTCCCCCCTCGGGGGGTGCGAGGGGGTTCTTGATGGAACCGGCAGCTCACGTTTCCAGGGGCCAACCTCCCCCCCGTCGCCTCTGGCGACGTCGCCCCCAATGGGGGCGATTTTACCGTGCCAGCTGTGACGTTCGGGAGGGCTTCGGGCGGGTGCCGAGGCCATCGGTGGGTTGCACTTGGCACGGAAAAAATCTCCCCTTTGGGGAGGTGAGCTGCGTAGCAGCGAGGAGGGGGAGGACCCTCGGCACCGTACACTCCAAGCCCCAGGTCACTCGCCAATCCGTGGATTTCCTCCAGACCCTGGTCCTTGCCCGAGGCCAATGAAGTACCGGCACCTCCCACCCCGTCCCCGGGGGGGGAGGCCGGGAGGGGGGGGCCGGCCGCCCAACCTCGATCGCGAAGAACCCGTCTTCGAGGCAATCCAGGCGATGCTCGAAGACGGAGAGCGGGAGTCACCACCCCTCGGATTCAAGCTGGACAGGACGTGACCTACTCCATCGCACCCGCCACGAACTCACCGAGCTGCTGCATCACCGGGCCGAAGCCGTCCGGCGCACAGATGTTCAGGGCGAGACCCTCGTCCCCGAACAGGGCCGCCAGCCGGGCATACCGGCCGCCCCAGCCCGCTGATCCCCCATCCCAGATGCAGACATAGCTGCTCTTCGCCTGGGGATTATCGAGGTCCCCACTGGACGCAACGTAGCACTGCCGTGCACAGTCCTGCCGGGCCTTCAAGACCTCCTCGCAGCCCGCCATGCCAGGATCCGCGACACATAACGGGTCCGCCGTATCCTTCACCACCTGATAGCCCTGACAGAGATCGAGGTCGAGGTGCGCGAGGCAGGCCTCGGTGATCATGGACACCGCGTTGTCAGCGGACACGAGGGCGTCCCCGCTGACCGCGGCCACCAGGACCCGCTGGGGCGCCTCCTTGAGGGAACGGATTCGGTCACCGTAGTCGGCGACGCGAGCGAGCGAGAAGATCGGCGTGCCCGCAGGCTCCTGGACCGACGAGATCGTCTTGAAGCCGAAGATCTTCGGCCGGCACTTCCCATCCTCGGTGCACGCCCACCCTTGGTCACAGTCGTCATCGGCGTCACAGTCCCGGCAATCCAGGTCGTAAGCGCATTGGTGATGCGCCGCACCCTGATACTCACCGAGGAGCGCGCAGAGGTTGTAGTAGTCCTTCTTGATGATCCCGCAGCAGAGTCCGTCCTCGCAGCGAGTGTAGCCCGCGCAGTCGCTGTCGTCCTCACAGTCAAAATTCGGTCCGCAGTACTCCTCTGAGATGGAGCAGTCGTCCTCGTCGGACACGAAGACGATCAGCAGGGACGCATCCGGCCGCAGGAAGGCGCCGGCTTGCGCAGCGTTGAGGTCCTCCGGGTCCAAGGCCATCCACGCGGCCTTGATCCCGCTCTCCAGACCTGCGGTGAAGCTCTGGTCGGCGCCCGGCTGGAGGTGGCAGCGCGCCCAGGCGCTCCAGTCCCCCGGCGTCTCACCCTCGCACGCCAGGGGCTGCGCGACGCAGTTCCTGTCCACGTCTGATCCACCTCCAGGTGCGACGCAGGTCTGCGTGCACTCACCACAGTTGCCAGCCGGACAGAACGCGCCGCAGCACTGATGATCCGTCTCGCAGATGTAGGTGCACGACGAGTTCAGTGAGCCGTTCTTATTCTCCAGGAGGACCCCGCCGCCGGTCGTCGGCGGCGGATTGCAGATCCAGGGTTCTCCCAACTGCGCCTGGCACTGCGAGTCCTCGACGCAAGGCAGGATCCGGGTCTCTGAGCAGGCCATCGGGTAATGGGTCGCCGTCACCTCGCTGAACACACCCTGCCCCTTGAGCACGTCGGTGGTGGTCACAGCCATCCGCAGATCCCCTGCGACCTCGGCTGGGAGCGCGTCAATGAAGTCCTGGAGGTGCTCCACGAGCCCTCGCTGCTCCTGGCACATGGACGCGGAGTTATCGATGACCCACAGCACGTCCAGCTTCGGAGGCGGGAGCAGAACATCTGCGCTGAAGTCCGCGACGACCTCCGGTCCCCGGGAACCGGTATCTCCAGAGGAGTCCTCCTGCGCCTTGCCACACGCGCAGAGCAGCGTCAGTCCGAAGATCAGGCTCGGTGTTCTCATTCGCAGCTCCATAGGCTTTCTCATTTGAGGGTACAACTCGCAGGTCCACAGAACAAGCCGGACACAGAACCCCGACCGTTGGATCATCTGTGATCTGGTACTCGGTTCCTGAATCCGACTGCCAATCGAATAACTGAATGAGACTTCTCGACCCGGAGGACCGACCATGACCAGTCAGCCGACCATCGCCACCCGCATCGAAGACCTCATCCTGGAGATCCGCGGGACCCGTGTGCTCCTCGACGCTGAGCTCGCCGAGCTCTACGGGGTCACCACCGGCGCTCTGATTCAAGCAGTCAAACGAAACCTCGAACGGTTCCCGAAGGACTTCATGTTCCAACTCACCAGGGAGGAACACGACGCTTTGAAATCACAGTTTGTGATATCAAAGACGAACGGGCGTGGCGGGCGGAGGACTCCTCCCTATACATTCACGGAGCAAGGCGTCGCCATGCTCTCCTCGGTCCTCAGGAGCCCGATGGCTGCACAGGTCAACATCGCGATCATGCGGGCCTTCGTCCGCCTCCGGCGCTTCGCGCTCTCCCACGATGAGCTGGCCAGGAGGCTCGACCTGCTGGAGGAGGCCTTCGACCAGAAGTTCAGCATCGTCTTCGAGGCAATCCAGGCGATGCTCGAAGACGGAGAGCGGGAGTCAACACCCCTCGGATTCAAGCTGGACAGGACGTGACCTACTCCATCACCCCCGTCACGAACTCGCCGAGCTCCTGCATCACCGTCCCGAAGCCGTCCGGATCGCAGAGATTGAGCCGAAGACCGTTGACGCCGAACATGTACGCCATGCGGGCGTAGCGGCCGCCCCAGTCGGCGGTGCCGCCGGCCCAGGAGCAGACGTAGCTGTTCTTCGCCTGGGGGTTGGTGTTGTCCCCCTTGGACGCGACGTAGCACTGCCGGGCGCACTCCTGCTTCGCCAGGAGGAGCTCCTCGCAGCCCGCCGCCGTCGGGTCGGCGTCGCACGCGGGGTCGATCTCCGGCGCGAGCTTCGTCGCCTGGTAGTCCTGGCAGCGCTCCAGGGTCGGTTCCGCCAGGCATTCCTCGGAGATCAGGGACGCCGCGTCGTCTCCTGACACCACGGCGTCCCCGTTGATCGACGCCACCATGACAGCGAGGGGCTCGCCCTTGAGGGACTGGAACCGGTTCTGATAATCGGATGCGCCCGCCAACGCGAAGATCGGGGTCCCTGGGGGGTTCTGGAAGGACGCAATGGTGTTGAACCCGAACACCGCGGGGCGGCATTTCTTGCCCTCCTCGCAGGTCCAGTTCGGCTCACAGTCGTCATCGGTCTCGCAGTCGTCGCAGCCAAGGTCATAGGCGCACTGGTGGTGCGCCTCGCCCTTGTACTCCCCGAGGAGCCCGCAGATGTTGTAGTTGTCCTTCTTGATGACACCGCAGCAGAGGCCGTCCACGCAGGGGCTGTCCCCCGGGCAGTCGCCGTCATCCTCACAAGTGTAGCTCGGCGAGCAGAAGTTCTCGTGGATGGAGCAGTCGTCCTCGTCGGACATGAACACGATCAGGAGATGCGCATCGGGGCGGAGGAACCCGGCGGACTGCGTCGCGTTCGGGCCATCGGGATCCAGCGCCAACCACGCACCCTTGATCCCGCTCTCGAGGTTCGCCGAGAAGCTCTGGTCGGCGCCGACCTGGAGATGACAGCGGCCCCAGGCCTCCCAATCCCCCGGTGCCTGGTCCTCGCAGGCGAAGGGCTGCGGGACGCAGTTCATGTCCACGTCCGCCCCACCCCCCGGCGCAACGCATTGATGCGTGCACTCGCCGCAGGACGCGTCGGCGCAGAAGAGATCGCAGCACTCGTCATCGGACGCACAGGTGTAGACGCAGGACGAGTTCAACGAACCGTTCAGGTTCTCGGTGAGCAACTCACCACCGGTCGAGGGAGGTGGATTGCAGCCCCACCCGGCCCCGAGCCCGTCCTGGCACTCGAGATTCGTGGCACACGCCTGAATCACGGTCTCCGCGCAGGCGTTCGGGAACTTCTCCGCGGTCACCTCGCTGAACACCCCCTTCCCACTGATCGCGTCGGTGGTGATCACGGCCATGTTCAAGGACGCGTGGGCCTCGGTGGGCAGCGCACCGACGAAGTCCTGGAGATGCTCCACGAGGCCCCGCTGCTCCTGGCACATGGACGCGGAGTTGTCCACGACCCAGAGGACGTCGAGCTTCATGGTTGGGCAGGCCGGGCAGGCGCCGCCGCAGCCGTCGGGGCCCTCGCAGGCCTCGGTGGGGCAGGCGGGGACGCAGACCGCGGCCCAGAGGCTCAGGTGATCCGTGAGCCCGGTGAGGCGCTCGGCTTCGGGGTCCCAGGTGGAGGTCTCCAGGGGGATCCAGGTGGTCCCGTCGTGCCAGGACAGGGCCAGCTGCCCCGCCTCGACCCCCTCGGGCAGCGCGTCCAGATCCACGTCCAGGCGCAGGCTCACCGCGGTGGAGAACTCCACCCCCTCGGGCGCCACCTGGTAGATCGGCCCCGCCGCCCCCTCCGGCGGCGCCTCGGGGTGGCTCAACACGAAGGTTACGTTCTTCCCGAGGGCCCCCTCGGGGATCGCGACCTCGAAGCCGTCCAGGGAGACCGTCCCGCCGCCGGGCCCGAGGGTCCGGACGTGGGTGAGGGAGTGGAGGTCCACCACCTGGCCACAGGCCAGGGCGCCGCACAGGAGGAGCGCCATCAATGGGATGTTCCGTCGCATTCTCATCTCCTAGAAGATCACGCCCAGGCCAACCATGGCCCGGGCGATCCACTCGTCCACCAGCGCCTCCCCGCGACGGAAGAGGAGCACGTCCGCTTCCCAGGAGGCGAAGATCGTCAGGGGCTCCAGGATCCGCAGATCGATCCCCGCCAGGGCCCCGGCGTTGAAGGTCGAGGCCCGGTGCTCGCCGCCGGGCCCGCGTCCTGGACCAGGGCGCCGCCCCCGACCAGGGGCCCCAGGAGGAGGTCGAGCTTGTAGAATGAAAAGCGCCAGAGCACCCCTGCCATCCCCTCCCAGGCCTGGACATCGTAGCGGAACCCCAGCTCATCCACGGAGTCCATGCCCCAGCTCGCCCGGACCATGACGTTGAGCGGCCCGACCCGTCGCATGGCCACGAGCACGCCCTGATGGAAGGCGCCCATGCGGTTCATGAACTTCGAGGAGATCCCGTACAGCGCGGCGAGGGTCCACCCGGGGCTGTCGCTGAGACCGCCCCGGGGATCCGCGGCCCGGTGGGAGACCGCAGCGAAGCCCGCGGGATCCACGGTGCGGCGCTCCCCCGCGACGAGGTGCACCGGGCCGCCGTCCACCGCGTCGCCGCGACGGCGCACGACCCGGTACTCCCCGGGCGGGAGATAGAGGTGGGTGTCCCGGGCGGGGTCCTCCACCTCGGCCACCACCCCGTCGGTGTCGTCGTCGATGACGAAGAAGGCGCCCTCGAGGCCGGCGGGGAAGCCGAGGATCGCGGCGCCCTCCCGCAGGGTGGTCATGGGCAGGGAGCCCCCGCGCCCCTTGAGGCGGAAGCTGTAGGAGGGGTGCTGGGTCCCCGTGGGGCTCTCCACGGTGTCCGCCAGGGTCCGGGCGAAGGCGTGGTCGTAGGCCTCCAGGAGGGTGACCACGCGGTCATTGTCCACGTCCGCCGCGCCCCAGAGCCCCGACACCAGGTGGTGCGTAAAAAAACCTCCGCCCAGGCGGCCGCTCTCCTGGGAGACCTCCCCCAGCGCGGAGGACGTGATCACCGCGGTGCCGCTGGTGTTCAGATCGCCGTCCAGTGAGACGTCGAAGCCGGGCCCCTGGCGCATGCCCTTCACGTCCACGTAGCGCCCGGAGTGGCAGGTGTCGAGGATCACCAGGCGGATCCGCGCCCCGGTGTCCTCGAGGCGGGACCGCAGGTCGTCGAAGGACAGCGCGTCGTCGCCCAGCTCCAGGCGGAAGCCGTCGGAGTGTCCAGAGTAGTAGAAGAGCAGGGTGCCGATGGACCGGCCCTCCAGGGAGGCCAGGATCGCCTGTAGATCATCGACGTCCCCGTCCAGGATCACGTGGACGTCCGCCGCGGCGAAGCCCCCGGCCGCGCGCAGGACGTCCGCCATCTTCCCGGCGTCGGACTCCGCGAAACGGAGGGTCCTCCGATGCCCAGCCCCCCGATCATTCCCGACGAGGATCGCGATCCGATCGCCGCTGGCCGATGCAGCCACCGCCGGGAGCAGGAGCGCGAGGACCAGGGTGAGCATCAACCTCCTCACCGGACCTCCTTCTCGAAGGCGATCCCGACCACCACGACGGCGCCGTCCCGGAGGCTCCGGCTGCCGTTCTCGACCCGCTGCTCCGGGCTCACGCCGGCGAGGGCCGCGGCGTCCCCGGCGTCGAGGGCGTCCCGGCTGAACACCGCGACCAGGGCCTCGCGCCCGGGGACGTCGTCCAGGACCAGGCTCCCGGGCAGGGGCTCGCCGTCGATCCGGATGGGACGGCTCACCTGGCCGTCGAAGGGGACGACCACCTGGGTCTTGCCCGCTCCGTCCACCGCGAGGACCAGGATCCACTCGTACCCCTGACCGAAGGGGACCAGCCGCACCGCGTCCCCGGCGCGCAGGGCGTCCCCTGGGCCCCAGCGGATCACCCGGCCGTCCCGGAGGATTCGCAGGTCCAGGGTCGGACCGCCGCGCACGCCGACGTACTCCTCCTCGGATGCTGCCCGGCCCGGATCGGGGACGACGGGCGCAGGGGGGGCGGTCCAGAGGAACACCACCAGGACCACCGCTGCGGCCGTCGCGAGGGAAGACACGAGGGCCAGCCGGACCGGGCGCACTCCCCCGCGGCGGGCGCCCTGATTCAGGACGGCGTCCAGGGTCCTGGGGAGGATCTCCTGCTGGAACCGCTCCTCCTGCAGCTGCGCCGCGGCGAGCGCGCGGGGATCCACCTCGGCCGGGTCCCGCAGGCCGGCGAGCACCTCCTCGACACGGAGCGGGTCCTTGCGAAGATCCGTCATGGGTTCCCCTCTGCGGCGGTGCGGGCTGCGACGCCGAGGCACTTGAGGTGCTTCCCGACCGTGCGGCGGGACAGCCCGGTGACCTCTGCGATCCGCTCCTGGCTCATTCCGTCCAGGTGGTAGAGGCACGCGATGATGCGCCGGCGGCGACCGCCCTCGCCGATCACCCGCTCCAGGATCTGCCGGGCTGCGGCCGCGGCGGCGGGGTCGCCTCCGGGGCTGGCCTGGCGCTCCTCCAGATCCACGTGGACCGGGCGGCGGGCGCGGGCGCGCCGTCGATCGAGGCAGAAGTTGGTGGTGATCCGAAACAGCCAGTGTTGCACCCGTTCCTCCTCGCGGTAGCGATCCAGGCAACGGAGCACGCGCACGAAGACCTCCTGGAGCGCAGTCTCTGCGGCATCGGGGTCGCCCAGCAGGCGCAAGGCGCGGCGGTACACCTGCCCGCCGTAGGTCCGATACAGGGCCTCCACCCGATCCCTGTCCATGCGCCTCCAGTCCGGTCGACCCGGCCGTGACCCGTTGTCTGAGAAAACGTCACAGCGCCGCGAAATGGGAACACCACGAGCATAGTTCATTCTTTCGTCCCGGACACGCGCTCGGGGAACCATCCCATTGCCGGGGTGGAGAGGTTGGGGTACCCTGAGCGCCGACGCGGTGAGAGGCACGAGGACATCCATGTTGACCCGGAACTCGAGAACGTTGTTGGTCCTGCTGCTCACAGGCGGCGTTGTGGCGTGCTGGCCAGCGGGCCACTTGGAGGACCGGAAGACGGTCACGGAGCACATGCGGGAGCACGAGGCCAAGATGGCCGCGACGCCCCCGGTGGTGCCCCCGGAGGGTGCGACCGCGACGGCGGAGCCCGACGTGGAGCCCGAAGAGACGATGCCGACGGGTGCGCTGCCCGCGCTGGACCTGAAGAAGATCACCGACGGATGCCGGGACGGCGACGCGCAGTCCTGCCTCACCCTGGGCATGATCAAGGACCAGGGCGTGGGCGTGGCGCCCGACCCCAGGAGTGCGATCAGCCTCTACCGCCGGGCCTGCAGCGGCGGCGAGCTGCTGGCCTGCTACAGCCTGGGGGTCCTGTTGGAGACCGGGCGCGGGGTGGACATGGACGTGGTCGAGGCCGCAGCGGTCTATGAGGCGGCATGCAAGATGGACGACGCCCGCTCCTGCAGCAACCTGGGCTACCTCCTGGAGCTCGGGGACGGCGTCGAGGAGGACCCGGACCGGGCAGCGGCCCTGTACCGCAAGGCCTGCAAAGGCGGCGCCATGGTGGGCTGCAACAACCTCGGGGTCGCGTACGAGGAGGGGCTGATCCTGGAGCCGGACATCGTCCGCGCCCGGGATCTGTACCGCCAGGCCTGCGACGGCGGCCACGCCCGGGCCTGCACACGACTGGCCGGCCTCCACGCCCGGGGCTGCTTCGCCGACGGACCCGGCGGAGCCTGCGCCGCGGCCCCGGACGAGGAGGCCGCGCTGGCGGCCCTGATCGAAGCGCACTGCGAGGAGGCGGGGACCCCCATCGCCTGCGCCGCCGCCAGTGTGTGGCTGCTGACGAAGACGCCCGACGCCCCCGAAGTGGTGGTCCGACTCGAGAAGGCCTGCGACGGCGGTGAGCAGTGGGGCTGCGCCACCCTGGCGACGGTCCACCGCGCCGGCGCCGGCGGCCTCACGAAGGACGCCGACCAGGCGGAGATCCTGGGCGAGGTGGCCTGCGAGGCCGGCTTCCTCCAGGCCTGCCGGGACCTGGGCGCGGCCTTCATCAACGGCGACGGCGTGAAGAAGGACGCCGCCAAGGGCCTCGCCTGGGCCCGCAAGGCCTGCACCCCCGAGGCCAACACCTTCTGCCCGGATCTCCTCTATTTCTGTGCGATGGGCCTGGACGAGGCCTGCGAGTCAATCCTTCCGTCATCTTGATCTGGGAGTTGGTGAATCCGGGTCGCCTCCTGCACCCTGCGGGCTTGGTCCCCGGCTGGGATCGGGACACGGGAACCAAGGCGCCGGAATCGTGGACCCGCACCGGGTTTTCCTCCAGGATCCGACCAGGGAGGCAGGATGGGCGCGACGACGCAGCGAGACCGATGGCGGAGCAGCTGGCACAGCGCCGCCCGCGCCGGGGCGCTGTTCCTGGGCGCCTTCACCGCGGTCAACCTCGCAGGCGGCGTCCTGCGGGCCGGCTTCGACCAGACGATCTGGTGGGTAGACGTGCGCCCGCTGTCCCGAGGCGGCGCCGCGCTCTTCCTCGCCGCGGCCGCAGGGTTCTTCCTGGCCTTCGCGGCGCACCCAGCGGCGCGGCCCTGGCGGCGGTGGATCACCGCGGGGCTGGCCACAGGCCTGGGGCTCCTGGCCCTGTGGGACGCGCTGTCGTTCTGGCGACTCCTCGCTGCGGGCGCCGTCGAGAGCCGGTTCCCGGTCCCGCTCTCCCTCTTCGTGGCCGCGCTCCTGGCGCTGATCGCCGCAGGGGTCCTCCGAGGTCATGTCGATCCGCCGCGGCTCCGTCCGCTGGTCGTTGCCGGGGTCCTCGCCGCCCTGGCCCTGGGCCTGCCCCTGGCCCAGATGGTCTGCTTCGGGCACACGGACTACCGGCGGGACGCGGACGCGATCGTCGTCCTGGGGGCGGCGGTCCGGGCCGACGGCTCCCCGTCCCAGGCGCTGGAGGACCGGGTCCTCACGGGATGCCGGCTCTACCACCAGGGACATGCACCCGTGCTGGTCCTGTCCGGGGGGCCCGGCGCAGGTGGTCACCGGGAGGTGGACACCATGCGCCGGATCGCGTTGGAGGCAGGCGTCCCGGACCACGCGATCCTCCTGGACCCGGACGGCGTGAACACCCGGGCCACCGCAGCGAACATCTCGGCCTTGGCCCGGGAGCGCGGCTGGCGCCGGGTCCTGGCCGTGAGCCACTTCTACCACCTCCCCCGGGTCAAGATGGCCGTGGGTCGCCGTGGCCTGCGGGTCTACACCGTCCCCGCGGAGGAGCCCCGAATCCTCGCGAAGCTGCCGTACTTCATGCTCCGGGAAGTCGCCGCGCTCTGGGTCTACTACCTCCGTCCCCTCGTCCCCGTGTTGCCCTGAACAGCGGACTCTGGTAGCGTCCCGTGGCGATGAAGAATCCATCACACGACATCGAGGGGATGCTCGATCCCATCCTGCGGGGCGCCGCCGTGGTGTTGGGGTGCAACTCCGCGAACCTCATCGTGTACCACCCGAAGAGCGGCAAGGTGAGCGTCCAGGTCGGGGTGGCCTCGGAGCAGACCCCGCTCATCGAAGAGATCGAGGGAATGCTGGGCCTGCCCCTCCGCGGGGTCGTCTTCGAGATCCCCGACGCGGGGACCTCCCTCCTCCTCGACTCCTGGCCCTACCCCGAGCTCCGGGAGACATCGTCCCTTGCGGAGATCGTGGGCTCGATCCTCCCGGAGGAGATCGTCGCGCCCGTGGAGGAGATCATCGGCCCCCGGCGCTTCGTCATCGTGCCCGTGGTCCACGGCCGCCGCACCTTCGGGGTCATGATCTTCGAGAAGGTCTCCCAGACACCGTTCAGCGTCCAGCAGCGGGAGATCATCCTCCGCTATGCCCAGCGGGTGGGGGAGCTCCTCGACATCGACATGGGCGAGCGGGCGCACCCCCTCCTCGACCCCGAGACCGCCACGGATCTCTCGGTGCGGCATCAGCTCCTGCGGATGACCCTCGGGGAGGGCGCACCGGCCCTGACCGTGGACACGGAGTTCCGGATCACCTCCTGCAACGAGGCGACGACCGAGGCCCTCGGGTACGCCCCCGATGCGCTGCTCCAGCAGGACATCGCGACCTTGTTCCGGGATCCGGCGGAGATCCACTCGATCCTCAACCAGCAGTTCCTGTTCCTCTCCGACGGGCACCACGAGGAGGAGATCGTCGTCCAGCGCCAGGACGGGAGCGTCTTCGCCGCCGCGGTGAAGGCCCTCCTCCTGGCCGACGGAGAGCAGAACGCGATCGGGTACCTCGTGATGATCCGGCAGCGCGCCGGCAACCGGGACGAGCAGACGGACAACCCGGATCGGCTCATCCGACGCGAGCGGCTGGCGACCATGGGGGAGCTGGCAGCGCAGCTCGCCCACGAGATCCGCAACCCCCTCCTGTCCATCGGCGCGACCCTGGAGTCCCTCTCCCGGGACACCGAGGACGGTGAAGCGAATGATACCCTGCGCCTGCTCACGGACGAGGTGAAGCGCCTGGACATGATCCTGAAGGACTACATGTCCCTCGCGACGCGGTGCAATGCGTCGGTGACCTCGGTGGATCTCGCGCAGCTCCTGGGCGAGGTGGCCCGGCTCCAGCGCCAGCTGCAGCGGGAGCGGGGCGTGACCATCGCGCTGGACATCGCCCCCGGAGAGACCCTCCCCGGCGACGCAGAGGGCCTCCGCCAGGTCTTCTTCAACCTCCTCCAGAATGCGCTCGAGGCATCACCGCAGGGCGGGACGGTGTCGTGCCGGGTCGAGCGCGACCCACGGCATCTCACGATCTACGTCGAGGACCAGGGCCCCGGGCTCCCGGACACGCCGGCCCGGCTCTTCGAGCCCTTCCACACCACGAAGGCCAACGGGACGGGGCTCGGGCTCACCGTGTCCCAGCGCATCGTGGAGAGCCACGGCGGGACCATCGCGCTGGCGACGCGCCGGGAGGGCGGGTGCCGCGTGACGGTGACCCTGCTCCTGCGAGGGATCGGGTGACCGGCAAGGTCCCGGCCGAGGGAAACGGCGGGGAGTCCCGTGTCCTCGTGGTGGAGGACGAGCGCCTCTACGCCCGCGCCCTGGTGCAGGAGCTCCGGCGCCGGGGCGTGGCCGGAGACATCGCCTCGTCGGGCGCGGCCGCCCGGACCCTCGCCGAGGGGAGCCTCTACGGCGCGATCCTGCTGGATCACAAGCTCCCCGACGCGGACGGTCTGGAGCTGATCCCCCTGCTCATGGGTCGCCAGCCCGGCGCGACCGTGGTGATCATGACCGCCTACGAGACCATCGAGAACGCGATCCATGCGATCCGCCTCGGCGCAGAGGACTACCTCGTCAAGGAGACCAGCGTCACGCCCATCGTCGAGCGGATCCTCGAGATTCGGCGGCGGACCGAGCTCCGCGCCGCGTGGACCCGGAACGGGCACCCCAAGGCCGCGCTGCTCCTGGGGGAGTCGCCGGGGATCCGGCGGGTGGCCGAGGACCTCCAGAAGGTCTCCCGCGCACCGGACACCACGGTGCTCCTCACCGGCGAGACCGGTGTGGGCAAGGAGGTCGCAGCGCGACAGCTCCACGCGCTGACCGAGACAGGGGCGGCGCGACGCCCCTTCGTCACCGTGGACTGCGTCGCGCTCCCCGGGACCCTCGTGGAGAGCATGCTCTTCGGACACATGAAGGGCTCCTTCACCGGCGCGGACCGGACCAGCGAGGGTGCGTTCCACGACGCCGGGGACGGGAGCCTCTTCCTGGACGAGGTCGGGGACATGGAGCCGGCGCTCCAGGGGAAGCTGCTGCGGGTCCTGGAGTCGCGGACCTTTCAGCGGGTGGGTGCGTTCGAGGACCTCCCGTTCCACGCCCGGACCATCGCCGCGACCAATCGAGATCTGGAGGCCGAGGTGGCGCGGGGGACCTTCCGATTCGACCTCTTCCAGCGCCTCTCGGTCTTCCCGATCCAGATCCCGCCCCTCCGGGAGCGCGGCGAGGACGTGCTGCTCCTGGCGAATCACTTCGTGGAGACCTTCGCCCGCCGCATGGGCCAGGAGCCCGAGCCCCTCAGCCCCGAGGTACGGGATCGCCTCCTCGCCTACGACTATCCGGGGAACGTCCGGGAGCTGAAGAACATCATCGAGCGCGCGGTGGTCCTGGGCGGCTCCGGCCGGATCGAGGCGAGCCACCTCCCGGAGCGGCTGCACCGGAGGATCCGGGGCGCCGCCCACTCCAGCGTCCCCATCGACTTCATCCCCGGGGTGGACACCCTCGCCACGGTGGAGATCAAGATGATCCGCCACGCGCTGGATCAGGTGGGGGGCTCCCGCACCGAGGCCGCCCGCCTCCTGGGGATCTCGCGCTTCCAGCTCCTCAGACGCCTGGAGAAGCACGGGCTGCGGGACGACTCCGACCCCTGATTCGTGCGTTTCCGCACGCCCCGCCGAAACCCGTGCGGTTCTGCACGCCGCCGACCACAATCAGCGCCACATTCCGTGCGATCTTGGCTGGCACGGACGTTGCAACTCGTGCGCCTGAACCGACTTAGGACGCGATCCCCGAGCGTCATTGTGGCGCCCGGACGAAGGTCGTGATCCATTCACCGTGAGAAGGAGAGACAGATGAAGAAGGCGATTCTGGTAGCGCTGGCGATGCTC
>JBDRIT010000142.1:0-45117 GCA_043815665.1 Pseudomonadota bacterium
CCGACGAGGCCGTGCTGGTCCGGTACATCTTCCGCCGCTTCCTGCAGGCCAAGGGCGCGGTCGACCTGATCCGCGAGCTGAACCGCAAGGGGTACCGCACCAAGGCCTGGGTGACGCAGAAGGGGAAGGAGCGGCCCGGCAAGCCCTGGCACAAGAACCACCTCTACCGGATGCTTCGCAACCCGGTCTACGTCGGCAAGGTCGAGTACAAGGGGGAGGTGTACGAGGGCGAGCACGAGGGCATCATCGACAGGGATCTGTGGAAGCAGGTGCAGGAGGCCCTCGCCGCGCCGCCGCGGGAGCGGGCCAACCGCAACCGGGCCGAGACGCCAGGGCTGCTGAAGGGGATGCTGCGGTGCGGGCACTGCGGCACCTCCATGGCCATCGCGTTCACGAAGCGCCACGGCCGGCTCTACCGCTACTACAACTGTCACCGGGCCACCCGAACGGGGTACGAGAACTGCGAGGTGAAGAGCATCTCCGCGGGCATCGTCGAGGACCTGGTCAAGGATCTGCTGCGGAAGGTGTTCCGGTCGCCCGAGGTGGTCGAGCGAACGCTCCAGGCCGTCGCACGCATCCAGAACGCGGAGCAGGGCCAGCTCGAGGAGGAGCGGCGCCGCATCGAGGAGGAGTTGGCCGGCGTAAAGGCCTGCGGGCAGCAGCTGCTCCAGGGGCTCAAGGCCGGCGAGAACGCGTTCGTGCGGGGCGAGATGGACCGCCTGGACCGGCGCCGGGCCGAACTCGAGGCCGACTTGGCCGCAGCCTCGGAGCGAATCGAACTCGCCGATCAGACGCCCCAGGCCACCGAGGGCCTGGCTCGGGAGCTGGCCCGGTTGGACAGCATCTGGGACAACCTCTTCCCGGCCGAGCAGCAGCAGCTCGTGCGCACCGTGGTCGAGCGGGCCACGCTCCACACCGATCGGTTCGAGATCACCCTGCGGGCAGACGGCATCCAGCACGTCGTTGATCTCCTGGTCGGTAACCCCGGCGACGGGCCCAGGATCCGGGCCACCGCGGATGCCGCGGGCAAAACCACCGTCTCGATCCCGATCCAGTTGAAGCGCCGCGCCGGCCGCAAGGAGATCGTCTTTCCCGAGGACGCCACGCACGGGCACGGCGCACTGCTCCTCGCCCTGGCCCGGGCCTTCCGCTGGAAGGACCTCCTGGAGTCGGGCCGCTTCGCCACCATCAAGGCTCTCGCCGAAGCCGTCGGCCTCGAGCGTTCCTACATCGCCAAGATGCTCAACCTGACCCTGCTCTCTCCGAAGATCGTCGAGTCCATCGTCGCGGGCAACGAGCCGGACGGCCTCTCCGTCGTCAAGCTGCGCCAGGGCGTGGCCGTGCGGTGGGATGAGCAGGGGGAAGCGACCTGACCGCCGGCCTTGCTGACCTCAGGGCACCATCTGGGGCCTCGGGTTTGGTGGTACTAGAAGGGTATTACCATTGGAATCCAAGGCTGTTACTATCGTGACGGATGCTTGATCGGAGGAGGCCATGAGAAGGTCCGGTGATATGTGGACAAGCTTCGCCGTACTGGCGGTCGCGTCGGTGTTGTTCGGAAGCTGTGACGGCGGTTCGGAGACCGTGCTGAGCGGTCCTGGCGAGAGTTGTGCGAAGACGGCGGACTGTGAGTCCGGCTATAAGTGCCTCAATCAGGTCTGCCAGCAGGCAGGCGCCGACTGCCCTGGGGACCAGGAGTGCTCGGGCCTGGAGTGTGGTCCGGATTCGATATGCGGCGAATCCTGCGGCTCATGCGACTCGGATGAGACCTGCCAGAACGGCCAGTGCATCGCTCCAGGCTCGGAGGACACCTACTCTCCGCCTGCCGGGGGCACATGGAAGGACTCGGCCTCGGGCCTGACCTGGCAGGTGAGTCCGCCGACGGACACCTATCACTGGGACGAAGCGAAATCCTACTGCGACTCACTGAGTCTCGGTGGCCATTCCGATTGGCACCTGCCGACCATCGGTGAGCTTCGGACCCAGATCCGGGGCTGCCCGGCCACGGAGGACGGCGGGAGCTGCAATGTCGAGGAGGGAGACTGCCTGGCGTGGTCATGTCGGGATGATTCGTGTTTGGGGTGTGGTTCCAACGATGGTCCAGGCGAAGGTGGAATGTACTGGCCTGATGAAGTAGAAGGTGACTGTTGTTGGTACTGGTCGTCTTCGCCCGTCGAGGACCGCTACGGCTACACGTGGGCCGTCGCCTTTGACGTCGGCAGGGTCGCCGTGTACGGCGTCAGCGGCTTCATACACGCTCGTTGCGTCCGTTAGTGGTGTTTCCAGGCCGTATTGTTGGTATTAGAGTATTTGGCGCCTTAGTAATTTACCTGAGCGAAGCGAAGGTCGATTTTTGAAATGTGGGTAAGTGCGCTACATGGCGAGATACGATCAGTTACCGATCTACAGGAAGGTATTGGAGTTGATCGTGTTCCTGGAGAAAGCGGTACGACAGTTCTCCCGGTACCACAAGTACAGCTTAGGCGAGCGGCTGCGGCAGACGTCGTGGGACGTGATCACGCTGGTGGTGCCGGGAAGGACCGTTGGGGGGCCGTGATGTTTACCAGACACACGTGGACACCTCGCGCGTTGCAAACCCATGGCCCCAGGTGAGCATATGGGAACCGCATGAAATGAAAGGAGAAGTGCCCGAAATCGTCAACTTGAGGCCACCCCTCCAACAAGAGGCCATGGGAGAAACGGAGAGGATTTCGGGGCCGAAAACGGGCGGATGGGCGGGATCGGCGGTGGGGGTAGGCCTCGTGTTGGCGGCGGGGTCGGAGAGGGGCGGAGGTGCAGAAGCGCTTAGAAACTGGCCGTGATGCGTATGGTGGACGCGGTGATGCCTTCGTCGCCGTTACCGGCGGAGAGAAGGTTCACCATGGAAACTTGGTGGAGCTAAACGGGATCGAACCGTTGACCTCTTGAATGCCATTCAAGCGCTCTCCCAACTGAGCTATAGCCCCAACTTGTCAAACCGTCGCCTGCGCAACGGTCGGAGAATTTACCTGCGGGGGGTTCAAAGTCAAGGAAAATCCGACGGCTGACGGATCCGGGATGGCGCGGCCCCCGAGTGCAAAATGGCGGGGATGCTGGTAGGGTTGTGGCCGGTGGCCGAGGTCCCGGTTCGGGAGCTGCAGGCGGGACGATGTGGTGCCGGTTCGGATTGTTTTGAAGGAGATGCGATACACCATGGATTGGATCCAGACGTTCACCGGCCGCAAGTTCCATCCCCTGGACCCCGCGGAGGAGGAGTTCGACATCCGGGACATCGCGCACTCCCTGAGCCTGCTCTGCCGGTTCAACGGGCATTGCCTGCGGTTCTACTCCGTGGCGGAGCACTCGGTGCGGGTCTCACGGCTCCTGCCCGTGGAGCTCCGCCTCTGGGGCCTGCTCCATGACGCAGGGGAGGCCTATGTCACGGATCTGCCGCGACCCGTGAAGAAACAGATGCCCGCGTTCAGCGACTTCGAGGACAGGATCCTCGAACGGGTCACCCGGGTCTTCGGACTGTCCTGGCCCATGCCCGCCCCGGTGAAGGCGGCGGACGACACCCTCCTCGCCACCGAAGCCCGGGACCTCATGGCCCCCCACCCCGCGGACTGGGGCCTGGGGACGGATCCGCTGGACGAACCGATCACCGATCCCCTGGGTCCCGAGGCCGCCGAGCGGCTCTTCCTGGAGACCTTCGAGGCGGTCACGAAGAGCTGATCCTTACGGCTCCGGGAGCTTCTTGAAGAGGATCGGTGCCAGGGGGTTCGGAACCGGCTGCAGGAGGGATCCGCTCCGGATCAGCACCTGGTTGATGCCCGTGAGCAGGGTGAACTGCACCGTGAACTCGTAGCCACCGCCGTTGGTCTCGATGGGACCCAGGATCCCGCCGTCTGTGCAGCACTCGATCCAGTGCCACTTCGCCCAGCCGGCGCCCGTGACGGGGTTCATCCCGTAGGTGTCCGAGGTCGGAGGATCGTCGTAGAGGACCCAGGAGGCCCCCGTCATGCCGGTGATGGTGACGTCCACGTACCCCCCGGACCCGTCGTCGTACCGGTCGTTGACGATCGCCAGGTAGAGCTGACCGAGATCGTCCTCGTAGAGCATCAGCTGGGTCTTGTTCGAGATCTCGTATCCGGTGTTCGCGCTCGCAGCCTCCGGGCTCCCGTAGTGGTACCAGGGCACCGGGCTCTGGACGCCGGGGATCGGATCGAACTCGAAGACCTCGCCGCCCTGCTCCACCCAGGTGCAGAGCGTGGAGGGATCACAGTCGTTGTCCAGGGCGTCGCCGCAGAGCTCCACTGCGCCTGGGTTGACGTCGAAGGCCGTGTCCAGGCAGTCCCCGGGGACCACCGCGTCGAAGGGCGCCGCGGCCGCGCAGAGGCAGAGGGAGGCCGCGCCGCCCCAGCCGTCCCCGTCCACGTCCTCGTAGTAGACCGTGCAGTCCGTGGGGTTCTCGTCCACGCCGCCGTCGCAGTCGTCATCCAGGCCGTTGCAGCTCTCCGGGGACGCGCCCTCGAGGGGATCGCAGGGACCGGGGAGGCCCCCGACGCAGGCCGGCGCCGCGTGGGCGCACGCGCCCTGGCCGCAGCTGACCGTGCCGAGGCCCTCGTCGATCGCGTCGTCGCAGTCGTTGTCCGCGCCGTCGCAGATCTCACCGACGGCGCCCTGGAAGGGATCGCAGACCTGGAGCGCGCCCCCCGCGCAGTTGTCGACGGTGTGGACGCAGGGCCCGAGGCCGCAGGTCGTGGTCCCCAGACCTTCGTCCTTCTGGCCGTCGCAGTCGTTGTCGACCCCGTCGCAGACCTCCGGCGCGCCGGGCCAGGAGTCGGGATCCAGGGGGCCGCAGTCCCCTGGGGACGCTGCTGAGTACAGCTCCCCCGGCGCGCAGAGGCACTTGCCCGCTGCGGTGAGGCCGAAGCCGTCACCGTCGAGATCCAGGTAGTAGGTGACGCAGCTCTCCGCACCCTCCTCGTCGGTGAGGCCGTCGCAGTCGTCGTCCAGGCTGTTGCAGCTCTCCAACGTCGCGCCGGCGAGGCCGTCGCAGACCTTGGGCACGCCGTCCAGGCAGTTCACCTGCGCATGGACGCACTCTCCCACGCCGCAGACCGTGGTGCCCATGGCCTCGTCCACGTCCCCGTCGCAGTCGTCGTCCAGGCCGTTGCAGATCTCAGGGAACGCGCCCTGGAGCGGGCCACAGGCCTGGGGCGCCCCGCCCACGCAGTTCGGCTGCTCGTGGAGGCACTGCCCCAGGCCGCAGGTGGTGCTCCCGAGGTCCTCGTCCACGAGGCCGTCGCAGTCGTCGTCGCCGCCGTTGCAGGTCTCCGGCGCGCCGGGCCAGGCGTCCGGATCCAGGGGCTTGCAGTCCAGGCCCGTGGTCGCGGTGTAGAAGCCCTGGGACGCGCAGAGGCAGAGGGCCTGAGCCGTCACGCCGAACCCGTCGCCGTCCACGTCCAGGTACCAGGTGGTGCAGTCCAGGGTCCCGGCCTCGTCGATCTCCCCATCGCAGTCGTTGTCCAGCCCGTCGCAGAACTCCGGCTTCCAGTCCCACAGGGGATCACAGGCCTCGGGCTTTCCGTCCATGCAGTTCGGCTGGTCGTGGAGGCACTCCCCGAGCCCGCAGGTCGTGACCCCGAGGCCCTCGTCCACGTCGCCGTCGCAGTCGTTGTCCACGCCGTCACAGAGCTCGTCCGACGCGCCCGCCATGGGCTGGCACGCGTCGCAGGCGTCCACCGGGTGCTGGCACGCGCCGACCCCGCAGAGGATCTCCCCGAGGTTCTCGTCGACCTTGCCGTCGCAGTTGTTGTCGGCGTCGTCACAGATCTCCGGGGCGCCGGGGTGCTGATCGTCGTCCAGGGGGCCGCAGTCGCCGGCCTGGGTGGCGGTGTAGAGGTCGTCGGGGGCGCAGAGGCACTTGCCCGGGCCGTTCGCCCCGAAGCCGTCCTGGTCCAGATCCAGGTAGTAGGTCCCGCACCCCGCGGCGCCCTCCTCGTCGACCGCACCGTCGCAGTCGTCGTCCAGGCCGTCGCAGAGCTCCGCACCCGCGCCCTCGAAGGGATCGCAGGACACCGGCGTGCCGTCAACGCAGAGGATCTGCTCGTGCGCGCAGACCCCCGCGCCGCATGTCGCAACGCCGAGGTCCTCGTCGACCCCTCCGTCGCAGTCGTCGTCCGCCGCGTTGCAGACCTCACCGGAGGCGCCCTGGAGCGGGTCGCAGGCCACCGGGACGCCCACCGCGCAGGGCACGTGGTCGTGGGCGCAGGCGCCGAGGCCACAGGCCTCCCCGGGCAGATCGTCCACCGCGTCGTTGCAGTCGTCGTCCAGGCCGTTGCAGAGCTCCGCCGCCGGTGCGGGCGCATCGCAGTCCGTGAGGCCATCCTCGGTGCAGGTGCGCTGGCCCACGCAGACCCCGACGTCATTCTCGTTGGTGCACGTGGTCGACGCCCCGACCTCAACCGCCAGGGGGGTGCAGCTGCACTCCCCGGTCTCGGGGACACATTGCTCGAGGGTGTCGCCCTCCACGGTCACGACCTCCTCGCAGACGCCACCCGTAGCGCAGGACGACAGCGCGCTGCAGGCCACCCCGCAGAACGCGCCGGCCTCGCCGAAGGAGACGCACCGGTCCCCGGTGTCCACCCCGGCGGGAGAGCACCCGGCGCTGGCGTCACAGGGCATGCAGGTCCGGGGGTTCGGAGGCATGCAGAGGTAAACGAGGTCCGGGAGGGAGGCCACGTTCTGGACGCAGCCCCAGCCCTCGGGGCACTCGTCGAGGCAGGTCTGGGTGCAGACCTTCCCAGCCTCGGTCTCCACGCAGAAGCCCGAGACGCAGTCGTCATTGGAATCGCAGGGCGCACCGAAGGTCCCTTCCTGGACCTCCCCGTCGGTCTCCAGGTCCAGGGAGGGAGGGAGCTCCGCCGCCCCGTCCGGCACCGGGGGGGCGTCCTCGAAGACGTCGGGCTGGGCCACCCCCGCGGCGTCCCCGGCGTCGGCCCCGGCGAGGACCTCCTCGTTGAACTTCGGGTCCACCACCTCGGTCCCACCGCAGCCCGCCAGCGCGACCAGCGCGCCCGCGACCAGGAGAAATCGCAACCATGGATTGGTCATGCCACACCTCGACTCGTATCCTTCATCGACGATTCTAGCAGATCGGAGACGGAATGCCGCCATTGATCAATCATCCCGCCACAATGCAAGTTGAAGGTTGCCTCCCGCCGCCCGTGGACTTATAGTCCCCGACGGCTTGAAACGTCACCGACCCAAATTGACGGGTTTTTACTCGGAGGATGAACATGTCTCGACTGAAGCTCCTGGCGCTCCTCGCCGCCCTGTCTCTGCTGACTGCCTGCAGCAATCCCGGCGCCGTGACCACCACGGACGCCCCAACGCCCGATACCATCAGCGACGGCACAGGCGTTGACGCGCCCGCCATTCCCGACGTGGAGGAGGACCAGGTCCTCCCGGACACGGCCCCCGTGGACGTCATCCCGACGGACACGATCCTGAGCTGCGAGAAGCTGTGCGAGGCGGTGGAGTGCGGCATCGCCGGCCCCAACGACGCCTGTGACTGTGGCAACTGTGAGGGCGGCTATAGCTGCTCCGACGTCGGGATCTGTACCGCGGACTGCGGCGCGCTCTGCGACGGCCTCGAGTGCGGCGTAACCGGCCTCGAGGGCGAGTGCGACTGCGGCGGGTGCGACGACGAGAACACCTGCACCGACGACGCCTGCCTGGACGACGGGAGCTGCTCCTTCGTGCCCGTGGACGACGGCGAGCCCTGTGACGACGGCGATCTCTGCACCGCGGACGCCTGCGCCGCGGGGATCTGCCTCTCCACGGCCACCGAGTGCGACGACGAGAACCTCTGCACCGACGACTCCTGCGACCCGGAGACCGGCGCCTGCGTGAACTCGGCCAACGCCGACTTCTGCAACGACGAGGATCCCTGCACCACCAACGACGTCTGCGCCGAGGGGACCTGCGCCGGGACGGCCATCAACTGCGACTGCGCCGTGGACGAGGACTGCGCCCCACTGGAGGACGGGGACCTGTGCAACGGGACCCTGATCTGCAACGACGACATCCTCCCCCACAAGTGCCAGGTGGACGAGACGACCATCATCGAGTGCCCCGAGGCCGAGGCGGGCCCGAACGCAACCTGCCTGCAGCCCACCTGCGACGCCGGGACCGGCGAGTGCGGCTTCGGCCCGGACAACGACGCCATGCCCTGCGCGGACGCGGACGCGTGCACCATCGGTGAGACCTGCGCCGAGGGCGTCTGCACCGGCGGCCAGGCGGCCAACTGCAACGACGGCAACCCCTGCACCGACGACTCCTGCGATCCCGCCACGGGCTGCCAGAACACGCCCAACACCGCGGCCTGCCAGGACGGGGACATCTGCACCCTGAACGACCAGTGCGACGGCGGCGAGTGCAAGGGCGGCGCGCCCCTGGACTGCGACGACAACAACCCCTGCACCGCGGACCAGTGCGAGAGCGTCCAGGGCTGCGTCCACGCGCCCAGCAGCGGCGACTGCAACGACAACAACCCCTGCACCCTGGGCGACCACTGCGACGGCGGCACCTGCGCCTCGACGGAGATCGACACCTGCAACGACGGCAACTCCTGCACCAACGACTCCTGCAACCCGGCCCAGGGCTGCCTCCACGCGAACAACAGCAACGCCTGCGACGACGGCGACGGCTGCACCACCGCCGACACCTGCAAGAGCGGCGTCTGCGAAGGCGTGGAAGCGGACTGCAACGACGACAACGTGTGCACCGAGGACTACTGCATCCCCTCCCAGGGCTGCGTCTACCTGAACAACTACGCGGACTGCGACGACGGGAATGCGTGCACAGACGGCGACAAGTGCGGCGGCGGCGCCTGCACCGGGCAGGCCTCGAGCTGCGACGACAACAACCTCTGCACCAACGACTCCTGCAACCCGACCAGCGGCTGCGTCTACTCGCCCAACAGCGTCCCCTGCAACGACGCGAACGCCTGCACCCAGGGCGACGTCTGCGAGGACGGCGCGTGCGCGGGCGGCTCGGAGTTGAACTGCGGCGACGGCAACCTCTGCACCGACGACAGCTGCAACGCCGTCGCCGGCTGCCAGCACGCGAACAACTCCCTCGACTGCGACGACAACAACACCTGCACCACCGGCGACGTCTGCACCGGCGGCACCTGCAAAGGCAGCGGCTCCCTGGAGTGCGACGACGCCAACCCCTGCACCAAGGACATCTGCCTCCCGGAGGGCGGCTGCGGGCACGAGAACCTGGAAGGCGCCTGCTCCGACAACAACGCCTGCACCGTGAACGACGCCTGCGTCGAAGGCGTCTGCATCTCCGGCGGCGCCAAGGACTGCGACGACTCCAACCCCTGCACCGACGACGCCTGCGCCCAGGGCGGGGCCTGCACGCACCTGCCCAACACAGCCGACTGCAACGACGGCAACGCCTGCACCACGGGGGACTACTGCAACGACGGCGCCTGCGGGGCCCTGGACACCCAGGACTGCGACGACGGCAACGTGTGCACCACGGACTCCTGCAACCCCCTGACCGGGTGCATGAACCCGTTCAACTCCAACCCGTGCACGGATCTGGACGCCTGCACCACCGGCGACACCTGCGTCGCCGGCGCCTGCGTCTCCACGGGCACCCTGAACTGCAACGACGGCAACGTCTGCACCGACGACTCCTGCGACCCCGCCCTCGGCTGCGCGAACGTGTTCAACATCGCCCCCTGCGAGGACGGGAACGAGTGCACGGTCAACGTCTGCCAGGGCGGCACCTGCGCCACCACCGCGATCCTCCAGTGCGGCGGCGTGTGCGGCACCTGCACGGGCTTCCCGAACTCCTTCTGCGACGCGGGCTACTGCGCCTGCACGCCCGACACCTGCAGTGACCTCGGGGTCTCCTGCGGTTCCTGGGACGGCGGCTGCGGCGGAACCCTGGCCTGCGGGAACTGCACCGCGATGCCCAACTCGTTCTGCGACGAGGGCGCCTGCGCCTGCGCGCCGGACACCTGCGACGACCTCGGCGTGGAGTGTGGGGCGGCGAGCGACGGCTGCGCCGGCGCCCTCGACTGCGGCACCTGCGGTGGCTTCGAGGTCTGCGATCCCACGGGCCAGTGCGCACCCGGCGGCACCGGCGACTCCTGCACGACCCCCTTCTCGGTCACCGGCATTCCGTTCACCGCGACGGGCACCACCGACGGCGCCGCGGACGACTACGGCTACAGCCTCGGGGCCTGCGCCCCGGAGGAGGGCGGCTACGGCGCCGGCGCGCCGGACGTGGTCTACGAGTTCGTCCCCACGGCCCACGGCCTCTATCGGCTCGTCCTCACCGGGAACTACGACTCCAACCTCTACCTCGTGACCGACTGCGACGACGTGGACGGCTCCTGCGTGGCGGGGGACGAGGAGGCCTGCGTGGGCTGCGACGAGGAGATCACCGTCGAGCTCGACGCGGGGGAGATCTACTACGTGATCGTGGACGGCTGGGCCGGCACTGCGGCGGGCACCTACACCCTCACCATCGACGAGATGGGCGACACCTGCGCCGACGCGGTCCCCGTGGGCGCGCTGCCCTTCACCTGGGTGGGCGACACCACCGGGGCCACCCCGGACTTCGGCTACTCCACGGGCAAGTGCCCGCCGGAGACCGGCGGCTACGGCGCCGGCGCACCGGACGAGGTCTACGCGTTCACCCCGGACGACACCGGCTTCTACAGCATCTCCCTCGCCGCGTCCTACGACTCCAACCTCTACGTGGTCTCCAACTGCGCGGACGTGGACGGCACCTGCGTCGCCGGCGACGAGGACATCTGCTCGAACTGCACAGAGAGCGTCACCCCCTTCCTCAACGCGGGGACGACCTACTACATCATCGTGGACGGGTACTCGAACACCAACCCGCTCAACGACGGCGCCTACACCCTCACCGTCGCGGTGGACTGCATCCCGTCCTGCGCTGGGCTCGTGTGCGGCGACGACGGCTGCGGCGGGAGCTGCGGCACCTGCACCGCGCTGCCCAACTCCTTCTGCGACAACGGCGCCTGCGCCTGCGCGGCGGACACCTGCGCGGACCTCGGGCACACCTGCGGCGACTGGGCCGACGGCTGCGACGGCACGGTGACCTGCGGCACCTGCACCGCGTTCCCCAACTCCTTCTGTGACGCGGGGACCTGCGGCTGCACCCCATCCACCTGCGCCGAGCTCGGCGCGCAGTGCGGCCCCCAGGACGACAACTGCGGCGGCGCCGTGAACTGCGGCGGCTGCCCCGGCCTCGCGTCCTGCGTCGTGGACGAGTGCCGCCCCGCCGGCGACACCTGCTCCAACCCCTTCATCGTGGGCCCGATGCCCTTCGTCGGCACCGGCAACACCTCGGGCGCGACCCCGGACTACGGCTACGCCGTCGGCGCCTGCCCGCCGGAGACCGGCGGCTACGGCGCCGGCTCCCGTGACCAGGTCTGGGCGTTCACCCCTGCGATCACCACCACCTACTTCGTGGAGCTGAACGGCTCCTTCGACTCGAACCTCTACATCGTCACCGACTGCGAGGACGTGAACGGCTCCTGCGTCGCCGGCGACGAGGACGTGGGCTCCAGCAACCCGGAGGAGCTCCTGGTCCAGCTGACCGCCGGGGTCACCTACTTCGTCATCGTCGACGGCTGGAGCAACACCTCGAGCCAGCACGGCGCGTACACCCTCACCATCGAGCCCGCGGGGGACACCTGCGCCTCCGCGCACCCGGTGAACGCCATGCCCTTCACCTTCAACGGCAGCACCGTCGACGCGACGGACCAGTACAGCTACGCCATCGGCCAGTGCCCGCCGGAGACCGGCGGCTACGGCGCCGGCTCCAAGGACGAGGTCCTCCGGTTCACCCCCGCGTCCAACGCGACCTTCGAGATCATCCTCGACGCGGCCTTCGACTCGAACCTCTACATCATCACCGACTGCGCGGACGTGAACGGCTCCTGCGTTGCGGGTGACGAGGACCCGGGCACTGCTGCTGCCGAGGAGTTGATCGTCGACCTCACCGCCGGCACGACCTACTTCATCATCGTGGACGGCTACGCCGGCCCGACCCAGTAGGGCACCTACAACCTCACCATCACCGACGTGACCTGCGTGCCCGCAACCTGCCAGACCCTGGGCAACACCTGCGGCGCCTGGGACGACAACTGCGGCGGCACCCTGGAGTGCGGCACCTGCGCCCCTGGCCAGGAGTGCTTCGCCGGCGACTGCCTGATGTTCGGCGACACCTGCGCCAACGCCATTGCAGTGGACGCGATCCCCTACATGGCCAGCGGCAACACCACCGGCGCGACCCCGAACTACGGGTACAGCGCCGGCATGTGCCCGCCGGAGACCGGCGGCTACGGTGCCTTCGCCCCGGATCTTGTGTACGCGGTGACGCCGACCTTCACCAACGACTACCACGTGACCCTCGCGGGGACCAACTTCGACTCCAACCTCTACGTGGTCTCCGACTGCGGGGACGTGGACGGCTCCTGCCTCGCAGGGGACGAGGACATCTGCTCCAACTGCACCGAGGATGTCACCGTGGCCCTCACCGCCGGGGAGACCTACTTCGTCATCGTCGACGGCTTCGGCGGCGCCTCCAACGTCGGCGCCTACGCGCTGACCATCGACTGCGTCCCGGACACCTGCGCCGAGCTCGGCTATGAGTGCGGCACCTGGGACGACGGCTGCGGCGGCTCCGTGACCTGCGCCGTCTGCGCCGGCGCCAACACCTGCGCGGCGGGGACCTGCCTCCCCGCGGGCGACACCTGCGACAACCCCTTCACCGTGGGCGCGCTGCCCTTCTTGGCCTCCGGCAACACCGTCGGCGCGAACCCGAACTACGGGTACAGCGCCGGGATGTGCCCGCCGGAGTCCGGCGGCTGGGGCGGCGGCGCCGGCACCGGCGCGCCCGACGAGGTCTACGCGTTCACCCCCACCCTGACCGGCGACTACGTGATCAAGCTCACGTCGACCTTCGACTCCAACCTCTACGTGATGACCGACTGCGACGACGTCAACGGCTCCTGCGTCGCAGGGGACGAGGATGCCTGCAGCAACTGCACGGAGGACGTGACCATCGGCCTCACCGCAGGGGTCACCTACTACATCGTGGTCGACGGCTACAGCAACACGAACATCAACAACGCCGGGGCCTACACCCTGACCGTCGACCGCCTCGGCGACACCTGCAACGCGCCCTTCTCCATCCCCGTGGTGCCCTTCTCCGTCACCGGAGACACGACCGGCTACGCCTCGAACTACCAGTACAGCGCCGGTTCCTGCCCGCCGGAGACCGGTGGCTGGGGCCAGAACGCTCCGGACCAGGTCTACGCGCTCCTGCCGACCTACACGCAGGACTACCACATCACCCTGACCGGCGCGAACTTCGACTCCAACCTCTACGTGGTCTCGGACTGCGGGGACGTCAACGCGAACTGCATCGCCGGGGACGAAGACATCTGCTCCAACTGCACGGAAGACGTCACCGTGGCGCTGACCGCTGGGGCGACCTACTACATCATCGTTGACGGGTTCTCCGGCGCCAGCAACGTCGGGGCCTACACCCTGACCGTGGACTGCGTCCCGGACACCTGCTCCGACCTGGGCTACGAGTGCGGCTCCTGGGACGACGGCTGCGGCGGCACCGTGGACTGCGGCGGCTGCGGTGCGGGCGTCGCCTGCAACGCAGGGACCTGCGCCTTCGCCGGCTGCTCCGGCGGCGCGAACGTGATCTCCCTGGCGCCCTCCGGGACCGCGGTCCTCTGCGACGATCCCACGGACGCCACCTGCGAGCAGGACTTCGGCACCCTCTGCCCGACGGACTGGCACCTCTGCGGCCGTGAGGAGTTCAACAACCGCAACAGCGGCTGGACCCAGAGCTACTCCCCGGCGCACCGCGGCCTCGGGACGATCCACTGCCGCAGCGGCTCCGGCGCCGGACACTTCACGTTCACCTACGACGTCGGCATCACCACCTTCGGCCAGGACGCCGCCATGAACTGCGGCTTCGGGTCGTCGGCGCCCTCCTGCCCGGCCTCCTACGGCTGCAACGAGAAGCAGCATTGGGCCCTCTGCTGCGCCCCGGCGCCCACCTGCGGCAACGGCGTGGTGGACAGCGTCGAGGAGACCTGCGACGACGGGAACGACAACGAGACCGATGCCTGCCTGAGCAACTGCGTCCTGCGCGCCCCCGGCTGCTGATCCCTGGCGCCGGGCGGCCGACGGCCGCCCGGCGGTGTCGGGGCTGAAGCCCCTCCCACAGGTGTCTTCCGGACATTGCCGCTTCAGCGCACGTCGCATACCATGTAGGGGTTCGAGCGGACTCGGGGGTGACCCATGCGACGCTGGATTCTGCTCGTCCTTTTTACACTCACGGCCTGCTCCAATGCTGCCGGGGTCGTCACCCCCGGTGCGGACGCGGCCGCCGACACCGGACCGACCCGATCCCTGCGGGGAGAACAGCGACTGCCTCTCCGGCTGGTGCGTCGAGCACATGGGCGAGGGGGTGTGTACCCAGGCCTGCCAGGAGGACTGTCCCCCGGGCTGGACGTGCAGGCTCCTGGGCAACTCGGGCCCGGACCCCTCCTACGCCTGCGTCTCCGACGTCTCGAACCTGTGCAAGCCCTGCGCGGGCAGCGCGGACTGCAAGTCCCCCGGCGGCCAGGAGGACGTGTGCGTCGCCTATGGACAGGAGGGGAGCTTCTGTGGCGGCGGCTGCGACGGCGACGACGACTACCCCTGGGGGTTCTCCTGCGTCGAGACCGACACCATCGACGGCATCGGCACGGTCCAGTGCGTCGCGGACGCGGGCGTCTGCCCGTGCAGCGCAAAGTCCGTGAGCCTCGCCCTCTGGACCCCCTGCCAGACCACCTCCGACGCCGGTCAGTGCGGTGGCAAGCGGGTGTGCACCGGGGACGGCCTCGCCGCGTGCGACGCCGGGGTGGCCGAGGCGGAGCTCTGCAACGGCCTCGACGACGACTGCGACAGTGACGTGGACGAGCCCCTCCTCGACGACGGCGACCTCGTCAACCTCTGCAACGACGGCAACCCCTGCACCGTGGACGCCTGCCTCGGCGC
The DNA here is from genome assembly GCA_043815665.1 of Pseudomonadota bacterium. Classification (GTDB taxonomy): domain Bacteria; phylum Myxococcota_A; class UBA9042; order CAIXZC01; family CAIXZC01; genus CAZNWW01. The sequence continues at coordinate 15,105 of JBDRIT010000142.1, forward strand.
CGACGGATGCCAGCACGAGGCCCTGGACGCCGGCGAGTGCGTCGACGGCGACGTCTGCTCCGTCTGCGCCGACGGGAATCCGTGCACCGCGGAAGTCTGCGACCCCGCCCTCGGCTGCCAGTACGAGCCTCTCGCAGGTCCCCGCGACGACGGCGACGCCTGCACCGACGACGGCTGCGACCCCGACTCGGGCTGTGTCTTCGTCCCCAACAGCTCGGCCTGTGACGACGACGACGCCTGCACCATCGGAGACGCCTGCGGCGGAGGGGCCTGTCAGCCGGGGGCTCCGCTCAGCTGCGAGGACGGCGACCCCTGCACCGAGGACGCCTGCACCCCCGTCGAAGGTCACCACCACCATCACGGTCACCCCCGGCGAGGTGCTCTCGGTCTTTGTCGGGGCCCAGGGCGCCCAGGGCAGCGGCTCCACCGGCGGCAACGGCGGCTACGGCGGCGGCGGCGGCGGACATGGCGGCGGGGGCGGCGGCAGCAGCTACACCCTGCCCGGCGCCATGGGCGTCAGCCACCAGCAGGGGGTGCGGTCGGGCAACGGCCAGGTCGACATCACCTGGTAGCTGCGGTGGCAGAACTGTGGGAGGCCCTTCAGGGCCGACGGCGGGGCGAATGCCCCGCCTCTTGTCGGGGCTGAAGCCCCTCCCACAGGAAGAATCGGCCCGTGGACGGGCCTCCCACAGGAGTCTGCTCAGGGAGTCAGCAGGACGCAGGACTCGGCGGCGCCGATGACGTCGGCGACCTCGCCGTGGATCGGGGCGGTCTCGTTCTCGGCCCAGAGGTAGAACAGGTCCGCGTAGTGGGGCACGAACGCTGCGGCGTCCTCGCCGCCGGGGATCACAGCGTGGACCTTGATGCCCGCGGGGTCCATGTCGAAGACGTTGCGGATCGCCGCGCCGCTGGAGAAGTGGAAGTCCGTGTCGCTCATCCCCGGATGGGCCGCGTCGACGCAGAACATGTCTCCGGGTCGGGGGTAGCCCTCGGGCCACTTGCTCGGGGGCGGGATGTCCGCGTCGCCGCCGATCGCGCTGCCGAGGGTCAACCCGTGGAGCCGCCCCCAGAGCCACTGGTCCTGGTCGTCGGTGCCGAAGCCGCCGCCGGCCAGGACGTCCGCGTTGGCGGGATCCGAGAGGAAGTCCAGCGCGTCCCGGAGGGCCAGGAGGATGGTGGTGTTGCGATCCTCGACCACGACCTCGGTGGCCGGGTCGTCCCAGAGCAGGCTGTCCTGGGTGTCCGGGTTCCAGGTCAGGAGGAGGTCGGGATGGTCAAAGAGGTTCAGGAGGAACCGTCCCGCGAACTGGTCGTTGTAGGCCGTGTCCATCCGTGACTCCACGACCCGATCCACCAGGTGGACCACCCAGGCGTTGAAGATCGCCGTGGCGACCGCGTCGGCCTTCTCCTGCGCCGTCGCGTCTTCGCCCACGCCGTGGGCGGCGAGGAAGCTCCAGCCGTCGAGCCGGTCCCGGGCCTCGAGGACCGCAGGGGTCAGCAGGGCCGCCAGGGCCCCGTCGTCGGCCTCCGCCGCCGCCACCGCTGCGAGGATGTGCGGGGTCAGGCGGATGCCCTGGGGGGAGAGATGGTCCGCCTGCATGGCCTGCATCACGGCCACATCCAGCGGCGCGTCCCCGTCCAGGGCTTCGCCCATGAGCTCCTGGAGCCGGCCTTCACGGTAGCCGGTCTCGAACATGAAGCCCTGGTAGCTCGGATCGTTGAAGGGATCGCCGTCGAGGAGGTAGCCCCAGGCGTCGCCGTTCGCGGAGATGACGAAGCCTTCGGGGGGATCCACCACGTGGGGCATCGCGTCCAGGGGCACGTCGCCGACCCACTCGCAGCAGCCGTCCCCGGGCATGGGCAGGAAGGTGGGGTGCTCCACCGGCGGGGAGGCGAGGTGCTCCCGGATGGGGATCCGGACGTAGGCCGAGTAGGCGATGCGCCCGTCCACGTCGCCGTAGACCCAGTTCTGCGCGCCCACGCCGAAGCTCTCCAGGGCCGCGAGGAAGTCCTCGGGGCTCTTCATCTTCATGAGGCCGTAGACGGCCTTGATGTCGTCGCTCGGCTCCATGCCGGTCCACTTCCAGGTGAGCGCCATCATGCCGCCGTCCCCGTTCTCCGCCCGGGTGCCGGGGATGATCGGCCCGTGGTGGGGGACCACCTCGATGTCCACGGTGAGCTCGCACATCCCGTCGACCTCGGCGACGGTGTGGTCGAGGCCGCCGATGAAGTCGTCCACCCAGGACGCGCAGCCGTCCTCCGGGACCTTGTACGAGAAGACCTCCTGGCGGATCTCCACGGGCACCTGCCCGTCGTCGAAGGCCACGGTGGCCGGCTCGCCGGGGGTGTAGGTCTCCACATAGACGTCGGTGACGTCGGCGTAGTAGACCGTCGCGCCCCAGGCCGCGTGGCCGTTGCGGCCCAGGATGATCCCCGGGATGCCCGGGAAGCAGACCCCGGCCAGATCCAGGTCCCCCCCGGCTCGGGTGGTGTTGAGGTGGACCTCCATGAAGACCGCGGGGTTGCGCAGGGAGAGGTGGGTGTCGTTGACCACCAGCGCGCCGCCGGTTGCGGTGAGATCGCCGCTGACGATCCAGTTGTTGGACCCGACGTCCCGGGGGCTGGCCGCGTCGTGGTGCATGGGCACCTGGTGGAGGGCGGCGTTCACGCCGGCGAAGTACCCCGCGGGCAGGCTCCTCAGGAAGGGGTCGTGGAGGATGCGCTCGGGGTGGAACCCCGCGCCGGAGCCCAGGCGCTCCCGGGCCGATGGCGGCATGGTGAGGGCGTCCGTGGTGGGGGCCAGGGGGTGGAGATCCAGGAAGAGCCCGGCGAGGGGGGTCTCGGCATACTTCTCGGTGAGCTCCTCGTAGCGGGCCATGATGTTGATCTTGTCGTCCTGGCCCTCGAAGGAGAGGTCCCAGCTCTGGAGGCGGCCGATCGTGAGGCAGTCCACCGGGGTCCAGGGTTCGACGACGCCGACCACGTACCACTCGAGGGGGGGGTTGAGCTTGCCGCCGTTGGCCGCGTCGAGGTACGCGTTGACGCCCGCGCTGAAGGCCTCGAGCATGGCCGCGACCTCGGGCTCCTCGGCCTGGGTCTTCGCCCAGATCATCTCCGCGGCCCGGCGGAGCCCCACGACGCGCATGTACACGTCGTTGGACAGGTCCCCCGCGTCCGCGGCCGGGGACGCCCCCCAGGTCCCCGAGGCGATGCGCCGCATCGCGTGCATTGAGATGATCCGGTTCTTCGCGACGATGAAGCCCTCGCCCCGGAACATGTCCGCCTCGGTGGTGGCGTAGACGTGAGGGATGCCCCACTGGTCCACCACGATCTCGATGGGACCATCCACACCGCCGAAGGTGTAGACGTTGTGCGCAGCGGCCTCCACCTCCCCCAGGCAGAGGGTCGGCTCCACCGTGTCCTCAACGACGGTGTCCGCCGGGGGCTCCGGGGTGTCGTCGTCCACGTCCGGGGTCACCACGTCCGGGGTCACCGCGTCCAGCGCGGTGTCGCCCGCGAGGATGTCCGCGGGCGCCGTCGTGTCCTCACCCTGCTTGCCGCCGCCGCCATCGCCGGCGCACGCGCCCAGCGCCAGCGCCAGGGTCGCGATGATCAGAGTCCTCATGCTGTCCCTCCGTGTCGTCCCGTCTTCGAGTTGTCTTCTGGTACCGGCTCCGGTCTCGAAATATATCAGGATCCTCCGAGCGTTCAAGGCGCATCCGGGATCAGCCCCGCCGCGGCCAGGGTGCGCGCCAGGACCGTCGCGTCGGGCCAGCCGATCACGCGGTCGCCGTACTCCCGGATCCGGGCCCCGTCGGGGAATCGCACGAGGCGGATGTGGATCCCCGCCACCCGATCGATCAGGGGCAGCTGCGCGGCGGCCTCCACCAGGGGCTCGATGGTGGCCCTACGGACTCCATGATCCCCGAGGCGGGCCCGCAGGTCCGCTCCCCGAAGGGTCCCGGCAGAGACCTCGGCGAAGAGGGTGTAGGCCAGGGGATCGGCCTCTGCATCGTCGCCGAAGAGGTGGAGGGAGATCTCCGCCGGCATGTCCGCCGCCAGGACCATGAGGGCGGCGAGCTTGAAAGCCAGGTGCTCCTTGAGGCGCCGGGGACCGCCCCGGCGCAGCACCGCGCCCCAGTCCTTGAAGATGATCCCGTCGAACTCCACGCCGTCCAGGAGCATCTTCCTCGCCAGGGATCCCCGGATCTGGTGCGGGGAGGCCGTGACGAAGTAGAGGGGGTGGAAGGCCCGGCCGTCCCGACCCCGCCGCAGCCGGTGGAGGAGTGGCACGGTCCCGGGGACCGCGCGCTTGTCCACCCCGAACTCGAAGGGGATCCAGGCCAGGCCCCCGAGGCTGGAGAAGTGGGTGTCCAGGTAGGTCTTGTCGATGTCCCACACGTAGGCGGTCCGGGGCCCCCCGGGCTCCGGGAGCCGATGCATGAGGCGGACCATGGGGTACGGGTGCAGGCGGCGCTCGAGGCTCACCGGCGCCCCCTGAAGAGGACCGGATCCATGTCCGCCCGGGGCGCCCGGGTCATGAGCTCGGCCAGGGCGACGTCGGCGCTGAGGCCCTCGAAGAGGACCCGGTGGACCGCGGTGGTCATGGGCGCGTCGATGCCCAGCTCCCGGGCGAGTTCATAGGCGATGCGGGTGGTCCCCACACCCTCGGCCACCATGCCCAGGGACGCGACCACCTCCTCCAGGCTCTTTCCCTCGGCCATGCCCCGGCCCACCCGGTGGTTCCGGGAGAGGGGGCTGGCGCAGGTGACGATGAGGTCCCCCATGCCGGCGAGGCCGGAGAAGGTCAGGGGATCCGCACCCAGGGCGGTGCCGAGACGCGCGATCTCCGCCAGCCCGCGGGTGATGAGCATGGCGCGCACGTTCTCCCCGAGGTCCATCCCCGCTGCAGCGCCGGAGACGATCGCGATGACGTTCTTGAGCGCCCCGGCCAGCTCCACCCCCACCACATCCCGGCTGTCATAGACCCGGAACCGATCCGAGACCATCAGGCGACGGGTCTCCGAGATCACCCGCGGGAACCGGGACGCGATCACCGCGCCCGCAGGGAGTCCCCCGGCGATCTCCGGGGCGATGTTGGGGCCCGACAGGACGCCGATCTGCTTGAGGCAGGTCTCCTGCTCCAGGATCCGGGACATCCGCTCCCGGGTCCGGGGTTCGAAGCCCTTGGTCCCGTGGATCGCCAGCTGCGCGGGGTCCAGGTGATCCCCCACCACCGCCGCCACCTCGCGGAAGGCCTTGGAGGGGACCACGAAGAAGAGGACGGGTACGTCCCGCACCGCGTCCACCAGGTCGTGGGTGATCCGGATGGAGCGGGGCAAGGTCAGGCCGGGCAGGTAGCGCTCGTTCCTCCGGGATCGCCGCATCTTCGCAGCCCGATCCCGGTCCCGCATCCAGAGGGTCACCGGATGCCCCGCGTGGGCGATGAGCTCGGCGATGGCCGTGCCCCAGCTCCCGCCGCCGAGGACCGAGACCTCCGGACGCTTCGTCTTCGCCGACGCGTTCATGACCGCACCCCCTCCGCCAGGAGATCCGGTGCGTCCAGGAGCCCGTACCCCTCCAGGCGGTTGCGGTAGTAGAACAGGAGGTTGGAGTCCCCCACGTGGAGCCGCACGCCCCGCCGCTCCACCACCGGCCGCACGTGGTAGCTCCCGAAGGCGCGCAGGCCCTCACGCATGACGTCCTGAACGCTCCCGGTCTCCACGGTGGCGCTCAGGAGGATCCCGCCCCGCCGGGCGAGGTCCTTGAGCGCGTCCAGGAGCCTTCCGAGGGTGCCCTCGACCTCCGCCTGATCCAGACCCTCCTCCGGACCGAGGCTCCGCAGGAGACGGTAGAGGTCGCCGCCGGGCTCCCTGCGACGGAGGTGCTCGAAGATCGCGAAGGCCAGCGCATGGGTCGCCATGGCCACGTTGTGGGTCCGCCAGGTCTCCATGATCCGGGCGCCGAGGAGCTTGGTGTACTCCTGGTCCCGGACGTCGTCTTCCACCAGCTCCCCCCCGGCCATCAGGTAGCCGGCGGGATCGACGATCCGGCCCCTGGGGTCCAGGGAGCGCCCCTGCCCGTCCACCCGGTTTCCGAAGGGATCCAGAGCTGGGCCGATGGTGAGATGGATCCGCTGGTCCAGGGACGCGAGCCCCTTCAGGTACTCGACCCACCGCCGCAGCCTGCTGAACTCGTCGTCCATGATGATGTAGCGCGCCTTCCCGGCCTCCTTGAGGTGGTCCTCGACCAGGGTGGCGGCCTCCAGGACGAGGGGGTAGCTCAGGGTTACCGGGATCACGTAGATCCTGGGGTTGGTGCGGCGCCGGACCAGGCTCTCCCGGTAGGCCTGGACCGAGGTCCCCAGGAGCCCCATCTTGAGGCGCCGCTCGACCTCTCCGGACCGCCCCCGGGTCCCCCCGGGGAAGTAGAGGTTGTCCCGACCGTACTCCAGGGTCACCGTGGCGTATTCCTTGAGGAGGGCCCGGTACAGGGGGTCGGCCTTGAGCCGATCCACCGTGTACGCGCCCAGGTTCCGCATGAAGAAGCCGGTGATGGGGTTGGAGAAGAGGTTGAGGCCCGCGCCGTAGGTCACCGGCGGCAGGCCCAGCCGGTAGATCCCGTAGCCCAGGAGCACCGAGTCCAGGTTGGAGGAGTGCGTGGGGACGTAGACCAGGGTGCCGTGGCGCTTCAGGCGCAGGAGGGCCTCGGTCTCCCCCCGGATCACCAGGTGCTGCGAGAGGGTGGAGAGGTCCTTGAGGCTGGCCCCCAGGACCCGTCGCACGGAGATGCCCCCGAGGAGCACGTTGAGGCCCAGGGGGAGCGCGCGGGTGGCGACGGAGTAGACCGTGGCGCTGAAATGCCCGGTGATCTCGCTCGCGTAGCGCTCGAGGATCTCTCGCAGCAGCTGCTTGAGGGCCTGGTCGTTGGCCTTCCCGATGGAGCGCCGCAGGTGCCCCACGAAGGCCCGGTCCTCGTCGGAGACGCTCCGGGCCCGGCGGAGACGCTCGCTCTCGTGCCAGGCCGTCTCGTTGACGATCTCGTCGAGGGACGGAGGCCCAGCCGCCTCGGCACGGGCGAGGGTCCGGTCGTAGACGCGACCGACGACCTCGGAACGAATCTCCTCAGTGGTTCTGGAGTCCATGGGTGCTCCCAGGCTGTCGTCCAAAAGGGGGGTTTTCTGTCGTTCTCGGAGGAAACGATACACTCAGAGCGCAATCTCCGCCACCACGGCGAAGTGGTCCGACGGGTAGCGCCTCTCCGGGCCGTAGACGTGGAGATCCACGGACCAGGTGGGGACGCGCCACGAGCCATCCCCCACGACGAAGATGTGGTCGATGCGGTGGCTCGGGTCCCAGGCAGGCTCTTCGGCCTGGTTGTGATCCACCAGCCAGACCTCGGACAGCTCGAACGCGTTGCGCAGGGTCAGCTCCCCCGCATCCGCGGTGAGGGTCGCGTAGGCCGGATCCACTGGCTGGGAGTTGAAGTCCCCGGTGAGGATCACGGGCAGCTCCGCGGCCCGGGCCCTGGACCGCTCCACGAAGAGGGGCGCGCTCATGTCCTGGTTGGGCGGGTTGTTGTCGAAGTGGGTGGTGGCGAAGTAGAGCTCCCTCCCGTCCTCCACCTGCCGGAGCTGCACCCAGGCGACGAGGCGGGGGAGGTTGGACTCCGCCCAGCCGGCGGACCAGGGCTCGTCCGGCGTCTCCGAGAGCCAGTAGAACCCGCTCTCCACTACGGTGAACCGGTCCGCCCGGTAGAGGATCGCGGCGTCCGGGTAGAAGTCGAGCATCAGGGGCCCCGGGATCCCCTCGAAGAAGAGGGCTTCGTACCCCGGGGTGCCCGTGAGCAGCGCCTCGACCTCGTCCGGGGTGAAGAGCTCCTGCAGCCCGACCAGGTCCGGATCATGGCGCGCGAAGAGATCCTCGAAGTACGCCAGGCGGGCGCTCCAGGGGTCATAGGCATCGCCGCCGCAGAACGAGCAGAGCACGTTGAAGGTCATCACCCGGAGGGTCATGGGCGCCGGGGTCGTGTCCGGGGGGACGTCCGGAATCATCGTCTCCGGAGGCGGATCCATCGCCGAGGGATCGCAGGCGATGAGGGAGAGCAGAAGGATGGACGTGAGGAGGCGACGCATCAGCGCTTGCGGGTCCGTCGCCCGATCCGGAGCGCGACGTCGCGATCATAGGGAAACGCCTCCATGGACACCGGGGGCGCAGGCGGGCATCGCCAGGGGCGCTCCAGCGCCGCTGCGAGGCGGTCGTACGCGAGGACGGCGAGGTCCAGGAGCACGACCACGTCCTCGAGGCAGTACCGCACCAGGGTCTCCAGCGCGCCGGGCCTCCCCCGGTTGTGGTCCTGCCACAGGATGACCGCCGCGTAGCCGTTGAGGTCTTCGATGTCGTCGTCCCGGCAGTAACCCAGCTCCTGCTGGATCCGCTTCAACCCCCCGGTGATGTCAAGGCGCCGGAGCGCGAAGTACAGATCCACATGGAACGGTGGGAACCGGAAGTGGTACCGCCCGAGATCGTCCAGGAGGAAGGGCACGTCGAACTGGCGACCGTTAAAGGATAGGAGGACGTCGCTCTCCTTGAGATAGTCCGCCAAGGGCTCCGCCCAGTCCCGCTGATCCGCGACCAGGGCCACGGGCTCGAAGTTCGTGGCGTGGCCACAGATCCCGATCACCGTGGTGTGGTTGCTGGGAGGGCGCAGGCCGGTGGTCTCGATGTCCAGCGCGAGCCACCTCAGGGGCTTCACCCCGTCCCCGTCACGCCGGACCAGGGCCCGCCAGTGCTCCCCGGGGTCGAGGAGCTCGGCCATGGTGTCCCAACGCCCCTCCTCAGCCTCCGCCGCGCAGCGGGCGAGGACCTCCCGACGCTCGTGGCTGAGCCACCGTGCGCGGCCTTCGCTTCCCGCGTCACCCCAGGTGTGCACCCCCTCGCGCCAGAGGCGCCGCTCCTTCAGTGGGCCGATACCGGGCAAATGGAGAAAGGTCTCGTTCAGCATCCCCGTCCCTTTTCGTCTCTGTGATTCTAGCGCGGCGACGGCGAATCTGCTACTCCTGTCACGACGACCCCTGAACTGCGCGTCGTGGACACCCGCGTCGCTGCCGGAGGAGACAGGAAATGAGCCGCTTCGCAGGGACCGACACCTACATCGTGGACGAGGAGCTGGGCCGCGTCGTGAACGTGGCCATCCGCCTGGAGCTGCCCCTGCTCCTCAAGGGTGAGCCGGGGACGGGCAAGACCCTCCTGGCCCACGCGGTCGCCGCGGCCAGGGGCATGCCCCTGATCCAGCTCAACACCAAGAGCAGCATGAAGGCGGTGGAGGCGCTGTACCAGTACGACACCCTCACCCGCCTCAACGACAGCCGCTTTGCGGACAGCGGACGGGACGTGTCGGACATCGACCAGTACATCCGCATGGGGAAGATCGGCCAGGCCTTCACAGCGGACCAACGCAGCGTGCTGCTCATCGACGAGATCGACAAGGCCGACGGCGACTTCCAGGACGATCTCCTGGACGTCCTGGACCAGATGAGCTTCGACATCGTGGAGGTGGACCGCACGGTCACAGCGAGGCACCGCCCGGTGATCATCATCACCTCCAACGCGAAGAAGGACCTCTCGGATCCCTTCCTGGGCCGCTGCGTGTTCCACCACATCGCGTTCCCGACGCCGGAGTTCATGCGTCGGATCGTGGACGCGCACTTCCCGGATCTGGACCGCCGGGTGGCCGGGGGCGCAGTGAAGGCCTTCTACCGCCTCCGGGAGATCGAGGGCGTCGAGAAGGCCCCAGCGACCCGGGAGCTCCTTCACTGGATCCGCGCCGTCTCCACCGAGCCGGGCTTCAACCCCCGACAACTGGAAGAGGACAACAAGACCCCGCTCCTCGGCGTGCTCTTCAAGAAGTCCGAAGACCTCGCCGTCGCGCGACGAAGGCTGGGACAACGGTAAAAGGCTCCGATGTTCGAAGGTTTCTTCAACCAGCTCCGCAGCCACGGCCTGCCGATCTCACCGAAGGGCTTCATGCAGCTCCAGCAGGCGCTGGAGATCGGGCTCGTGGCGGACCTGGAGGACTTCTATGCGGTGGCCCGGGCGCTGCTGGTGAAGAGCGAGCGGCACTTCGACCTGTACGACAGGATCTTCGCGACGTACTTCGAGGGCGCGGAGTTCGAGGACCCCGCAGGGGCGCTCACCGAGGACCTCCGACGGGTCCTCGGAGAGTGGCTCAAGGACCCGGCCTTCCTGGAGGGGCTCCCCGAGGAAGAGCGGGAGGCCCTGGCCGGGATGACCCCGGACGAGGTGGTGCAGTACTTCATGGACCGGCTGAAGGACCAGACCGAGGCCCACAGCGGCGGCAGCCGCTGGATCGGCACCGGGGGCACCAGCCCCGTGGGCCACGGCGGAGTCCACCCCGGCGGGATGCGCGTGGGCGGAGGACCGGGGCGGTCGTCCGCGATCAAGGTCGCGATGGATCGGCGCTACGTGGACTACAGCGAGGATCGGCTCCTCACCGAGCGCCAGATGGGCGAGGCCCTGCGGGCGCTCCGATACCGCGCCCCCGTCGGACCGAAGGATCGCCTGGACATCGACGCGTCGATCCGGGAGACCGTGCGCCAGGGGGGCGAGATCGAGCTGGTCTTCGACCGCCGGCTCAAGGACAAGCTCTCGGTCTTCCTCTTCATCGACAACGGGGGCGACTCCATGTGGCCCTACGTCTCCATGACCCGGGCCCTCTTTCACCACGCGCGGGACGCGTTCCGGCGCCTGCGCACGTTCTTCTTCCATAACTGCGTCTATGACACGGTCTGGGAGGACCCCCAGCGGCGGAGCAGGCCGGTGCCCCTCCAGGAGCTCCTGCGGGCCGATCCCGAGACCCGGGTGATCCTCCTCGGGGACGCGGCCATGGCCCCCTACGAGCTGCTCCACCGACGGGGCGCCCTCGACTTCACGTCGACCCAGAATCGACCGGGCATCGAGTGCCTCCGGGACCTGCGGGATCGGTTTCCGAGGAGCGCCTGGCTCAACCCCGCGCCCCGGGATCGGTGGGACTGGACCCTGGGCACCTTCACCATCGATCACGTCCGGAAGGTCTTCCCCATGGAGGATCTCACGCTGCCGGGCATCGAGCGCCTGGTCGCACTCCTGAGCTGATCCGGAATCAGCGGGCCGGCGCGGTGGCGGAGTCGATGATCGTCCCGGGCTCCGGCCCCAGAACCACCCAGTCGATGACCTCGTCCTCGAGGTAATCCACCGCCTCGATGCGCACGGAGTCGCATCCCACCAGGCCCCGGAGGAAGTGGTGCCTGACGATGGTGGTCGCGATGGCCGGATCCGGCGGCTCCCCGCAGAACTCCAGCCCCCCGCCGCCGCCGCCGGAGATCACGTGGAGCAGGTCCCCGAACATGGTGCGCTCGTACAGGTGGGAGTGGCCGCTGAAGTACGCATGGAACCCGTGCTCCTCCAGGAGGGGCAGGAGGAACGCGTTCACCGCCATGAGGTAGACCCCGCCGCAGGCCGGCGAGTTGCTGATCTGAGGGGGCGCGCCGGGCTCGTGGGCGTAGGCGAACCGCCACACGGCGTTCTGCGCTGCCTCCGAGGCCACCTGCTCCTTGATGAACTCGGACCAGGGGCTGTCCACGTCGCCCAGGGGGAAGAAGAGCCCGTTGGTGTCCACGACCAGGAAGAACGCGTTGCCGTAGGTGTAGGAGTACACCGACTCCGAGCCCGGCTCCACCGCGATGTTCTCGTAGCCCATGAGCTCGTAGTACATGGGCCCGTTCTTGCCGTGGTTGCCGAAGGCCGCGTAGAAGGGCACCTCGTGGAAGAGCGCCCGGGCCGGTCCGAAAAGGTGGTCCTTCCACTGCGCGTCGTCCTGCCCGTAGCTCACGTGGTCACCGAGGCCCAGGAGGATGTGCGGCTCCTCGACGATGAGGGCCGCGACCAGGTCCGGGAAGGGCTCGCTCCCCTGGTTGTCCCCCCACGCGGCGAACCGGAAGGACCCGCCGGAGGGCGGCGCTGTATAGAAGTGATGGAGGTCCGAGGTCCGGTCCCCGGAGCGGACCCGATAGGTGTACCGGGTGTCCGGCGTCAGCCCCGAGAGACGCACCGCGTGGACCTCGGCGGTCCCCTCCTCGACGGCCTCCATGTCCGTGACATCGTCGAGCCCGTAGAGGACCGCGCCGTCCTCCTCCTCGAGGGTCCGCCACATGATCGTGATCCCGGTGTCCGTGGGGACCATGAGGTAGGGCCCCAGGTCGAAGGTCTCGTCGAGGTTGTCGACGACGATGCGATCCGCAATCTCCTCCCGGCACTGGAAGGGGACGATCTCCGGTGCGACGTCGACCGCGTCAGCGGCTGCCGGGGCGTCTGCCGCCGCGGGGACGTCCGGCGTTGCGTCTCCCTGCCGGACGGTGTCCGCTCCCGGAGCCTCGCCACCGCCACCGCCGCCGTCACACCCGAGCCCCGTCAGCGCCGGCATCACAGCGACGATGACCAACAAGGAAAAGAAGCAGCGCATCGACCCCTCCCGTGTCCACGAACCCGCCCCCAGTCTATCCAGGATCCCCGAAAGATCCCACCGGAACCCGTCGAGGTGTCCGGCGACCCGAAGCGGGCCAGCGAGATCGTCAATCGCCCTTCGGTGGCCCCCGGAAAGACTCTTTACGAGGGCCACAACCAATGGCCCATTTCAACTTCTTGGGTGCTGATCCAAACACGGATGAGTCGTCCTGGCAGACCGGGGCCGGAAGCTCAAGGCAGCGAGCGAGAAGCGCCGGAAGCCTCTGGCATCATTGACCTTACAGACGGAAGCTGGCTCTATGCCAGTCAGGGGATTTGCCGATGCTGGCGGCTGAAGGAGGCGACCGTCAGCGCTTCGGAGGGGCGTCGAGCAAGTCAAGATTACTGGGACCGGCTGTCCATATCCCGCTGAACCGCTGCAATGGCTTGTTGCAGCAACCGAAGAAGACATGGTACTCCATGCTGTACCCAGGTTAGATGTTTCAACTCGGTTGGAGACGGCATGGACCGAAAGGAGTCATGAGATGGTGGGAGAAATTGGGAAGAAACTGATACTCGTGGTGGAAGACGACGCCGATCAGCGGTCCTACTTGATCGCATTGTTCGAGGACAACGGTTATCGCGTTGTCGCCGCTGAAAATGGTGAAGAGGCGTTTGAGGTGACTCGCAGAGAGAAACCTGCCCTTGTTTCGCTGGACCTCTCAATGCCTACAGAGTCGGGGGTCCGCTTCTATCGTAACCTCAAAGCCGATCCTGATCTCGGTTCGACACCGGTGGTCATCGTATCGGGCGTCACTGGTTTCGGCGGGGATCCCGATGGTTTCAAGAAGTTCATCAGTTCCCGCAAGAATACGCCAACCCCCGAGGGGTTTGTCTCCAAGCCCGTCGACCAAGAGAAACTCCTGAAGATCGTCGCAAATCTCTTGGCATGAGGCGACCTGGTCCGGTCACCTCTCGACAGTGCGTCCCGATCGGGGAGAGCTCATAGACAGTTCTTTTTCTGACATCTTCTCGGAGAATTGGTTCGTTGTTTTCGCCTTGGAAGTCGGACTCTACGCCGTGAAGCAGCGTTGACGTCTTTCCGATCGATGGTCCCAGAGCATGAGCTGCACCAGAAGCTCTGTGCCGCACGGGGGAAACTGCGGAAGACTCGGACTTCATTGACTTTGAAGACTGAAGATGGCTCAATCCCAGTAGGGGGATTTGGCTGTGCTGGCGCCTGAAGGTGGCCACCGTCACTGCTTCGGAGTGGCGGCGGACCACACGAACGATGGGATCGGCTGTCCAGTTCCTGCTGAACCCTACCAGGTGGAGGACGATCGTCATGCAGAGCGTCGCATTCGGCACCAGAGTCTATCAGCTCGATGACCGAGGCTTCTTGGATCCGTCCGACCAATGGGATTCGACTTTTGCCGAAGGTATGGCGAAAAACCTGGGTATCCGGAAAGGTCTTTCCGAGGAACACTGGAAGATCATCGATTATATCCGTGGCAAGTTCTTGGAGGAAGAAACAGTGCCCGTGCTGGTCACGGCCTGTGCAGAGAATCAAGTGCGGTTGCATGAGTTTCGGGCTCTCTTCCCGACCGGCTACCACCGTGGGGCTTGCAAGATCGCCGGCGTCAACTACAAATTCATGTACGAGCACAATTATTGGTTGACCTACGAGACCGCCCCGCCCGCCGAGCCTCGTTATAAGCTGGACCCCCTGGGGTTCCTGGCCGATTCTGCGCATTGGGACGAGGATTTCGCGTCCATGGCCGCCCACAAGTCCGAAACCACCCTCACGGACCGCCATTGGCAGATCATCCGGTACCTGCGCTCCTTCTATGTCAAGAACTCAACGATTCCCGGAATGTTGGAGGTGTGTCAAGGCAACGATCTCTCCATGGAGGAATTTTGGGAGCTCTTCCCGGATGGGTATCGGCGCGGGGCGTGCTTGTTTGCCGGATTGCCGTTTTTCGCGTGAACATCGAACCGACGACGGGTCTGGCCGCGTCAACATCCGCACTTCGGTCGCATCGCAAAGGCCATAACCTCTTGTATTTATAGTGTTTTTTGTAATTCCTACTACTTTGATCTGATTCTGATTGACAACAGGCAATCCGGGTGACCATACTCCAGAAAATCGATAAAACACATACTTCAGGTGTGTGTTCTGGGGGTGGAAGGCAACATGCTGAGCACGGGGCAGGCGGCAAAACTCTGCGCGGTCACACCGAACGCGGTGCTCAAATGGATCCACGAAGGCAAACTGACAGCCCGGCGCACTGCCGGCGGGCATCATCGGATCGACCGAAAAGACCTCGAAGAACTGGGACTGATGCCCCCTACCCACTCGACCGCCCACATGCATCCGGCACGAGCCACTCAGCAAAGGCAATTCCAATACTGCTGGGAACACAACGGCGAGGGTCGACTCCTCGACGGTTGCAAGGAATGCGTCGTCTACCAGATGCGGGCCCAACGCTGTTATGAAGTCATCAAGCTGGCACCCAAGGTCGGTCACAAGCAGGTCTTCTGCAAAGGCACCTGCGAGGAGTGCGACTACTATCAGATCGTCCGTCGCCAGAAGACCAACGTCCTATTGCTCACTCAAAACGAAGTTCTGGCCACTCAGCTCAAAGAGAATGCAGAGTCGGAGTCGTTTGCATTGGAGACCACCGATTGCGAGTACGCGTGCTCCGCCTTGGTAGAGACGTTTCGACCGGACTACGCGGTCATCGACTGTGCCCTCGGGCCGGACAAGAGCAGCGAGCTGTGCAAACACTTGATGTCCGATCCGCGCATTCCATTCGTGCGAGTGATCATGGCAGCGGAACCGCATGAGCTGCCGCGGGATTGCGATCACCAGGTCTTTGCTACCATTCACAAGCCACTGAAAATTGAAGGAATATCTGGCTTGATACGTGGGACTTGGGGGGAAACCGCAAGCAAAGAAGCAATCGCTGGGGCTCACAAATAGCCGCAGTGCGCAAACCACTGCCGGGTGAATGACACCCGGTAAAATTCCGGGAGGTAAAAGGCGCCCTATTCGGGTGTTGTAGGAATGGAAAGGCCCGGCGGAATGGACCGTCAAATCGACTCCGCCGGGCCGGGGTGGGCACGCAAGCCAAGCGGCGCAAGCGCCGCCCGACTCGCGAACCCCTACCAGTTCTGTAGGAGTTTCGATTTCTTGTCAAGTCGAACCTGCCTCCTACAAGGCCCTTCCACGTCATGGGGCACTTTTCACCTCCCATTTCTGTAGGGAGGGGTCATGGCCGAGACAGGCACCGGGGTGAATGTCGGGTGTGAGGACGGAGATCTGGAATTGGATCCGGATGGGTTCCTGCTCCAGATGGAAACGTGGGATCAGCGCGTCGCCGAAGAACTGGCAAGACGCAATGATCTCGGACCGTTAACCGCAGACCACTGGCGAATCATCGAGTTCGTCCATTCGTATTACAAGCAGCACAACCAAGGGCCGGCCATCGTGAAGGTGGGCAGGTCCTTGGGCCTGAGGTCAAAAGCAATCTGTGAGTTGTTTCCTTGCGGCCTGGCGCGGGGCGCCTACCGGCTTGCCGGTCTACCCCGTCCATCCGGGTGTGTTTGAACAGTTTGTTTCTCATCGAAGGAGGGTTGAAAAGTGACTAATTTTCAGATTCTTGTAGGCGGTGTCTTGCCCTATCTCGCTGGTCTCATCTTTCTCGTAGGCATGGGGTACCGATTCTACGTCTGGTACACGACGCCACAACCGGGGAAGATGACCCTGACCCCCGCGCCGAAAGGCTCCATGGCAGGAGCTATCCTGGCAGAAACTGTGTTCTTCCCAGGCTTGTTCAAGAGTGACCGGGTACTCTGGCTCTTTTCGTGGTTCTTCCACGCCACGTTGGCTCTGATTGTCCTGGGCCATGTCCGGGTCGTCACCGGAGTGATCGATCAGACCTTGATCGCCATGGGCATGAGCGCCGAAGGGGTGGACTGGATGTCCTCCACGTTCGGCGGCGCGGCGGGTATCATCATCCTGGCCACCGGTATCATGTTATTGGTTCGACGGTTCGTCGTTGCCCGAGCCCGCGAGATTTCGGGTACGGGCGATTTCTTCGCTCTCTTGCTGATCATCGCCATCATTCTTACGGGGAATCTCATGCGCTTCGGCGGTGAGCATTTCGATTTGGTACAAACCCGAATTTGGGCTTCCTCGTTGCTCACGTTCTCTCCGGTCGTTCCGGTGAGCCAGACCTTTCTGATCCACGCTTTGCTCGCACAGGTTCTTTTCATCTACATCCCGTTCTCCAAGATCCTGCATTTCGGGGGGATCTTCTTCACCCAAGCGCTGATCAAAAGGAGCTAGTCATGACCGGAAAAACAAATGCAGACAAAGTAATCGACGCTGTTTCGGCCATAGACAAAGGACCGAAAGTTCTGAAAGCGTATATGGAAAATTGCGTCAAGTGCGGAACGTGCGCAGAAGTTTGTCCGATCTATTACGGCGATCCCGGAAAACGTCTCAACCCCGCGGCGCGTTCGGATTTGATACGCAGCATCTATAAGAAATACAACACCGTTTCCGGAAAGGTCCTCGGCAAGCTCGCCGGAGCCCGTGCACCGGATGAGGACGAAGCCGAAAAATGGGCGGATGTCTTCTACGAATGCTCCGGATGTCGACGCTGCGCCGTTTACTGTCCGATGGGCATCGACAACTCCGTCATCACCCGAAAAGGGCGCGCGGTTGTGGACGCCCTGGGACTCACCCCTCCGGCCATGCAGAAGGTCGTCGACATTTCGTTGGAGACCGGCAATACAGACGGCGCCTCACCGGAAGCTCTCAAGGCAGCCATCGACTTCTTGGAAGAAGAAATGAAGGACGAGCACGGGATCGATATCAAGATCCCGGTCGACGTCGTAGGGGCCGAATACTTCTACGTACCGCCCTCAGGCGACGTATTGGTGAACCCGGAAGCAACAACCGGTGTAGCGAAGGTCTTTCACGTGCTGGGGATGGCCGACAAGTGGACCATGAGTTCCAAATATTTTGACGGCGCCAATTACGGACTCTTCACCGGCAATGATGCTCACATGAAAGCCGACAACAAACCGTATGTCGAAGAAGCCAAGCGCTTCGGCTGCAAAGTCATGTTGATGGGCGAATGCGGCCATGCCTACCGGATCATGAAACGCATGATGGAGGCCGGAAAATGGTGGGGAGACCTGCCATTCGAGATCATGAACTGCATGGAGTTTACGGCGGCTAGAATCAAAGAAGGGAAGTTGCAGTTCGACAAGAGCAAGAATCCGCAACCGGTTACCTACCACGATCCCTGCAACTTCGGTCGTTCCTGCGAGATCACCGAAGAACCTCGGATCATCATGCAGGCCGCTTGCCAGGACTTCAGGGAAATGACTCCCAACCGCGGCGAAAATTGGTGTTGCGGGGGCGGCGGCGGATTGTCTGCCATGGACTCCATCTATGATTTCCGCATGAACGTTGCTGGTGTCAAGAAGACAGAGCAGATCAAGGAAACCGGTGCCGAATATGTGGCAGCCGCGTGCTCGAACTGCAAACGCCAATTGACCCAATTGATGGAACACCACAAGATGAAAGTCGAGGTCGGCGGCGTTCATGACATGCTCTCGCGGGCCATCCTGATCAACGGTAAAGCGGCCGTGCGCACGGATTACACGGAATGACATGAAGCTATCAGCGCGGGCCAGATATGCGGTACGCCTCCTTTTGGAGGTGTTCCGTATGGGGGGCATGGAAAAGCCCGTGCAATTGTCGCGGATTGCGGAGAAATCCGGCATCTCCAGGAGATTTCTCGAACAGGTCGCCTTGGCTCTCAGGGCGAGCTCTCTGATCCGAGGGGTCAGCGGCCGAAAGGGCGGCTACCTGCTCGCCAAACCCCCCAGTGAAATCACGATGCGGGAGATCGTGGCTTCTGCGAGCGGACCGATTCGCCTGGCGGAATGCGTGGATCATCCGACGGCCTGTTCTCGGAGCGACAGATGCGCCTGCCGAACGTTGTGGTGCCTGATGCAAAGGCGGCTCAACGATATCTTGGGTGAGATCACCTTGGATCTCTTGGCCGACACGGACATCATGGACAACATGAGGAAACAACTCGGAGAGGTGCCCACCTCACCCCATCCCGATGAGATGGCAGACGGCCAGGCCCCTCCCTGTGGAGTCATCAGCGGAATGCCCGCTTGTGCCACAGCGGGCGAATGTGAGGGTTTGGAAGGAGAGGCCGAGGAGATCGGTTCCGGTTGAAGAGGAATTCCTGAAGACCGTCGCAAGTCTGTTGGCATGAGGGGACCTGGTCCAAGCAGCCAATCCCTCCAAACACGCCAGTCATTTTCGATCGTCCGTTGAGGTAAGCAAAAAAGTCTTGACATCGGGCCGAAACTCCTACTATTCCAGTATGAGTTTGCTGGAGAGGATTCCAGGATCGTGAAACTCTCGACACGAGCCCGATACGCAATCAGAGCCATGGTTGCGGTTGCTCGTCTGTCGGCTGCGAACCAGCCAATCAGCCTTGAGCGAGTCGCACGCGGAACGCGTGTGTCCAGGCGGTACCTCGAGCAACTGGCGATTCACCTGAAGCGAGCTGCCCTCGTCAAAAGCGTGAGCGGGCGAAACGGCGGGTATCTTCTTGCGCGTCCTGCTGAAGAGATCCTCATCGGAGAAATCGTGGAGGCCGCGATCGGTCCCATCAACATTGTTGACTGTGTGCTTGAGCCTGAGATCTGCATGAAATCGGACTGTTGCGAATGCCGCGACCTGTACTCGCTGGTCAACCAAAGCATTCGGGATACGTTCAATTCGCTGACTCTTGCAGACTTGGTCGCGTATGACATGAAGGAAGCGAAACTTGAGTTGGCATAGAAGACGGGGTGCCGAAGCCAGGCAGCCCATCGAACATGGACTCTACGCCGTGAAGCGGCGTTGACGTCTTTTATAGCTGATATCTCGTGGGAGGGCAGGAGATGACACAGAAGAAGGTCGGAGACAAGGTCATCAGCCTTGTCAAAGGCGACATCACGGACATGGAGGTCGACGCCTTCGTGTTCGACATCACGAGCGACTGCAAGCTCGGATCGGGCTACGGCAGCGCGATCACAATGCGCGGCGGCAAGGTCGTCCAGGACGAGCTGAACGCGGTGGGCACGCTGCCGACAGGTGGGGCCGTGATGACCACCGCCGGCGACGGGAAGGCCGACAAGATCATCCACGTGAACGGACCGAAGTACCACGAGGGTGACACCAGGGCGATCCTCGCGCAGGTGACCAAGAAGGCCCTGGAACTCGCCGACAAGGAGGGCATCAAGAGGCTCGCCTTCCCACCCATCGGAACCGGCATGTATCAGGTCCCGCTGGACCTGTGCGCCGACGTGATGGTGGACACCGTCGAGAAGCACCTGCGCAACGCCTCGTCGTTGGAAGAGGTCGTGTTCGTCGCCTTCGACTTGAGGGAGTTCGGTCCCCTGCAGAAGAAACTGGGAGGTGCGTGATGCCGCAAGGTGACGTCAGCTCAGCGCTCCACACCGCCGAGATCGTCCACTGGATCGCTCTGGGCGTGATGGCCGTCGTCTACACGTTGAGGATCCGTTGGCTCCTCAAGTTCAAGGCCGTCAAGGACAAGTCCTCCCCGGGACCGACCGGTGACGCCAAGAGGGGCGGACGCTACTCGCTGCTCAACGTGGCCATGCCGTGGTCCATGGAGAGCACCCGCCGCGGAATGTTCTTCTACCTGACCTTCGTGTTGTTCCACCTCGGCGTGGTGTGCGGCATCACGCTGGCGTTCGTCAGCACGCTGTACGCCCCCTTTGTGACGCACCCGATCACGGCGTGGGTGTTCAGCGGGTTCCTGTTCACCGCGTTCCTGGTGGGCGTCGGCCGCATGATTCGGCGCATGACCGTCCCCCACATGAAGCTCATCAGCACGCCGGACGACTACTTCTCTCTGGCCATGCTGATCGTCTGGTTCGGCCTCGGTGTGGCGACGCAGGGGTACCTCGGCGGCGCCGAGCAGTTCCAGAACGAGACCTATCTGGTCGCCTACCTGTACCTGACCAGCTTCTTCCTGCTCTACGTGCCGTTCTCCAAGATCTCGCACTACCTCTACTACCCGTTCACGAGGTGGTGGATCGGCAAGGCGCTCGGCCACCGCGGCAGCTACCCGTACGCGAAGAGGGCATAAGAAATGAGTACAACAGTAGAGGAAAAAGTCGCCAAGATGCGGGAGCTGCTGGCCAAGAAGCTCAGCCAACCGGTGGTGGGCTCCCTGGTGGGCTGCGTGCACTGCGGCATGTGCAACGAAGCCTGCCACTACGTACTCTCGGATCCCGGCAACCCGAAGATGACGCCGTCCTACAAGGCGGACCAGCTGCGCAAGTTCTTCAAGAAGAACTTCGACTGGACCGGCCGCGTCTTCCCGAAGTGGGTGGGCGCCTCCGAGCCCACCACCGAGGAAGACCTCGACGTGCTCAAGGACATCGCCTTCGGCACGTGCACCAACTGCCGACGATGCACCTTCAACTGCCCCATGGGCGTCGACACCGCCACCCTCAACCGCCTCATGCGCGGCCTGCTCACCGCGGTGGGCGTGATGCCCGAGGGCGTGCGCGTCGTGTCCAAGGACACGTGGGAGATCGGCAACCAGATGGGCGTCCTCAAGGAGGACTACCTCGACACCCTGGAGTGGATGAGCGAGGAGCTCGAGGAGGAGCTGGGCCACGATGAGGCCACCATCCCCGTCGACCAGAAGGGCGTCGACGTGATGTACACCATCAATCCTCGCGAGGCGAAGTACGACCCACGCACCATCGCCAAGGCGGCCAAGATCTTCTGGGCCGCCGGAGAGAGCTGGATGATGCCGTCGGAGGGCTGGGACCAGACCAACTTCGGTCTGTTCAGCGGTGACGACGCGCTGGGCGCCGCCTCCGCCCTGCACGTCTACGATGCCAAGAGGGAGTTCGGCATCAAGAAGGTGGTCATCAGCGAGTGCGGCCACGGCTTCCGCTCCACACGGTGCGAGGGCCCCAACTGGTCGCAGACACCCGGCGACCAGGTCCCGATGGAGAGCAGCGTCTTCACGATGCTGGACTACATCAAGGACGGGAAGATCAAGGTCGACCCGAAGAAGAACCCGGGCCGCTACACCTTCCACGACTCGTGCAACATCGCGCGCAGCTGCGGCATCACCGAGGAGCCACGCGAGCTTCTGAACCTCTGCGTGGAAGACTTCGTGGAGATGACCCCCAACCGCCAGGAGAACTACTGCTGCACCGGCGGCGGCGGCGCCATGTCGATGTCGGAGTACGCGCCCAATCGACTGAAGTCGGGCAAGGTGAAGGCGGATCAGATCATCGCCACCGGGGCCAACAAGGTGGTCACCTCTTGTCATAACTGCGTGGACGGGCTCGCCGATCTCATCAAGCACTACGAGATCGACGCCGAGGTGGTGCAGCTGGTAGACTTGGTGGCCGACGGTCTGATGCTCGAGGAGTGCGTGGGCTGGCAGGCGCATGAGGCCAAACGCAAGGAAGAGGTCCAGGAAGTGAAGAGCGACACCCCGCTGGCAGGCAAGAAGATCCTCGTTGTGGACGACGAGGAGGACGCGCGCACGTTCCTCTCCACGGTGCTCGAGGACGCCGGCGCCACGGTCATCACGGCCGCGGACGGCGACGAGGGCCTGGCCAAGGCGAGGGCCGAGAGGCCCGACGCCATCACGCTGGACATCTCCATGCCCGGCAAGGACGGCGTCGAGGTGTTCGGCGAGCTGCGCAACGATCCGGAGATCGGCCAGACGCCAGTGTGCGTGGTCACCGGCCACCCGGAGTTCCGCAAGGTCATCTACGAGCGCGCGGTGCCGCCGCCCGAGGGCTACCTCAACAAGCCGGTGGGCGCCGAGGATCTCGTGACCGATCTGCGGCGCATCTTCGAGCTACGGAAGAAGAAGGCGAAGTCGCCATAGGCCGCGCCCGCCTCGACTCGATGTCCGAGCCGAGGCGGGCCTCGGCACCTCCCTGGAGGGTGTCTGATGCGGGAGCGGTACGACCAGTATTTCGACGAGGTGCCCTGCTACCTGTCGGTCCACGACAGAGACTACCGGATCATCGACGCGAACCATCGCTTCCGCGAGGACTTCGGCGACCGCATCGGCAGCTACTGCTACGAGGTCTACAAGGACCGTGACGAGCCGTGCGAGGGATGTCCCGTGGAGGCCACCTTCGAGGACGGCAAGAGCCACGCCAGCGAGCAGACCCTGCTGACCCGCAACGGCAAGCAGGTGAGCGTGATGGTGCACACGCGGCCCATCCGCAACGAGGCCGGAGAGATCGAGTCGGTGATGGAGATGCACACCGACATCGGCCAGACCAAGCGCTTGCAAGCATCTCTGGAGCGCAGCCAGGCCAGGCTGCACCAGCTGTTCGAGGAGGTCCCCTGCCACATCTCGGTGCAGGGGACCGACCTCAAGATCCGCCACGCCAACCGGCTGTTCCGTGAGACCTTCGGCGCCTCGGTGGGAGACCACTGCTACGAGGTGTACAAGCACCGCGAGGAGCCGTGCCTGGTGTGCCCGGCGCGGGAGACCTTCGAGGACGGCAAGGCCCGCGACCACGAAGAGGTGGTCACCTCCGTGACCGGCAAGAAGATCAACATGATGTGCGTCACCGCGCCGCTGTTCGACGAGAAGGGCGAGCCCACCGCCATCATCGAGATGTCCACCGACATCACGCAGATGCGGCAGCTGCAGTCGCAGCTGGCCAGCATCGGCCTGCTGGTGGGCTCCATCTCGCATGGCATCAAGGGCCTGCTCACCGGTCTCGACGGCGGGATCTACCTGGTGAACACGGGTCGTATAAAGGGCAACGAGGAGCGTGTCACCAAGGGCTGGGACATGGTCCAGCGCAACGTCGACCGCATCCGCTCCATGGTGATGGACATCCTGTACTACGCCAAGGATCGCGAGCTCATCCTGGAGGAGGTGGATCCGGCGGCGATCTTCGAGGAACTCGAGCCGGGTCTGCTCAAGAGGGCGTGGGACATGGACACGAAGCTGGAGGTGGACGTCGCCGGCGACGCAGGCACCTTCCAGGCCGACGCACTGGCCGTGCGCGCCGCCTTGTTGAATTTGCTGGAGAACTCTCTGGACGCCTGCCGCGCCGACACGAACAAGCCCGAGCACTGGCTGAAGGTGAACGTGCGCCGCGAGCCGCCATTCATGGTGTTCGATATCGAGGACAACGGCATCGGCATGGATCGCGAGACCCGCGAGAAGGTGTTCTCGCTGTTCTTCTCGTCCAAGGGCGTCAAGGGCACGGGGCTCGGGCTGTTCATCTCCAACAAGATCGTGGACAAGCACGGCGGCAACATCGTCGTGGAATCCAAGCTCAACGTGGGAACGAAGTTCATCATCCGCTTCCCCCTCGAGCCCAGACCCAGCATGCCACCCGCCGAGGCCGAAGCCGTGGTGGAGGACTGATCGATGAGCGCCGAACCGATGAAGGTCCTGGCCGTGGACGACGACGCGGACACCCTGGTCTACATGTCCACCTTCCTCGAGGACAACGGCTACGACGTGCGCACGGCGGACGACTCGCGCGCAGCCCTCGCCGTGCTGGAAGACTACGATCCCGACGTCATCATCCTGGATGTCCTGATGCCGGGCCGCTCGGGCCTCGACCTGCTGGTCAAGCTGCGCAAAGACCCGCGCTGGCGCGACAAGAAGCTCATCATGTTGACTGGAAACGACAAGGTCATCCAGAACGGCGGCCGCAACTACCTCGCAGGCCACGGCGGCATCCGTGGCGCCGATGCCGTGCTGTCCAAGCCGCTGGACAAGCAGGCCCTGCTTGACGCGCTCAAGGGCTGATCTGGCCATCGCCGGCGCCCGTCCTGTGCCCCCAAAGAAATTCACCCAAACCCTATTGGGATTGTGGTTATTCATGGGGCGCCCGTCAGCACCTTCCGCCACTGATCCGCGCCTTGACGCGCCGCACCGATTGACACCCACGGCACGGACGGCGTCTACTGGAGCGAACGAAGACAAAAAACCAGGAGCCGGGCTCATGGACTTCGCATTCACCGAAGAGCAGCTGATGTTCAAGGACTCGGTCCTGCGCTTCGCCCAGCGGGAGATCGTCCCGCGGGTGCGGGAGCACGACCTCGCGGGGGAGTTCGACTTCCAGGCCTTCCGCAAGCTCGGGGAGTTCGGGATCCTGGGCCTGCACCTCCCGGAGGAGCTGGGGGGCGCCGGGGCGGACGTCGTGACCACGGTCATGGCCGGCGAGGCCCTGGGCGAGGCGGGCGTGGACGGCGGCCTCAACCTGGCTTACGGGGCCCACACCTTCCTCTGCGCGGACACGATCTTCAAGCACGGGAACGAGGACCAGCAGAAGAGGGTCATCCCGAAGCTCGCGTCGGGGGAGTGGATCGGCTGCATGGGCCTCACGGAGCCCAGCGCGGGCTCCGACGCAGCGGCCATCCGCACGAAGGCCGAAAAGACCGACGCCGGGTGGGTGCTCAACGGCTCCAAGATCTTCATCACCAACGGGCCCATCGCAGACGTGGCCCTCGTCTACGCCCGCACGGGCCCCGGTGAGGGACACCAGGGCCTCTCCGCATTCGTCGTCGAGAAGGGCACCCCAGGCTTCCGGGCGGGGAAGAACCTTCACAAGATGGGGGTGCGAACCTCCCAGACCTCGGAGCTGTTCTTCGACGACTGCGAGGTCCCGGACGAGAACCTCATCGGACGCCGGGGCATGGGCTTCCTCATGGCCCTCCAGACCGTGGAGTGGGATCGCTGCGCCCTCATGGCGCCGTTCATCGGCGCCATGGCCGCGGGCCTGAAACGGAGCGCAATCTACGCCACGGAGCGCAAGCAGTTCGGCGTGCCCATCGCGGACTACCCGGCGATCAAGGAGAAGCTGGCCCGCATGAAGATCTTCGTCGAGGCCGCCCGCCCCCTGTGCTACCGCATCGCCTGGTGCAAGGACCAGGGGAAGCCCCTCAACCACCTCGAGGCGGCCGTAGCGAAGCTCTTCATCGGGGACTGGAGCCTGGGCCCCGCCAACGACGCGGTGATGGTCCACGGGGGCTACGGCTACTGCCACGAGTACGACGTGGAGCGGATCTTCCGGGACGGACGCCTGGCACCCATCGGGGGCGGAACGTCGGAGATCCAGAAGCGCATCATCGCGAAGCTGATCTGAGGAGGACGAGATGAACTTCGACTTCAGCGACGCAGACAAGGCCCTCGTGGCCGGAAGGATGGCGAACCGCGGCCCCGACGAGGATCTTGCCCAGGCCGCCGCGGCCCTGGGGATCATGCAGCGGGTCTTCGAGGCGGCGACGACCCACGCCAAGACCCGCGGCGCGGACGGCCATAAGCCCATCGGGCGCCAGGAGATCGGGTTCCGGTTGGCGGAGATGCTGACCCTCCACCAGACCGCGGAGCTCCTCGCGTACAGGGCCGCCTGGATGGAGGAGACCGGCCACGCCGAGGCCACGGTCGTGGGCGCCTGCGCCAAGGTGTTCTGCACGGAGACCGCGGCGGAGGTGGCGTCCCTCGCACTGGACGTCCTGGGGCCCGACGCACCCGCGTACGCCGCAGTGGAGGACGCGTGGCGCCTGGCCAAGCGGCTCCAGGTCACGGGCACGCCCTGTGTGCAGGCGCTCTCGGAGATCGGGGACGGCGTGATCCGCAGGGAAGCCTGAATCAGGGAGGAGCTTCGATGAACATCATCGAGACGAGCGTCGACACCACGAGCCCGGGCTACCGGGAACACTTCGCCGCGATGGAGGCCCAGGTCGAGCGCCTCGCCGAGGAGCTCCGGATCGCCCGGGAAGACCGCTCCGAGAAGGCCATGGCGCGCCACACGGGACAGGGGAAGCTGCCGGTGCGGGAGCGGCTCGAGCGGCTCCTGGACCCGGGGACCCCCTTCCTGGAGATCGCGCCCCTCGCGGCCCGGGACATGTACGACAAGCGGGTCCATGCGGCCGGCGTCGTCTCGGGCATCGGGCGGGTCGCGGGGCGGGAGGTGCTGGTCCACGCCAACGACGCGATGATCAAGGGCGGCACGATCTACCCCATGGGGGTGAAGAAGGCCCTGCGCGTCCACACCATCGCGATGGAGAACCGCCTCCCGATCATCTACCTCGTGGACTCCGGGGGTGCGTTCCTCCCCCTCCAGTCGGAGATCTTCCCCGACGTGGATGACGGGGGCCGGATCTTCTACAATCAGGCGGTGCTCTCCAAGATGGGGGTCCCCCAGATCTGCGCGGTCATGGGGCTGTGCACCGCTGGCGCAGCCTACATCCCCGCGATGAGCGACGAGGTGGTCCACGTCCGGGGCACCGGCGCGATCTTCCTGGGGGGCCCCCCCCTGGTCCTTGCCGCCACCGGGGAGGTGGTCACCGCGAACGATCTCGGCGGCGCAGAGGTCCACTGTCGGGAGTCCGGGGTCTCGGACCACTTTGCGGAGGACGACGTCCACTGCCTGGAGATCGTCCGGGACATCGTCGCCGCGCTGCCCCCCCCGGCGAAGTCGGATCCGGGGCTCCGCGCATCCCGGCCCCCGCTCTACGACCCCAGGGAGATCTACGGGATCGTCCCGCCGAGCCTCTCCACCCCCTACGACGTGCGGGAGGTCATCGCCCGGATCGTGGACGGCAGCGAGTTCCTGGAGTTCAAGACGCTGTACGCCCCCACCCTGATCTGCGGCACCGCGTTCATCCACGGCTGCCCCGTGGGGATCCTGGGGAACAACGGGATCCTCTTCTCCGAGAGCGCGAACAAGGCCACCCAGTTCATCCAGCTCTGCGACAAGCGGGGGATCCCCCTGGTCTTCCTCCAGAACATCAACGGCTACATCATCGGCCGGGAGTACGAGCGCGGGGGCATCACCAAGGACGGCCACAAGATGGTCAACGCGGTGGCGACGGCCACGGTGCCCAAGTTCACCGTGGTGATCGGCGCGTCCTTCGGCGCAGGGAACTACGGCATGTGCGGGCGGGCCTATTCACCGCGGTTCCTGTGGATGTGGCCGAACGCACAGATCGGCGTCATGGGCGGCGAACAGGCTGCGGACGTCCTGCTCACCGTGAAGAACGACCAGCTCATGCGGGAGGGCCAGGAGCCCCTCTCCGAGGCCATGACCGCCGCACTGAAGAAGCCGATCCTCAGGACCGCCGAGAAGGAGGGGAACGCCTACTACTCCACGGCGAACCTCTGGGACGACGGGATCATCGACCCGGCGAAGACCCGGGACGTGCTGGGCCTGGCGATCTCCGCGGCCCTCCACGCGCCGATCCGGGACGACGTCTTCGGCTACGGCACCTTCCGGATGTAGGGGGACGGATGAAGAAGATCCTGGTCGCCAATCGAGGGGAGATCGCGGTCCGCATCTTGCGGACCTGCAGGGAGATGGGGTTGGACACCGTCGCGGTCTACTCCGACGCGGACGCGGACGCCGCCCACGTCCTGGCCGCCGATACCGCGGTCCGCCTGGGCCCGGCGGACCCGGCGGCGTCCTACCTGGACATCGATCGCATCATCGACGCGGCCCGCACCACGGGCGCGGACGCGATCCATCCGGGCTACGGCTTCCTGGCGGAGAACCCGCTCCTCGCGACGGCCTGCGAGGAGGCGGGGATCGTGTTTGTCGGCCCCCCGGCGCAGGTGATCCGTGACCTGGGCGACAAGACCGTCGCCCGGCGGCTGATGAAGGCGGCGGGGGTCCCGGTGATCCCCGGCTCGGAGGCGCCCTCCAAGGACCTCGTCGTCCTGGCGCGCGAGGCCGAGGGGCTCGGATACCCGGTGCTCCTCAAGGCAGCGGGGGGGGGCGGCGGCAAGGGGATGCGCCGGGTCGACGCGCCGGGAGACCTGGCCGCAGCCTTCGCCGCTGCGTCCGGCGAAGCGATGACGGCCTTCGGGGACGAGCGGGTCTATCTCGAGCGCTGCCTCGTCGCGCCCCGGCATGTGGAGTTCCAGATCCTGGGCGACACCCACGGACAGGTGATCCACCTGTATGAGCGGGAGTGCTCCATCCAGCGGCGGCACCAGAAGATCATCGAGGAGACCCCGTCCCCCGGCCTCACTGCGCCGCTCCGCGCCGCCATGGGGGCGACGGCTGTCGACGCAGCGAAGGCCGCGGGCTACGTCAACGCAGGCACCGTGGAGTTCCTCCTGGACGAAGACGGGAGCTTCTACTTCCTGGAGGTGAACACCCGCCTCCAGGTGGAGCATCCCATCACCGAGGTCACCCTCGGGATCGACCTGGTACGGAAACAGCTGGAGATCGCGGCCGGCGCGCCCCTCGGCCTCACCCAGGAGGAGCTCTGCCCCCGAGGACACGCGATCGAGTGCCGGATCTACGCGGAGGACCCCGCCGCCGGGTTCCTGCCGGCCCCGGGGAAGATCCTGGCCTATCGCCCCCCCGGCGGCCCCGGGGTGCGCCTGGACGACGGCGTCTACGAGGGCTTCGAGGTCCCCATCGAGTACGATCCGATCCTCGGCAAGCTCATCGTCCACGCCCCGGATCGGGAGGCAGCCAGGGCGCGGATGATCCGCGCCTTGGAGAGCTACGCCATCCTCGGCATCGAGACCACCATCTCGTTCCTACGTGATGTCCTCGCCTCGGCGCCCTTCGTGGCCGGGGAGACTCGCACGGATTTCGTGGAGCGGCACTTCTCGGATTGGTCGCAGGATCCCGCGGGGACGGACCTGGTCCTCGCCGCCGCCCTCATCAGCCCGGCGCTCCGACGGCCGGAGGTGGGGGGAACCACCCCGGAGACCACCCGCCCGACGCCGTGGCAGACCCTCGGAAGCTGGAGGCTCTGACGTGAAGCATCGACTGGAGATCGGGGGCCAGGTGCGAGACGTCGATGCGATCTTCGAGGGAGGAACCCTGACCCTGACCGTGGGCGACGGGCCGACCATGGAGCTGCCCTGCCGGGCCCTCCCGGATGGCCGCCTTCTTCTGGAGACCGATGGACGCACCGCCTGTGCCATCACGGCCAGCGACGGGGCGACGACCTGGGTCTTCGTCGACGGCCGGGCCTGGAAGGTCGAGGACGCGGACCGGGCCGCGCCCCGGCGCGGCCGGCGACGGGACGCCGAGTTGGGCGACGTCACCCCCCCCATGCCCGCAGCCGTGGTGCGGATCCTGGTGGAACCCGGGGACGTCGTGACCCGGGGCCAGGGGCTGGTGGTGGTGAGCGCGATGAAGATGGAGACGACCCTGGTCGCTCCCCACGCGGGCGTCGTCTCCCATGTCCACACGATGGTCGGCGAGAAGGTCGCGCCGGGGGACGTGCTCGTTGACGTGACCGCAACGGCGCCGGAGGGAGACGGTCCGGGAGAGGAGAGCTAGATGAACTCGGCTGAAGTGATGATACCCCCTGGCCGGTCCCCGACGCCGATCTCGGCGTTGCTCCTCCTCGAAGTGGCTCTACCACGTCTTCGTAGAAGCGCCTTGACCTCGACGCCGGTTCCTCGCCCAGGCCGCAT
>JBDRIT010000143.1:0-27094 GCA_043815665.1 Pseudomonadota bacterium
ATGCGGCCTGGGCGAGGAACCGGCGTCGAGGTCAAGGCGCTTCTACGAAGACGTGGTAGAGCCACTTCGAGGAGGAGCAACGCCGAGATCGGCGTCGGGGACCGGCCAGGGGGTATCATCACTTCAGCCGAGTTCATCTAGAAAGGCCGCAACGAATTGTTCCACCGCCGTTCACTTTCCTGCAGGCTCCTCCTTCCCCTGGCGTTTCTCCTCCTCTCCTTCGGGTGTCGTCGGGAGGAGCTGCCGCCGCCGGCAGCTCCCGCGGAGCCGCATTCGGCGGTGGCCCCCGCTCCCTCCCGACCCGCGGCGGTGGTGAACGACGAGGAGATCCCGGAGGCGATGGTGGCCCGCGCAGCGCGACGGACCGGCTGGCCCCAGGACAAGACCCTCCAGGTCCTGGTGGACGCGACCCTCGTGATCCAGGAGGCCGCGCGACTGGGCCAGCGCTGCGAGACGCCCGAGGCCCCGGAGCAGTGTGCGAAGGAGCTGCTGGGGATCCTGTATTCCTCCGAAAACCTCTGCAAGATCATTCCAGAGGCGGAGGTCGACCTGGGGTACCAGGAGCTCTTCGACAAGGACTGGCCCGTGGAGGCCTACGCGGGCTGGGTGGTCGAGATCCGGTGTTGTGGTGGTGACCGGGGAGACTGCGATACCCCCGCTGCCGAGGCCTGCCGCCAGGATCTGGTGCAGTGGGGTCCTCCCTTCGAGGCCCTCTCCCTCGCGTGGGCCTCGGGGACCCCGGTGGAGGAGGGCGTGGCCAGGATCTTCCAGGGGACCGCCCCTTTGAACAGCGCGGATTTCTTCTTCACCTACTGGCCGGAGAGCGGACCCGAGGAGCAGCCCAAGCTGGAGAGCTGGGATCCGGCGATGCTCGCGGAGATCATCTCCCTCCCCGTGGGCGAGGTCTCGAAGCCCCTGCGCAGCACCATGGGGCTCCACCTCTTCCGCCTGGACCGCTACAAGCCCGCTCACCTCAAGGACGACCCCGAGGTGCGCAGCAGGATCCGCGAGCGGATCTGCGAAGGCCGCGTGGCCCAGGTGCGGGACCGCTACGTGCGCGACCTGCGCAGCGGCGCGTCGATCCGGATGGACTGACCAGGAGGGCACGATGCAGATCGAACTCGATGAGCTGGGCGCGAGGATGCGCGAGGTGGGGGGGAGCGCCGCCGAAGCGCAGGCCGCGGCGTCCGCGCTGGAGGCCTGGCTCACCGAGCCCGACCTCGCCGCCTACCGGCCGGCCATCGAGGGCCTCGTCTCGCGGTCCCGCTGGGAGCTGCTCTTCGACGGCTTTCGCCAGCTCCTGCCCTTCGGCACGGGCGGCCGCCGGGGCGCCGTGGGCGTGGGTCCGAACCGCATCAACCCCGTGACCGTGCGGGACGCGGTGCAGGGGCATTGCCTCTTCCTGCGGGCGCGTGCTCCACGGGGGGACCTGCGGGTGGTCCTGGCCGCGGATGTCCGCGTGTACCACGACGTTCGGGGGCACTACGTCCCCGGGACCCTGGGACCCCTGGACGGGATCTCGTCCATCGACTTCTGCCGCCTGGCCGCGGAGGTGTACGCCGGCAACGGGGTGGAGGTCCTCATGGAGGACCCGTCCTCCGGCTACTACGTGTCCACCCCGGAGCTGTCGTTCCTGATCCGTCACCGGGACGCGCACGGTGGACTCAACATGTCGGCGAGCCACAACCCGCCGGACGACAACGGGGCAAAGTTTTACAACCGGGAGGGCGGCCAGGAGGTGCCCCCCCACGATCAGGCCCTGGTGGAGACAGCGGCGCAGGTGGCGACGATCCGGTCGGAGCCCTTCGACGCCGCGGTGGCCGCGGGCCGGGTGCGGTTCCTCGGGGCCGGGGATCACGGGGCCTATGTGGGGCACAACGTGGGCCTCTCCCTGGATCCCTCCCTCCGGGGCGCGAGGGTCGCGTTCAGCAACCTCCACGGCTGCGGCGCGACCACGGTGCTCCCGGTGCTGCGGGCCGCGGGCTTCGAGGTGGTGGTGGCCGAGGACCAGGCGTCCATGGACGGCCGCTTCCCCACGGTGCCTTACCTGACCCCCAACCCCGAGGTCCCCAGCGCGATGCTCCGGGTCATCGAGGTGGCCCGGGGGGCAGGCGCGCAGCTCGCGCTGGCCACGGATCCCGACGCGGACCGCCTGGGGCTGGCCGCGCCGGGCCCGGACGGGGTGTGGCGCACCTTCACCGGCAACCAGATCGCCGCCCTGGTTTTGGCCCACGGCCTGGAGGGCCGGGCCGCCGCGGGGCGCCTCTCGCCCCGGGACTACGTGATCAAGACCGAGGTCACCACGGACCTTCTGCGCCGCATGGCCGAGGCCGCGGGGGTCCGCTGCGTGGGCCATCTCCTCGTCGGCTTCAAGTACATCGGGGCCGTGATCGCAGCCGTGAAGAACACCGGTGAATGGCATGATCTGAAGGCCGATGAAACAAACTTCATCTGTGCGATGGAGGAGAGCCATGGGGTGCTGGTCACCCCTGCGATCCGGGACAAGGACGCGGCGGGGGGCGCGCTGTGGCTGGCGGAGCTGGCCTCCGCTGAGGCGACCCGGGGCCGCACCCTCTGGGACCGCCTCTACGATCTCTACCGGACCCACGGGGTCCACGGCACTGCGCTGCGCTCGGTGATCATGGAGGGGAGCGCAGGGGTCCAGCGGATCCGGGCGATCCAGAAGAGCCTCCGGGAGGACCCGCCGACCTCGGTGAACGGCCGGAAGGTCGAGGCCTTCCAGGATCGCCAGGACCCAGCGGGCGTCTTCGGCAGGATCCTCTCGGAGACGGACCGGGCCTCCCGGGACGTCCTCGTCTTCGGCCTCGAGGGCGGCGCCCGCCTGATCCTGCGTCCCTCGGGCACCGAGCCCAAGAACAAGAGCTACCTCGAGGTGGCGACGCCACCCCTGGGATCCGATGCGTCCGTCGCGGACGTGGAGGCCACGCTGGCTCGCCTCGACCGGGAGGCCGCGGCCCTGCTGGACTGGTGGGAGGTGGAGCTCCTCCGCCGCGCGGGCCTGGACTTCCCCCCCTACGCCCTGCGCTTCTCGGGCCTGATCCCCTTGGATAAAAAAATGCACTTCACCGGGGTCCTGGATCCGGAGCTCCGGCGGCGCCTCCAGGCCGACGCGCCCGCGGCGGTCGCTGCCTGGCTCGCGGCGGAGCTCCCCCGGGTCGGCGCCGTCGAGCTCCTGGAGGGCGGCCTCGCCGCCTTCGGCGAGACCCTGCGGGAAGACCTCCGGGCCGCGTGGACCGCGGTCCTGGGAGCGCTGTAGCCCCTCCCGAACAATCCGAACCTGGAGATCGACGAACGACCACCCGGCACTCAGCGATCCCAGCCGGGGAGCCCGCGACCTGGATTCCCGCGAACACCGGCATGGATGTGGTATCGCACGATCCCAGCCGGGGAGCCAGCGACTCGGATTCCCCCGCCGCGATCGATTGATTTGGCGCCTGACTGCGTCGGGAGAGGGGAGAAGAATCCGGGTCGCGGGCTCCCCGGCTATGAACATCGTCCCGAATGATCCCAATCGGGGACCAGGCCCGAAGGGTGCAGGATGTAACCCGGATTCCCGACGATGATCCCCCCCCGGAGCCCCTGCCCGGCGCTCTACGCGCCGCAGGCGTCGGGGCAGACGGTGCAGATGTCGGCGCAGCAGTCGTTGTACTCCAGGCAGTTCGAGTCGCACCAGCAGCCGCTGGGGGCGGAGTCGTTGCAGTGGCCGACGCAGGAGTCGTCCGCGCCGCCGCCGCCGGAGAGGGTCACGGTGACGTCGTACAAGGTGTTGGCCGGGCCGGTGATCTTGAGGTACGCGGCGCCGGTGGAGCCGGCGGTGGCCACGCCGGCGCAGCCGTCCCAGGTGCAGGGGAGGGTGACCGCGGGTGCGCCCGGGGCCGTGAGGACCACCACGGGCTTGCTGGAGGCCTCGGTCAGGTACTCCAGGTCCACAGCGATCTCCTCGCCGGAGTCCACCATGATCTGGAACCAGTCCGCGTCGCAGCATAGGGTCAGGTCCTGGACGATCTGGCCTGGGGTCAGGGGGATCGCCTGGCTCTGGGAGTCGTTGGGCTCCTTGGCGTCCCCGTCGCATTCGGGGCAGGTGGACGCGAGGATCTCCAGGGAATAGGTCCCCTCGGCGCTCTCCTTGGGCCAGCCCTCGACCCGCACACCGTAGGTCCCCGACACGGGCGCGGGGTCCACGCCCACGGTCTCGACGCCCACCCCGGAGAAGCTCATGTCGAGGACGTCCCCGCCCGGGGCCACGAGGTAGAGGTCCAGATCGATGCCCGGCGCGAACTCGATGGAGGCGAGGAGGCTGTCCCCCGCCTGGAGGGCGAGGGTGTACCAGTCCACGTCCTCCGCGCAGATCTGGAGACCGGCCAGGGCGGTGTCGGGTCCCACGGGGGTCCCGGCCCCCTGGCTGTTGTTGGGCTCCTTTCCGTCGTTGACGCAGCCGCCGCCCTGGGCGGTGACGACCTCGAGGCTATAGGGGGCCTTGATGTTGTTGCCGCTGTTCGCGAAGACCACCAGGTAGTAGGTCCCCGCGGCGGTCACGGTGTACTGGACCGTCTCCTGGTCCCCGACCTCGTCGGACAGGGAGAGGGCCTCCTGGCCGGTCTCGGAGAAGAGGCCCAGGCCCAGGTCTCCGTGGTCGTGCTGGAAGCTGATCGTCGCGGTGAGGGTCGTCCCCGAGGTGATGAGCACGGAGTACCAGTCCGTGTCGAAGGTCTGCGCGTCGGCGTCGCAGACCGACAGACCCTGGAAGAGTCCGGGGTTGATCTGGGCCGCGGCGGCCTTGGTCTCGTTGGGCTCGAAGGGATCCGGCGTGCAGCTGTTGGGCGCGGTCCCGGACTTCACCAGGATCGTGGCCTCCTTGGTGACGGTGTAGGTCCCGTCGGTGACGGAGAACTTCGGGGTGAAGCTCTGGTTCGCGTGGGCCGGTCCCGGGGTCCACGTGAGGGCGTGTCCCACGGGGTCCCAGGTGCTCCCCGGCGGGGTGTCCGAGGCCCCGAAGACCAGGGGGTCGCCGTCGGGGTCCGTGGCCTGGATCGTCAGGACCAGGGTCTTGCCCACCGCGATCTCCTGGGAGGGGATCGTGGCCATCTGGGGGGGCTGGTTCCCGTCCGCACCGCCGGTGACGACGAAGAGCACGTCGAGGGTGTCCTTGAGCTGTCCGTCGGTCACCGCGAAGATGACCCGGTGCTCGTTCCCCGCCAGGTCCGGCGTCGGAGTCCACTGGAAGAGGGCCTCCGCCGCGTTGAAGGTCGCGCCCGGGGGAAGGGCCCCCTGGACGCTGAGGGTCAGCGCGTCGCCGTCCTGGTCCGTGGCCTGGATGAGCAGCGAGAAGGGCTGCCCCGCCGCGGGGAACTGGTCCCCCGGGTCCTGGAGCGCGGGGGCGTGATTCTGCTTCTCGGTGACCGCGCGGAAGGTCACGGTCTCGCTGTCGAACGCGGAGCCGTCGGACGCGACGAAGGTGACCAGGTAGGGGCCTCCCTGCTGGGCCGGCGTCCAGACGAACCGCGCATCCCCTTTGAAGAACTTGGAGTCCGGGGGGAGCTCGCCGTAGGCGGAGAAGGTCACCGCCGCCCCCTCGGGGTCCACTGCCTCGAGGACGATCTCCAGGGTCTCCCCGATCACGACCTCCTTGTCCCCGATCTTGTGCAGATCCGGGGGCTCGTTCCCCGTGGGGGGCGGGCCGGAGGTGTCTGGAAGGACGGCGCCGTCCGCGGTCCCGGCGGGTTCTCCACCGGGATCCCCGGAGCAGGCGGCGGTGAGGAGGGCTGCCAGGAGGAGAGGAATGTGGAATCTGATCATGACTTGAACTCCCTCTTTCTACGCTGCGGGAGGCCCATCCACGGGCGGAATCGGGGCGTGGACGCCCCTCCCACAGCGTGAAGATTACTCTACCGTGACGCTCTTCGCCAGGTTTCTGGGCTGGTCCACGTCGGTGCCGCGGAGATCCGCGACGTGATAGGCGAAGAGCTGGAGGGGGATGACCGTGAGCAGGGGCAGGAGCATCGGAGGAGCATCCGGGATCCAGAAGACGTGATCCGCGATGTCCGTGACCCGGGTGTCCCCTTCCGTGGCCACGGCGATGATCCGGCCACCCCGGGCCCGCACTTCCTGGACGTTCGAGAGCGTCTTCTCATAGGACGGTCCCCTGGGGACCAGGGCGACGGTAGGGACCTGTTCGTCGATGAGCGCGATGGGCCCGTGCTTCATCTCCCCGGCGGGGTAGCCCTCCGCGTGGATGTAGGAGATCTCCTTGAGCTTCAGCGCCCCCTCCAGTGCAATGGGGTAGTCCAGGTTGCGCCCCAGGAAGAGCATGTCCCGCACGTACTGGTAGGTCTTTGCGGCCTCCCGGATCGCGCCGGACTGGGCCAGGGCCTGCTCCATGAGGGTGGGGACGTGCATCAGGTCGTCGAGGAGGGCCGCGATCCTTCCCCGCTCGACCCCGCGGCGGCGCCCCAGCCAGACGGCCAGGAGGTACACGGCGGCGAGCTGGGTGGTGAAGGCCTTGGTGGAGGCCACCCCGATCTCCGGCCCCGCGTGGGTGTACAGCACGCCGTCGGACATCCGGGGGAGGCTCGCGTCGAGGACGTTGCAGATCGAGACCACCCGGGCGCCCTTGGCCTTGGCCTCCCGGGCCGCGGCGAGGGTGTCCGCGGTCTCTCCGGACTGGGAGATCGCCACCACCCAGGTCCGCGCGTCGAGGAGCGGGTCGCAGTAGCGGAACTCGGAGCCGATCTCGGCGGAGGCGGGGATCCGGGCCAGGCTCTCCACGAGGTATTTGCCCACGAGCCCCGCGTGATAGGAGGTGCCGCAGGCCAGGAAGACCACCCGGTCCAGGTTGTTCAGGGCCCCCTGGTCCAGCCCTGCGCCGTCCAGGAGCACGTCCGCGTCTTCCAGGAGGATCCGGGCCCGCACCGTGTCCCCCACCGCGCGAGGCTGCTCGAAGATCTCCTTGAGCATGAAGTGCTTGTAGCCGCCCTTCTCCGCCATGGCCGGGGTCCAGGTGACCTGCACCGGCGTGCGCTCCACGGGCGCGCCGTCGATGACCCGGGTCAGGCGATGCTCCGACGCAGTGATCTCCACGAGATCACCGTCCTCGAGGAAGAGGATGTTCCGGGTGGTCCCGAGGAGCGGCGGGATGTCCGACGCAACGAGGTTCTCGCCCTCACCGAGGCCCAGGACCAGGGGGGAGAGCTGGCGGGCCGCCACGAGACGATCCGGGTGCTCGTCGTGAAGGACCACCACCGCGTAGGAGCCCTCCACCTGGGCGAGGGCCGCGCGCAGGGCGGCCACCAGGTCCCCGTGGTAGGCGCCGTGGATCAGGTGGGCCAGGATCTCGGTGTCGGTCTCCGAGGTGAAGA
The DNA here is from genome assembly GCA_043815665.1 of Pseudomonadota bacterium. Classification (GTDB taxonomy): domain Bacteria; phylum Myxococcota_A; class UBA9042; order CAIXZC01; family CAIXZC01; genus CAZNWW01. The sequence continues at coordinate 7,377 of JBDRIT010000143.1, forward strand.
CGTTGCCCGCGGCCTCGAGGGCCGTTCGGAGCTTCTGGTGGTTCTCGATGATCCCGTTGTGGACCACCGTGACCCCGCCGTAGCGGTGGGGGTGCGCGTTGATCTCCGTGGGGCGGCCGTGGGTGGCCCACCGGGTGTGGCCGACCCCCGTGGTCCCGAGCATGGGTGCGCCCTCGACCATGCGGCGGAGGTTGCGCAGCTTCCCCACCGCCCTCCGGATCTCCACGGCGCCGTCCCGCCAGATCGCGAGGCCCGCGGAGTCATAGCCGCGGTATTCCAGGCGCTCGAGGCCCTGGAGGAGCAGGGGAGCGCAGTCAGTGCCGCCGACGTACCCGATGATTCCGCACATGTCAGTGACCTCCGGTTCCATACCGGATTGTAGGGTACAGCGGATTGTCCCGTCAGCAAGCTCCCGGTACAGAATGAACGAAGGGCTAGATGACCTCGCGCTCCTTGCGCTTCCGCTCTGCGTAGCCCTCGACGTTGATCTGGGCCGTCCGGGAGATCGCGAGCGCGCCCGGGGGGACGTCCCGGGTGATCGTCGCGCCGGCCGCGAGGACGGCCCCGTCCCCCACCTCCACCGGCGCAACGAGCTGCACGTCGCTGCCCACGAAGACCCGATCCCCGAGGATCGTCTTGTGCTTGTTCACGCCGTCGTAGTTGCAGGTGATGGTGCCAGCGCCCACGTTCACCTTCCTGCCCACGTCGCAGTCTCCGAGGTAGGTGAGGTGGTTGACCTTGCTCCCGATGCCGACCCGGGTTTTCTTTGTCTCCACGAAATTCCCCAGCTTCGCGCCGTCCTCGAGGACGGTGCCGGGCCGGGTGTGCGCGAAGGGGCCGATGGCGCAATGTTCGTGGATCTCCGAGGATTCGAGCACGCAGTAGGGCAGGATGGCGCAGTGGGCGCCGATGACGCAGTCCACCACCACGGTGCCCCGGCCCACCACGGTCTGCCCGGCGAGGTGGGTCGTACCCCGGAGGTTCACCCCCTGCTCGAGGAGGGTGTCCGGGCCGATGGTGACGCCATAGTCCACGTCCACGGTGTCGGGGTTCGGGATCGTGACCCCGTCGAGCATGAGGGCCTCGTTTCGTTCGCGGCGGAGGCACCGGGTCACCGCGGCGAGGTGGACCCGGGTATTGACCCCCTGGAGCTCCGACGCGTCTGTGACCACCACCACGTCCGCGGCGCGGCCCACGCGGAGCGCGTACTCCACCACGTCCGTGAGCAGGTACTCCCCGTGGTGTTCGCTCTTCTGCACGCCGTCGATGAACTTCCGGAGGAGCTCCTCCTCCACCAGGTAGATCCCGCCGTTGACCAGGTCGATCTCCCGGTCCGCCGGATCGAGCTCCTTCTCCTCGCGGATGCTGAGGACGGTCCCGGAGTCGTCGTGGAGGACCCGGCCGTAGCCTGCCGGATCCTCCGCGTGGAAGCCGAGGAACGCGACGTCGAGGCCCGCCTCGAAGGCACCGATCAGGCGCCCCAGGGTCTCCGGGCTGAGGCCGGGGACGTCGCCGTTGAGGATCAGGATCCCCCGCCGTCCCGCGTCCGTGGCCCTCGGGATCGCAGACAGGCCGGCGCGCACCGCATCCGCGGTCCCCAGGGCCTGCTCCTGGAGCGCGAAGCGGACCCGCTTCGTGGGGGTATCGGCGCGGGCCGCGCGGCGCAGGTCGTCGAGGAACTCGCCGCCCACCACCACCACGGGTGCGTCGGTGACCTCGAGGGCGAGGCGCACCGGGAACTGGACCAGGGGGCGCCCCAGGATCCGGTGGAGGACCTTGGGGGTTGCGGACTTCATGCGGGTGCCCATTCCCGCCGCCATGACGATCGTTGCGGAGAGCATCGCGGACTCCTGTGCTGGCTGAAGGGGGGGCGCTAGATCCGGTATTCGGTCATCCAGTCTTCGTAGTCACGATTCTCCCCCCGGAGGATCTCGAAGAAGCGTTGCTGGATGGCCAGGGTGATCTCACCGGGCTTGCCGGTGCCGATGGTGCGGTTGTCGATCTCCACTACGGGGGTCACCTCGGCGGCGGTGCCGGTGAGGAAGACCTCGTCCGCGAGCCACAGCTCGTCCCGGGTGAAGCTCTGGGCCTTGATCCGCAGGCCCATGTCCCGGGAGATGGTGATCACCGAGTCCCGGGTGAGGCCGCCCAGGATCGCCGAGGAGTAGGGCGGCGTCTGGATCATGCCGCTCTTGACGAAGAAGACGTTCTCGCCGGAGCCCTCGGAGATGTAGCCCTGGTGATCCAGGAGCAGCGCCTCGTCGTAGCCCGCGGCCTTCACCTCGCGCTTGGCGAGGATCGAGTTCACGTAGTGGCCGACGATCTTGCCCTTCACCATGCTCGAGTTCACGTGGTGGCGGGTGAAGGACGAGACCTTGCAGCGGATCCCGTTGGCCAGGGCCTCGTCGCCGAGGTAGGCCCCCCAGCGCCAGACGACGATCGCCAGGCGCACCGGGTTGTTTGCATAGAGCCCCATGGCTCCGTCGCCGATGTAGATCAGCGGGCGGATGTACCCCTCGTCCAGGCCGTTCACCCGCAGGAGATCGACGCAGGCGTCCTTGATGGTCTCCTTGTCGAAGGGACACTCCAGGCCCATGATCTTGCAGCTGTCCAGGAGACGCTGGACGTGGTCGCCGAGGCGGAAGACCACCGAGGTCCCGTCGGTGCGACGGTAGCTCCGGATGCCCTCGAAGGCGCCCACGCCGTAGTGGAGGGTGTGGGTGAGGATGTGGACGTTCGCGTCCTCCCAGTTCACCAGCTCCCCGTCCATCCAGATCTTGTCGACTCGGTCCACCATGAAGGGCCTCCTTCGAGGTCTCGTGTCGCGGCACGGGGCACAGTCTATGCGGGCCGTTCCCGCCCGTCCAGGGGAAAACCGCCCGATTCTTGAACCTCCCATGCGGATCCGATACAGTGGTTCCCGGCCTGGAGGACGCAGCAGGATGAAGATCCGGATCACCCCCCCGAACGGTCCCTCTCGGGAGCTGGAGCTCGGCCCCGGGACCACCACCATCGGTCGCGGCGAGGAATGCGAGGTCACCCTGGACGAGCGCACCGTGTCCCGTCGACACACGGACCTCTACGAGGACGAGACCGGCACCCTGATGGTGCGGGACGCGGGCAGTCGCTACGGGACCCGGCTCAACAGCCGCCTGGTCCTGGACCCCTCGCCCTTCTACCACGGCGACGTGCTGGACGTCGGGGGCTTCATGATCGAGATCCCGGGGTCCACCGTGGACGCGGGGCCGGGGACCTGCGAGATGGAGACCCGGCGGCTCAAGAAGGATACCCGCGGGGCCCAGCCGGTGGTCGTGATGCCTTCCTCGGGCCCGTCGGGTGCGGGACGCCGCAACATCCTCTCGTGGCTCTGGGTGGTCCTCCTCCTGGCGGGGCTGATCCTCCTGGGGCTCCTCCTTGTGGATTATCTCGATCGTGGCGAAGGTGCCGACGGCGACGCGGCGCATCGGCCGCCCGCGCCCGCCTCCCCGGCTCGACAGGCGCCTCCAGAGGACGCGTCTTGGCCCTCCTCCGTACACAGATCCTGAGGCTTCTTCGGGCCGCCGGCGTCCTGGCCGGCGTCCTGGTGATGGTCTTCGCGGTGGCCCGCGCGGTCCCCGGCGATCCCGCGGTGAACCTCCTGGGAGAGCAGGCCACCGAGACGGAGCTGGCTGCGCTGCGGACCCGACTGGGCCTCGACCGACCCGTGGCGGCCCAGTTCCGAGCCTACCTCGGTGACGTCCTCGACGGCTCCCTCGGCCGGTCCTTCCAGGGCGGCGGCACGGTGGCCGAGGCCATCGCGCGGGTGTTGCCCTTCACCGTGGAGCTGGCCCTGGCCGGGGTCCTGGTGGCCTGCTTCATCGCCTTCCCCCTGGGTGTCCTTGCGGCCCTCCGCAAGGACACCGCCCTGGACAACGGCGCGCTCGTCCTGGCCATGGTGGGCATCGCGGTGCCCAACTTCTGGCTGGGGCCCCTGCTGATCCACCTGGTCTGCGTCCGCCTGGGCTGGCTGCCCGATCCCGGGGCCGGGGTCCTCGGGCTCCCGAGCCTGATCCTCCCCGCACTGGTCCTCGGCACCGCGCTCGCAGGGAAGCTCACCCGCATGATCCGCTCGAGCCTCCTGGACGTGGTCCACGCGGAGTACGTCACCGCGGCCCGGGCCCGGGGCCTGCCCGAGCGCCGGGTCTTCGTGCACCACGTCCTCAGGAACTCCCTGGTCCCCGTGGTGACGGTGCTCGGCCTCCAACTCGCGGCCCTGCTCACCGGCGCGATCGTGACCGAAAAGGTCTTCGCACGCCCGGGGCTCGGGACCCTGCTCCTCGACGCGATCCAGGCAAGGGACTACCCCGTGGTCCAGGGCTGCGTCATTGTCGTGGCGGCGATCTACGTGGGGGTCAACTGGGCCGTGGACGGGCTCTATCTCCTCCTGGATCCGCGGAGCGCCATGGGGGACGCCCGACCATGAAGAACCGCCTCTTCTGGCCCGCAGCCGGGTTCGTTGTCTCCTTGATCCTGGTCTCCCTGGCCGCACCTCTGCTGGCCCCCATGGCCCCCGGCGACCGGGACCTGGAGGCCCTCCTGGAGGCCCCCAGCCGGGCCCACCCTCTCGGCACCGACGCGGAGGGGCAGGACCTGGCGGCGCAGCTCCTCCACGGGGGCCGCACCGCGCTGGTGGTGGGGTTGAGCACCGTGCTCCTCTCCCTCGCCGTGGGGCTGCCCCTGGGGCTCCTGTCCGGCTGGCTCGGCGGCACCTTCGACCTGGTCCTCATGGGGGTGGTGGAGGTGTTCTTCGCGTTCCCGGGGATCCTCCTGGCCATGCTGCTGATCTTCCTCACCCAGTCGCCGTCCACGGGGAACGTGGTGGTGGCCCTCTCGGCCACGGGCTGGGCGGGCTACGCGCGGCTCGTGCGGGGTCAGGTCCTGGTGGAGCGCCAGCGGCCCTATGTGGCCGCGGCCCGAGCCCTCGGCGTGGGCCCGCTCCGCCTCATGGGCGTCCACCTGTTGCCCAACGTGGCCAGTCCGCTCATCGTCCAGGCAACCTTCGGCATGGCCGCCGCGATCCTCGCAGAGGCCTCCCTCTCGTTCCTGGGCCTCGGTCCCCAGGACGTCCCCTCTTGGGGAGGCCTCCTCAACCAGGGTGCGGCCCTCTTCGTCTCGTCGCCCCATGTGGCCACCACCGCGGGCCTGGCGATCCTGTCCACGGTGCTCTCGATCAACGTCCTGGGGGATGTCCTCCGGGACCGCCTCGACCCGACGTCCAGCAGAGGAGGACGGACCGATGCCTGACAAGCACGAACGGGAGATGATCGGCGCGCTCTTCGTCCTGGGCTTCGACGGGCGCTCGCTGCCCCGGGCCGCCGCGGAGGTCTTCGACAGGTACAGGGTGGGCGGCGCGGTGCTGTTCCAGCGCAACGTCTCCGACGTGGTCCAGACCTGGGAGCTGACCCGCAGCCTCCGCAAGCGGCGGATCGTGGTGGGGATCGATCACGAGGGCGGACGCGTGAACCGTCTCCCCGGGCCCGTCACGGCGACCCCACCCATGGCGGGGCTGGGCCTGGCGCGCTCCGAGCGCCTGGCGGAGGACCTGGGCGGGGTTCACGGCGCGGAGCTGGCCGCCCTGGGCTTCCAGGTGGACTACGCGCCGGTGCTCGATGTCGCGGTGAACCCCCTGAACCGGGTCATCGGCGACCGGGCGATCTCCGGCGACCCCGGCGTGGTCGGGGCCCTGGGACCGGCTTACCTTCGGGGCCTCGGGGCCTCTGGGATCCTGGGCTGCGCGAAGCACTTCCCGGGGCACGGTGCGCCCCGGGAGGACAGCCACGTCTCCCTCCCCGAGGCCGACCTGGACGCAGAGACCCTGGACCGGGTCCACGTCGCCCCCTTCCGGGCCGCGATCCGGAAGGGCGCGCCCATGATCATGACCGCACACGTGGTCTACCCCGCGTGGGACAAACGCCCCGCAACCCTCTCACGGGTTGCGGTGACCGAACATCTCCGCGGGGACCTGGGCTTCGAGGGCGTGGTGGTGACCGACGATCTCCAGATGGCCGCCGTCGCGGATGGTGGCTGGGACATCGCCGATCGGGTCCTCCTGGCCCTGGGGGCCGGGGTGGACCAGCTCATGATCTGCCACGACCTCGACGTGCAGGTGGCCGCGCTGGAGGCGGTCTACAGGGCCGTGGACGGCAAGCTGATCCGCAGGGCGCGCCTCGAAGCGTCCTTCGCACGCATCAAGGCAATGCAGAAGGCGGCCAAGCGGGTGGCGCCTGCGAGGAATCGCGACGAGCTGCTGGCCGTCCTGGGATGTGCTGCGCACCGTGGGATCTCGGAGAGCATCCCCAGGTTGTAGCGTCGGCCGCCGCCGGAGCACGGCCAGGATGAGGATCCCGAAGAGCAGGACCAGGCCCGCGGCGGGCGCAGCGTCGCCGACGGCGCAGGCCCCGCGGTGGCCGGGGCCGACGCTCTCCGTGTCGCCGCCGCCCCCGTCGTCGCTCGCTGCGTCGACGTCGGCGACGATCACGTCCCCGGTGGCCACGTCCTCCTCCGGCTGGGCGACGCAGCGGTCGATGGCACAGATCTCGCCGTCGTCGCAGCCGCCGCAGTCGCAGCCGGCGAACTCCCCGCACTCCACCATCGCGCAGACCATTGCGCAGGGATCATCCGAGCAGACAGCGGGGCAGGTCTCGCAGCGGTCGTCACAGCAGTCGTCGGTCTCTTCGCAGTGCTGGTCGCACCAGCAGCCGGACGGCGCCTCCTCGCCGCAGCGCCCCGCGCAGCTCGCAGCGACGCACAGGCCGGCCGAGCAGGCCTCATGGTCGTCGCAGCCGCCGCAGTCGCCGCCGCAGCCGTCGGGGCCACAGACCTTCCCGACGCAGTCGGGAGCGCACTCGTAGAACCCACACTCGAGGGCGCCCTCCGGGTCCGACGCGGCGGGCGCCGGCGCGCACATGAAGAGCTGGTGCCACCAGCCGCAGGTGAGGTCCTCCGACCCGTCCGGGTCGCAGCCCACGTGACAGAGACAGTCCTGCACCCCCGCGGGACAGCCGTGGGTGTCCGCGGACTCGCAGTAGTAGAGATCCGCCCCAGCGCAGCAGCCGCCCCGGGTGATGGCGTGGCAGGTGGCGGCGATCATGTCGCCCCCCATGGGGCAGGGGGCGAGGGACGGGGGTGCGACGCAGGCGCCGTCCTGGCAGGTCTCCCAGGGAGCGCAGGGACCGCAGCCCAGGCAGCCGGATCCGTCCGATGCGCAGGTCAGCCCCGGGTCGCAGACGCCGCAGAGACCGCCGCAGCCGTCCGGGCCGCAGAGCTTTCCCCCACAGGCAGGCACGCAGGGCGCGCAGTGTCCGTCCTCTCCGCAGAGCTGCCCCGCGTCGCAGAAGCCACAGGGCGCGCCGCAGCCATCGTCGCCGCACTCCCTGTCCGCGCACGCGGCGATGCAGCAGGAGTTCGTCTCGGGGCATCCCTCGCAGAGATCGGCGCAGCAGTCACCGTACAGGTCGCAGGCCTGGTCGCAGTAGCATCCATCGGGCGCCTGACCGCCGCATCGCCCCCAGCAGGATCCCCCGGGCACGGCGCAGGTCTCGTCGGCGCAGACCTCCCCCTCGCCGACGCAGTCCTCGTCGGAGACACAGTCGGCGGCCGTCGGATACGGGGTTGTGGTGAGGAACAGGAGCGCGAGGAGGATCCGTGAGATCATGACACGACCGGAGGCGGGCGCCCCGGAGAGGGTCGCCCACCCTGACGGGGTCTACACAAGCGCCCGGCGCCGGAGCACGGCCAGGCCGAGGATCCCGAAGAGGATCACGAGGCCCGCGGTGGGCACGGAGTCGCCGGTGGAGCAGGTGCCGCCGCCGCCGCCGCCGCCGCCTGCGGACTTGCACACGCCGTTCGCGTTGCAGGTCTCGCCGTCGGCGCAGTCGTCGTCGCTCTCGCATCCCGGCTCGACGACGTCCTCGCCGATCTCGATGATGCAGGCGCCGGCGTCGCAGGTCTCGCCCGCGGCGCAGTCGCCGCAGGAGTCGCCGCAGCCGTCGTCGCCGCAGACCAGGTCGGTGCAGTCGGGGACGCAGGGGCCGTCGGGCACGCAGACGTTGGCCTCACAGACCTCGCCGACGCCACAGTCACCGCAAGTGCAGTCGCCGAGGGTCCCGCACTTGTCGGCGCAGGCCGCGACGCAGGGGCCTTCCGTGCAGTCCGGCATCTCCGGGCAGAAGTCGCAGCGGTCGGCGCAGCAGTCGTCGAAGTCCACGCAGGTCTCGTCGCACCAGCAGCCAGCGGGGGTGGCGGAATCGCTGCCGCAGAACCCGTCGCAGGTCGCCACGACGCACGCGTCGCCGGCCTCGTTGCAGGCCTCGCCCGCGGCGCAGTCGCCGCAGGTGCCGTCGCAGCCGTCGCTGCCGCAGATCTTGCCGGTGCAGTCGGGCACACACTCGCCGCAGGAGGTCAGCTCGGGGCACTGGTCGCAGACGTCCGGGCAGCAGTCGCCGTACTCCGCGCAGGACTCATCGCAGTAGCAGCCCGCAGCGGACTGGGCGCCGCACGCGCCGGCGCAGGTGTCGCCCGCCACGCACATGCCGCCCATGCACTGGAGGCCTTCCCCGCAGGTGCCGCAGTCGCAGCCGCCCATGACGCCACACTCGTAGTCGGCGCAGACGACGTCGCAGCCGGCGCACTGGCCAGCGGCGGTGCAACCCTCGCCGTCGGCGCAGTCGCCGCAGGAGCCGCCGCAGCCGTCGGAGCCGCAGATCTTGCCGGCGCAGTCGGGGATGCACTCGTAGAAGTCGCAGTAGAGGTCGCCGTCGGGGCTGGGCAGGGGCTCACCGTCGGTGCACATGAAGAACTGGTCGTACCAGCCGCACGCAGTGCCGGTCGCGCCGCAGTCCAGGACCACCAGGCAGGTGTCGCCCAGGGGGCAGTTCCCGGACTGGTCGTCGCAGTAGTAGAGCACGTCGCCGCCGCAGCAGCCGATCCAGTCGATGCCGAAGCAACCCTCGGCGATGTACTGGCCGCTGTATTCGCACTCCCCTGCGGACTCGGGGTTCACGCAGACGCCGTCCACGCAGGTCTGCCAGGCGGCGCAGCCGGTGCACTCGCCGCCATCCGGCACGCACAGGCCCTCGACGCAGATCTCGTTCGCGAGGCAGTCCGCGGCGGTCTCGCACATGAAGTCGGGCATGCACACGCCCTCGACGCAGATCTCGCCAGCGAGGCAGTCCACGTCCGTCGCGCAGATCGGCTCGGCGATGCAGACGTTCTCGACACAGACCAGGCCCTCGGTACAGTCGGCGTCGGTCGCGCACTCCAACACGTTGGGTACGCAGACGCCAGCGACGCAGACTTCGCTCTCCGCGCAGTCGGCGTCCGTGGTGCAGTCCACCGCGAACGCGGGGGTTGCCGCGAGAACCAGTGCGGCCATGCTCATCATCGCAATCAGTGTCTTCATCGGTCGTCTCCTCTCCATGGATGACAAAATGAATGGTGTCCGTATACCGGACGGACGAACAGCAGTCAAGATTTTCGGGTTTTTTTTCAGTTCTCGGGCCAGACGATCTCCGGGGCTCCGCCGTGGAGGAAGGTGTCGACGTAGTGAAAGAAGACTCCCTGGGCCCGGGCCTTCTCCTCGGGGCCGTTTCCGCCGTTGAAGAGCTCGTGCTCCCCGTCGAACTGCAGCACCCCCCAGGTGAGGCCCTCCGGTGGGGTCGGCGTCAGCCAGTCCCAGGGCTCGATCACCGGCTCTACCAGGGGCGCGCCGGCCGCCACGGCCAGCTCGTATCCCGTGCGGGGCGGGACCGTGGTGTCCTGGAGGCTCACCTGAAGCTGGAAGGGACAGGGCCCCCGATCGCCCTCGGGCTCCAGCATGAGGAACCGTGCGTAGAGGGCCGGGTCGGACGGACTCATGATGTGCCCACCGAGGACCCGGAACGCGCTCCACATGCCTCCGGGGAGCGCGTCGAAGAGGCCGGTCTTCTCGAACGCGGTCTTGATCAGGTGCATGAAATCCCCGCCGCCATTGACGAAGCCGCCGATGCGCTCCGTGGGGGACAGGGGACAGGCCAGGCTGGACATGATCGCGCCGAGGGAGTGCCCGGTGTAGGCGACGCGGGTCAGGTCGATGCCCAGGTCCAGCCCTGCGACGGCCCGCTGGAACGCGAGCATGTCCAGCGCGCTCTGGCGGAAGTTGTCCACCACCCGGGGCACGTCCACAGCCAGGAACCAGAAGCCCCCGTCCTTTCCCGCCGCGTGGTACATGAAGTCGAAGCCCCCGGACGCGATCCCCAGGGTCGCGTAGGTCCGACCCCAGGGGTACTGGGTCTCCTTCCAGGAGTTCAGGCCGTGCTGGGTGATCGCGAAGGGCCAGGGACCCTCCGCGGGCTCCGACGGGATCAGCAGCCAGAACTCCCGCCACTGGTACCCGTGGACCACCGGATCGCCGTCTTCGTCCCCGGCCATGATGCCCTCCCCGTCCCGGAAGTCCGGAGAGCTGAAGGCTCCCTGCACCACGAGGCCCACCTGGGGGTCGGAGCTGAAGGACGGGTGCGTCGGGCCGGGGGTGATGTTGTCCTGGCCGTCCCCGTCGGGATCCAGGTCCACCTCGATGTCCATGCCCATCACCACGTCCGCCGCGGCGAAGAGCAGCTTCGTGGAGGTGCCCGCGGTGTAGTGGAGCGCGAGGAGGAGGTCCTCGGGGGCCGGCGCATCGATGAGCCCGTCCAGGGCCTCCAGGGTCCGGTCGCGGGTGCGCTCCATCTCCGTGCGCCAGCTCGTGGGGCCGTAGGGCGCCCGGGTCCCCAGGATCACCTCGGCGAGGGGGGGCGCCTCGAGGGGGGCGCCGTCCGCGTCGGTGAGGCCCTTGCGGACCAGCACGAGGTAGCGTTCCCCTTCGTGGAGGGGAAACACGGGGTCCAGCTCGAGGAGGCGGCGAACGATCTCGCCGGCCTCGATGTATTCTGTGTATTCCACCCTGAAGGGCAGATCCGCGCCGTCGGAGACCCGCCGCACCTGGATCAGCTCCGCCGCGCCGGTGACCGCAGGCAGCGCGCCGGGGGCCGCGGTCAGGGGGAGGGCCACGATGCCGATTGCGCCGAAGCCGTTGAGGAGCTCCGTGTGGAGCAGGTATGCGGAGAACATGTTCGCCACGGGCTGGATCAGCGCGTTGGAGTGGAGCGCCCCGGTGACCTTGAGGCGCAGCCCGGTGTCGGGATCCGGGGCGTCCTCGGTGTGCCAGTCCCAGGGGAAGGGGACCATGGGCGGATCCGTCCGCAGGGTCATCAGGATCTGGGGCCCCTCGGGGAGCGGGGGCAGGTCGTCGGGGTCCACGACCTCGACGGTGTCGACGGGCGGGGTGACCGTGTCCGCGTCGTCTTCTCCTGCCGTGTCCGGTGTGTCCTGTGTGTCCAGCGTGTCCGTCGGAGCGACATCCCCGCCGGGGGTCGACGACGTCCCGGCGCACCCGGCGCCGAGGAGGAGGGCGACGGCCGCGACCGCCGCGAACATCGGGATTCGTCTCATGGTGTCTCCCCTCCGGGGGTCGTCCTGGTGCGGTCCATGGGTCCGTCGGGAGACGATCCTACCCGATCCCCCGGACATTGACAAACCGCGTCACGCTGTGGTGCAATCCCACCGATGTCGAGGTGGAAGTACTCGTTTGAAGGAGTGGACGACATGACACGGTGGAGGATCCTCTTCGTCGCTGCAGCGCTCATGGCTGTCTGTGGGGGCTGCGTGAGCGAGGCCGAGCCCATGAGCCCGTTCTACGCGTGCGTGGGGTTGTGCACGAACCAGTGCATGGTGACCCAGGGCTGCAACATCGCCGCGGGCATGACGCAGGACCAGGTGGACGCCTGCGAGCAGTCTTGCGGCAACCTCTGCAGGAAGGGCGAGTGCAAGGACGAGTGCAAGTCCCACTGTCCGGAGCCCGTGCCGGAGGACACCGTCGTCGGTCCCGATACGGTCGAGGACGGCGGCGGCGAGGACGACGTCCTCGAGGGGCCGCGGCTGGCTGGCGGCGCTTGTGAGGTGGAGGCCGACTGCGCCGGTGCGTTGGAGTGCTTCACCAAGGAGTTCCTCAGCGAAATGCTCACGGGGCTCGTGGAGTGGACCTACGACATCCCCGGCGGGATGTGCTCCAAGCTCTTCTGTGACGTGACCAACCCAACGGGTGATCAGTGCGGCGAAGGGGGCTTCTGCTTCGACGTTGGGCCCCTCTTCGATGCCCCGATGGCTGCGGGGCTCTGCCTCCAGTACTGCACCGACTCCTTCGATTGCCGCTGGAAGGAGGGCTACCTCTGCTACTACACCGGCATCGAGGGGGAGCGGGCCTGCCTCCCCACGGACCTCATTGCGGAGATCCCCTGTGGAGACGGAGTGTGCGCCGGCGAGATGGCGCCCACGGAGACCGCCGAGACCTGCCCGCGCGACTGCGCAGAGTGAGGGGGAGAGCACAATGAAACGACTCATCGTCACCCTGCTGACCCTCGCTCTTGTCACCCCGGCCCTCGCGGACGACGGCCCGGCGCTCCCCTTCCGGACCCAGATCGAGGTGGTGGCCCCCGCCAAGATGGAGGCCCCGCCGCCCTTCGGCGCGCTGGAGGATGTGGACCTCCCCCTCCGCCCCAAGGCGGGGGAGAAGCACCCCCTGGGCAAGTGGGGGCGCTTCCTGGACAAGGAGCTGGACCTCATCGGCGCGATGGACCTCTACGGGGTCACCTCCCAGCTCCCCCAGGGCTACGCGTACATCAAGTGGGACTGGGGCATGATCGAGGCCGGGAGCCGCTACAACAGCAGGCGGAAGAAGGGCCCGGTCATGGCGCCCATCGAGTTCACCCAGGACGCCAACGGGGACGGCATCGAGGAGAAGCTGATCTCCATCGACATGGGCCTGGAGGGCAAGGGCGGCGGCCACACCTTCCAGGCCTCCTATGGCATCATCGACGCGCTGGACTGGTACGTCGAGGTCCCCTTCACCTACATGCGGTTGAGCTTCAAGCCCAAGACCCAGGTCATCGACGACGCGGGGAACCGGGTGGCCCCCTCCCTGGCCTCGGTGCTCGGGATCAAGGACGCGAAGACCTTCAGTGCGAGCGAGTTCAACAACCAGATCCTGCCCTTCCTGGGGCGCCCCTCCCTGGACACCAGCTACGAAGGGAGGTGGCTCCTCGGGGACATCAACACGGGCTTCTCGTGGAACATCTACCGGACCAAGCGCTTCTCCGTCGCGCTGACGCCCCGGGTCTACCTGCCCACGGGGCACACGCCGTCGGCGAACTCCAACATCCTCTGGGGCACGGGCCCGGAGATCGAGACGGGCATCGGCGGCTGGGCCGCGGGGTTCACTCAGGGCTACGATCTGCGGATCTGGAAGTACTCCTACTGGGTCGACATCATCCTGAGCGCGGAGTTCGCCATCCACTACGCGTTCCCGCAGGAGCGCAAGTACCCCACGAACTTCGTAGAGCCCAACGCCATGGCCGTGGCCCTGGATCCCATGGCCTTCCCGGACCTCTCCCACCTCAGCGGGAAGTTCCGCTACACCCCGGGGTTCTCCGTGGACGCCAGCGTCCAGCTCAGCGTCCAGCTGGCCCTCCTGGGCCTCTCCGCAGGGATCGGCGTCATGCACTCCCAGGAGCCGGAGCTCGACGCGGACCGGTCGTTCATCCAGATGGCCAAGAGCCTGGAGCTCCTGGGCACCATGCAGCAGGAGCTCTTTCAGCTCGGCGCGTCCCTCAACCTCCTGCCCCTCTACGTCCCCATGGAGCTGGGCTTCTCCTGGAAGAAGAACATCTCCGGCTACAACGCGATCGTCTTCGACAACTTCTTCCAGTTCACCCTGAAGACCTACTTCCCCGTCTGGAGAGACTGGAACACCGACTCCTGATCCCGGGACAACCCTGAATTTGTTGTGGGAGGGGCGCCCAAGCCCCGAATCAGCGCGCGTCCCAGCCGGCCTTGAGGATCGCCAGGGCCTTGAGCAGCTCGGCGTGGATGTGGTCCGCTGCGGCCACGGGCCAGGAAGGCTCCGTGGACTTGCGCACGAAGGTGGTGAGGTCAGACCGGTTGTCGAACTTGGCCGCGGGGAGGAACCATGTCTTCTCGGCGAACTTCTTCTCGCCGTCGTCGCCCTCGACCACGATGAGGCGGTCCACCTGGATGTGGTTCTGCTTCTTCGACGTCGCGATGAGGTGGTCCATGTCGTCGGTGCCGTACTCTCCCAGCATCACCTCGAGGGGCACCATGTGGTGCAGGATCGAGCCCTGCGCGTCTGGCTTTCCGCGATCCCGGTTCTTCCGGCGGGACTCCGCGGGATCCACCCAGATATAGATCACGACGGAGTTGTCGAGGATCCGGTCCGAGAGCCTGGACAGCGCATATCCGTAGCCCCGGGGGGGGACCAGGGGCGGGACCGCGCCGTGGGGGCCGCCCCGGGCCGCCTCGATGAAGATCGTCTTGCCCGCGAGGTCCTGGCAGCATTGCCGGTTTTTTTCGCCAAGGAACTCCTGGGCCTCGGCTTCGAGCGCCGCGGCGATGTCGCACCGATCCCGGTAGGGGATCATCCCCAGGGCCGGGTCCAGTCCGACCTTCTCCCGGGCCGCGTCGATGCGGTCCATGAGGAGCTGGGCCGCCTGGTCCGTCTCCACCACCCGGTTGGCCAGGAGGTCGTCGTAGTCCTCGTTGAGGAGCTCCATGAGGGTGCCCCAGTCGTACTGGTCAGCGAAGGGGCGCTCGGGCCCCTGATAAAAAACATACTCGTAGCCCCGGGCCCCGAGCTCGTCGTCGAGGCGGTGCATCGCGTGGACGTAGGGGTAGTCGTCCAGCTGGAGGGTCGGGCCCACGGGGCTCTCCCCCTCCAGGCGGCCCAGGAAGGTCCCGCTGTCCAGGTAGGTCCGGACCTCGGATTTCCCCGAGGCGGGGAGCGCAAAGAGCAGCACGGTGTGAAGCTTGTCGGTCATGGTGTCCTCCGTTTATCGCCAGCGGTAGTCGACGCCGATTGTGACCACAGGCCCGGCGTAGCTCCGCGTGTCGTACTCCTGGAGCGGCTTGACCTTGTTGGCGTCCGCGTCGCAGTAGGTCGTCTTGTCCGCGGCGACGTAGTCGTTCAGCACCACGCCGCCGATGGTCACGGGGATGATGAGGGTGCCGCTGCCGCCGTTGCCCAGGACCAGGGTGCGGATGCCCAGGTCTCCGTAGAACCAGCCCGCGTTGGAGTAGGACCAGTCCGTGACCAGGGTGACCCGCCGGGTCAGGGGGATGAAGATGGACGCATCGATCCCCTCCCAGTTGAACTCGAACCCGGTGAGCTCCTCGTCGCCGGAGTCGGGGGTGCAGGCCTCGCCCACGTCCTTCTCCGAGGCGCTGCCGCCGAAGGAGAACCAGGAGGAGGTCCGACGGCGCTCGTAGATGAACGCGTTCTGCACGGTGAGGTTGAGGCCGTCGACGGTGCCGAGGCGCACCTTCTGCAGGAAGCTGAGGCCCCGGCGGCGCTCGTGGCTGGAGAAGACGTAGCCCAGGCCGAGCCCGACCTCGAAGTAGTCGGTGTCGTAGGAGGGGACGACCTCCAGGTGGAAGGGCGCCGCGAAGTCCTCCCCGAAGACCAGGCCGACGTTGCTGAAGCCCGCGGAGACGCGCAGGGGGAAGGCGAAGGTGCGGTCGTACATCGCGCTGGTGAGCATCCCCGCGCTGAGGGTGTCGATGCCGAGGTAGGGGCCGACCTTCGCCTGGAACCGGTTCAGGCTGCGCTCGTACCCGGGGAACCAGGTCGTCCCGGAGGTGGGCTCCCGGGTCGTCGCGACGAGGTCGCCGACCCGGGCCCGGTCCCCCCGGCCCAGGGTGGCGAGGGCCTTGTCCGCGGAGACGCTGGTGACCTGGACCACCGCGGAGATCCGGTTGGAGGGGAGCAGCTTGTACTCCCCCGTCTCCAGGTCGTACTGGCGGGTCAGCTCCTGGGATCGGATCTCGAAGCGATCCCCCGGCGCGACCCCCGCGTCCGCGCCGATGTCCAGCACCGCCAGGTCGCCGCGCACCTCGGCGACGGTCCCGGCGCGGCGGGGCGGCGGGACCGCCTCCTTCGGCGCGACGGGGGCCTCCTTCGGGCCCTCCGACGCAGGCTGAGGCGCCGACGCGCTGCCCGCGAGGAGCGCACCGAGCCCCGCGGGCTGGAGGCGTCCGTCCGCGGTGAGGTGCAGCGGCACCGCCTCCAGGTGTGCGGTGAGGGCCACGGGGCCCCCCGGCGCGGGGTGCAGCCCGACCACCTCGCCGTTGGTCGGCCTCCAGGAGTCCACCACGGGGCCGCCCTCGGCGTCGAGGGCGTACACCACCACGCCCCGGGGACCTGCAGCGACCACGACGTGTGCGCCGTCGACCAGGCAGCTCGTGGCTCCGTCGCCTACGTCGATGATTCGGGTGGAGCCGCCCACCGTCACCACCGCACGTCCGTCTTCGATCACGCACTCCGCGGCAGCGGGAGCCGCGCCGCCGAGGAGCAGGAGGGTGAGGGGAACCAGCCACAGAGACGTCTTCATTTCGGGTCCTCCAGAGTTCTTGGCCAAGGGTTCCTCTGCTTCGAGCGGGTGGATTCTACCACACGAGCAGAAGATTTGCCTTCGGAGCCCGAATTGCGTATACCGACTGTTATCACCCACTTCCGGACTCCACGGAGAGGACATGAAACGCATCCTGATTTCCCTGGCGGCCCTGTCTTGTCTGCTCGGTCTGTCCTGCGACTCCGGGAAGAGCGAGCCCGCGGCGCAGCCCATCGAGAAGGCCCAGGTCGCGTTGATCGCGACAGGCAACGTGACGTTCATGCTCACGGGACTGAACGAGGCGCTTCAGTTCCTGAATGGCTCGGACCTGTTCCAGGAGATGTTCGCCTTCTCCGAGGACGAGGTCTGCGAGCCGGTGGAGGCCGGGTCCGATGCGGAGCCCGTGTGCTACACCCCCGAGCCCGAGCCCGTGGACATCGACCTGGAGTCCCTGCGGAAGGACATCATCGAGTTCCTCACCGACGGCGTCCTCGTGGACGCGCAGCTGGAGACCGAGGAGGGGACCTCGGTGACCTACCTCATGAAGCCCGGCTACTTCTGCGAGATGTTCGCGGGGGACGACGAGGGCGGCGGTGAGATGGACCTGGATGACGCGGGGGACGACGAGGGCTGCGCCGACTTCCTCTCCGAGATCCCGATCCGCGTCCGGTTCCAGTCCACCGGCGAGGACCTGCTGGACGCGGAGATCCTCTTCGGAGAGGACAAGCTCCACGTGCTGGACATCGAGCTGAACAAGGGCTCCGTCGCGGTCGAGGTGGACCTCTCCGAGCTCCAGGCCTTCATGGAGACCGTCGACGACCAGGCCGAGAGCGACTTCGGCTCGTGGAGCCTGTCCGGGCGGATCCGGGTGGAGCTGGTCCGGGAGGGCCCCAAGGTCTTCTCCCTGGCGTTCTTCGTCCTCCAGGCCGTGTCCGTGGACGGCTCGATCGACGGGGACGCCTGGGCCATGACCCTGGCCCCCTCCGAGTGGACCGTCACCGTGAACGGGGTGTCCGAGGAGGTGGCCCTGGCGACCGCGGTCGGCGCGCTGGACGCAACGATCCCCTACCAGGCGGTGGTGGACTCCTTCTGGGACACCGAGGGCGAGATGGACGGCGAGGAGCCCCAGACCCCCGCGGACGACATCATCGACTGGGAGGCGCCCACGGTGACCGGGACGGCCCAGGTCCATCTGGCGGGGCTCACCGGCGCCAGCGTGTTCAAGGCCGACGACGAGGCGGTGGAGGTGACCGGCCTCGGCCTGGGCGGCGGGACGTCCTGGGTCAAGGTCAACGGGGTCACCATCTTCAGCGTGGACTTCAACCCCGCCGCGGGCCGCGTGATGGATCTGGTTGCGGGCTTCCTGACGGGCTCGGAGGACCTGTTCCTGCAGACCGTCCCCGAGTTCGACCTGAGCGTGCAGTTCAAGATGGTGGGCCTGGAGGACGACTTCCAGGACCTCCCCGGGTTCGTCTCCGACGAGACCTTCCAGGCACTCCTCACCGGCGCATCGGTGCCGGAGCTGCGCATCATCGAGGGAGAGGAGGACGGCGCCCTGAAGGTGCAGGCCGGGACCCTGACCCTCTCCAGCACCGCGGCCCCCGCCGAGACCGTGACCGCGGAGGCGGGCCAGTGCCTGTTCTTCACCGACTCCGACGACGAGGGAGAAGAGGCCGACCCGGCCCCCGAGGGCCACGAGATCCTCTCCCAGATCGAGGTCGGCGCCTGCCTGTAGCCGGTGCGGCCCGTTCAAGGGCCGATTCCCCTCTTGCTGTGGGAGGCCCGTCCACGGGCCGATTCTTCCCGTCATCCCGAGCGCAGCGAGGGATCTCGGACGAACCTCTCGCGCACCCAGCCGACCTGACCCGCTCGCCGGCGCGAGGATCGACTCCCCCCGCGGTTCGGAGGCGCCGGCGGCAGGGTCTTCGCCCAAGGGTCCCCCCCGCACCTCCCTCAATTCAAGAATCACTGCCAAGAAAGAATAGAAAGGGAAAAGAAAGAGGAAGGCCACCTCAACCCCACCACACCTTCGGGCCATCGGCCCTCGGCCTTGCGCCGGGCCGAACGCTCCACTGGAGCGTTCTACGACTCCGTCGTACCCGTCTCACCCCTGACCGAGGTGGTCTTCCTGGGATGGGAGAGACAACACGAAGAAAGATCGCGAGAATCACCTCCTCCGTATCACTCACGACCGTGGTCTATCTGCCGCACAGGTGCAGTAGAGTCGGGGCCGGAAGGGAAAGAGGCAGTTGCGGTGAGGCGGAGCTGGCCCGAGGGCATCCGGGCCATGCTGGCATTGATGAAGATGCGATGGTCATCAGGGAACCGCTCCGCTTTCCTGATGCACATCTCCAGCAGTATCGTCTCCAGCCCTGCGGGAACACGCAGCTCGTCCTTCATCCCGGAGATGATGAACTTCACCGCGGAGAACGGATCATCTTCGATCTCCATTGCGTTCCAAGCGAGCAGTGCCAGCTGGACAACGGACTGATAATGGGTCAGCGGTGCATGGCTGGGGAGATCTTCTATCCAGGGAGTCATCAGCTCTTCAAGGACATCCGAGGAGCTGCTGTAGGCTGCGGGCCGCTCTCCCAGTTTAGCGCCAGGGAACTGCTCCAGTGCCTCTCTCGTAACCTGCCTGTCGAATGACCGGCTGGCCAGCTCATCCAGCTGGCACAGGTTCCTTCTCCGTTTCTTTCTGCGGCTTGCCTTGCCCATCACCTCATCCGCCGTGCAAAGGGGGCGAGTGGAGAGTAAATTTTATCCCGGATTCAAGCCCTTGAGGTGAGTATCGGAGGAGAGATCCTGGGTGTCAAGCGCCGGCCGGGCGACACGCTCCCTTTAAAAAGCACCCCGGAGTTTCGGGAAACAACCGAAACCTCATGTCCATAATCGCCGCGTGGGGAGACAAACGGGAGAGGGGAGACAATCGGGACGGAGGAAGACACAGGGCGCATGGCCACTGGCATTGCGAGCCACCTTTTCGTCCGCTGGTGAAGGCCAGGGACGGTCCATCCCCGTCCGGGCGGGGGAGCCTGACGCTAGATGAACTCGGCTGAAGCGATGATACCCCCTGGCCGGTCCCCGACGCCGATCTCGGCGTTGCTCCTCCTCGAAGTGGCTCTACCACGTCTTCGTAGAAGCGCCTTGACCTCGACGCCGGTTCCTCGCCCAGGCCGCATCATCATTTGCGCCGAGGTCATCTAG
>JBDRIT010000144.1:0-6357 GCA_043815665.1 Pseudomonadota bacterium
GGACCGCCAGGTCCAGGTCCCCCTGACAGACGAGTTGCGGCGCTTCATCGAGGAGCCTGTCCCCGAGGCTACGCAGATCCTGAAGCAGCGCCGCGTCCACCTGGCCCAGGTGGTTCTGGTGCTCCACCTGGGCAATGAGCCAGGCGAAACGGGCCTTCGGGGTCAGCTCCTCCCCTGCGGGGCGCCAGCGCTCCAGCCACTGTAGCTCGCGGCCAAGCGCACCGACCCGGACCGCCTTACTCTCCAAGTGTTCTGTACTACGATCCAGATAGATCCTCCAGAGAGCGGGATCTTTCTTACAGGCGCGTCCGATGTCATCGAGGAGCCGGTCCCCGATGGTTTCCGCACCGGGAACCGCGTCCCCATGGATCAGGGCCTGCCACTGCTCCGGCGGAAGGTTGCGGCCGCGGGAGAGAAGGTCCCAGGCGGTCATAAGCTGTGCGCCGTCCCCTGGATCCAGGCAGGTCCCCAGGAGCCCGCTTTGTTCGAGTCGTGCTACGGAGTCGGGGGTCCGGCTCCCCCACATATGGGCCAGCGCATCCACCTGGGTGAGCAGGGATTCGCCAGCCTTCGACACGAGTTGCGCCCTGAGCCGAAGCCCTCCGTAGCGGGTCGGGTTCGTCTCTGCAAGCCCGCGGAGGATTTCGTCGGCCAGGGCCTGGATCGAGACGGTGGGGTTGAACTCCGCGTGCTGCTCGATCCGGACAGACACCCGAGTCGGGCCGTCCATGGGGAGCAGGCGAAGGACCCAATGGATCACCTGCGCGCAGCCTTTCATCCATCGATCCCCGGCGGTAGGCGGGAGCCGCCGGAGACTGATCCCAAAGATCCCCACCCTGGCGTCGAGGACCTCCTGCACGACGCGGTCGAGGACCCGCTGGCTCCCTTGCTCAGCGGCGTGACCCTTGCCCTCGAACGTCATCTTCTCTGGAACCAGGAGCCCCACGAAGCGGCCCTCGCTGAACTTCGTCGTCCTCCTGTTTTCGCTGTTCGTCTCCTCGTCGAAGCGGCTCCCCGTTTCATCGATCACCAGGATCCATGATGCTTGTGGGACGAGCTCCCCGATGCGATGACTCCCGCGTCCCGGTCGGACACGACTGAGAGGCCCATTCTGCTTCGTGATCTTCGCCAGTTCCTCGCGGCGACGGCGGGACTCCATGACAAACGCCATTGCCTTTTCAATCTGGGGCTCCAGATATGGCCGCTCCTGCCGAAATCGCTCCGCCGCCGCTGCGAGCGTCCTTCTTTTCCCGCCCTGGATCTCGGGGCTCGACTTAAACGCAGCCAATGCCGTATTGGCCGTGAGGGCCTCGTTGGTGTGGTGTTCGATTTCCTCATCCGACAGGAATGGAACTGCACAACAGGCCGCCTTCGCTTCCCGCGCGTCGTCGTTCTTCTCCCCATACCAGAGGAGGCAGCGCCGGAGCTCAAAGAGCCGCCGCCCCGCGTCGACGGCAACGTCGATCTCGTGTCTCCCGAAACCGGCCAAGAGGCCGCGAGCTACGGCTGCATCAGGGGGATGCAGTCCGAGAGCGACCAGCTCTCGGAGCTCTGCGAGGGTCGTATCCGACGACGGCTTGGTCAGCTCTGGCTCGCGCGCCTCCCAGCCCTTCTGGCCTCGATCACGTGTGAACTCGACCTCTTTCCCGAGGCGTACCGGAAGACCTCGACGAACCCAGCTCGCGTGGAAGAAGAGGTTGCGACCCCCACCCAGGGGCCAGACGAAGCCGTACCGACCTTGCTCGTTGAATTTCACGACCACGCCACGCTCCCCCATTTGGTCCTCCCTTCGATTTCCTCGGTTTCGTATAAGCATATCGGATCCCCGGTCGCGTTGGCAGCGAGTTGACGCGGTCGGCGGCGCGACAACAGCGCCCCGCCATCGTCGCAGTTGACATCGCCAACGATCCCAACATTAATGATCTTCTACGAGACACCCGACGAACGAGCGGAAGGAGGGCGATCGTGACGCCTCCCGAGAACGTGGCCCAGATCCTGCACGAAGCGCTGACTCGATTCATCGAACAGCGGGACGCCACGGCCGCCGGGATCCTCTACTCCATGGTAACCGGGCGGTGGGGCCGATCCCACCTGCGTGGCCTGAACCGCGTGCTCGGTGTAGAGGGCGTTGAGGACATCCAGGCAGAGGTCGCCCTCAAGATCCTCGACGCCCCGAGGACCTACCTGCAGTCCACCCCCCCCAAGACAGCCAGCTACATCAAGAAAACGCTGATCTTCAGGGGGCGGGACGTTCTGCGCGCAAGAAAGGTCCGGATCCCGATGGAGCACGTGGTGAAGGGGGAGAACCCTCGCTCCGAGGATGAAGATCTCTCGAATCTCGTGCTTCGTGAGAACAACCCCGAGCCACCTCTGGAACCATTGATTGATCGGGAGATCGTTGCCAAGATCGAGGCAATCCTGGACGAATGGAACGCGACCGGCGGGCTCGCCCGAGAGCGTCGGGCCCTCGTGATCCGGCTGCACGGCATGGAGGGGCTTGAGACCGAGGAAATCGCCGAGCACCCGCGGTACGTAGCGCTCCTCCAGGAGCGGAAGGATGCGGGCGAGAAGAACGCCGGCTGGCACATCGGGATGGTGCGTACGGACCTGAGCCGCGGGATGAAGCTGCTGCGGCAGACCATGGAAAAACGAGGACTCCTCTTGTCACGGCCGACGCCTCTTCTGCGTCCTGTGGAGTGAGGACATGACGGAGTGGATGAGCCGATGACCGAAAACAAGAAGATCGATCGCCTCTGGGACGCGCTGCGCTTGGCCGCAGACTGGCACCCGGACCCGGAGATGTTCGAGGAGGCCCTGGAGGGAGTCCTGGAGCCCACAGAGCAGGATCTCTTCGACGGCCACCTCGCTGTCTGCGAGGAATGCAGGCTGGCGGGACGGATGTTCGAGGAGGCCTTCTCCGGAGCTCCTGGCTCCAGAGAAGATCCAGACGAGAGCATCGCTGACGACGAGCACTGCGCAGTGCTCTATCGCCCCGTCCTGCTCAGGGCCGCGGACGCCGGCGCTTCTCCGCCGCCGCCGGCGGAACTCCCCGGCATTTTCCCGGATCCCGATCGGGTCCTCGCCGAGGACCAGGGGCTGCGGATCGCCTGGGGGGATGATCGGCGCTACCCCAGGGTGCTGGTCGTAGAGACTGCGCCCGACGCAGCGCCTATCCTAGAGGTCATCGGCCGCGCAGTGGACCACGCCCGCTTCGCCCCCGGGGGGGCCTGGCTCGCTCCCATCGGGATCCGCTGGGTCTGGCCCCTGGGTGAGGATCACGACGACGGGCCCCTCGCCCTTGAATTCTCCCGTGCAACGGGGGCCATTACCTTCATCCTGGATCTTGGGGAAGGCACTGACTCTGAGCCCCCGCGATGACTCTCGACACCCTCGTCTCACTCTACCGTCTCGGAAACCGTACACTGGCGGAGGAACTCGCAGAAACCCACGGGCTTGGTAAAGAACTCGCAGCACGGGTCTGCGGACTCCCAACTCGGAAGCCCGGAATCCTCGGTCTGTTCACCGGTCGACTGCCCGGGATCGGGCGCTTCGGTGCTGCCCTGGGGGTTGAGGGTGAGCGTCTCCACGCGAAGCAGCTCCGGGACGGGGACCGCACCCTCGCCGCCCTGGCACACCAGATCGCCGTTTGTGCCTCGAAGACCTTGGCTCTCCCCGCGATCCCCGGGAGCCTGGGGTTCCGGATCGAACGTCTGTCAGCGCTGCGCGCTGACCTGGAACTGGATCCAGAGTCTGCCGGCCTCGCACTGCTCCTCGCTGCCTTCGGGATGCTGGGAAATGCTCCCCTTGACCGTGGCGTCATCGCGGCCACGGGCACCCTCCTGCCATCCATCTCGGACGATCTGCTCCCGGGGCTCGGACCCGTCGATCGGCTGGACCTGAAGCTCGCCGCCCTCGCCCGGGAGCGTCCCGAGGTGGAGTTGGTGCTGGTCCCGATGGCCAACTCCGACCTGGACGCCGCGCTCGGGCCGCTACCGGAATCCTTCAAGAACCGGGTGCGACGCGTGCGGAGCGTCCGCGACGCCCTCGCACTAGCGCATCCGGACCTGGCCCTGAAGGAGCCACCCCTTCACGAGCGCGTCCAGCACCTGGAGGCAGCGCGCTTCCGCACCCCGTATGATCCGGCCTTCCAGGCCGCGTTCCTCGGCGCGGCGGACGAGTTGATCGAAGGCCTGGACCCGGAGCGGCACCCTGGCGAGGTGGTCAAAGTCCACACCTACGCAGCCGCGTATCGTCTCCACCAGGGGCGCCCGCGGGAGACCTGCAGGCACCTCGACGCCTCGCTGCCCCTCTGTGAGAACCTCTGGGAGCGCGGGGATCCAAACCTCGACCCCGGCACCCGCTGCGAGCTTTGGAATATCTATGCGATCGAGCGCATGGACCGCGGCCTCCACGAAGCAGCGGTCGACGCGTGCCGACACGGCTTGAGTGGGGTAACGCAGCGGGGGAGGCCCTACCTGCATATGCTCGGGACCCTGGGCCAGGCCCTGAGCGCCCGTGCCGCGACCATGGCGGCCTGCGGGATTCCTGGCTCCGAGGCGCTCCTGGAGGAGGCCGTCGAGGGACACCGCTTCCTCGTCGAGCACAGCCTCCTGGACGCGGACCGCGACCGCCAGCGCTGCTATCTTGCCACGGCGCTATCGCTCCTCGGGCGCTCCCCGGAGGCCGAGGAAGTGCTCCGTGGACAGCTCCCTGCCGCTGTCACCCCCGAAGGACGTGGCCAGCTGGCCCACGCCGGCTTCGCACTCCTGCGCCTCGGCTTCATCGGTATCCGCGAGGGCACTCGCGACGCACTCGAGTGCTGGGCGAGGCGCTTCGATCACTGGCGCGACGCCCTCGTGGACCAGGACGCCTGGCCGCCAGCGCAGCCATGGCCCTACCTGGGCATCCTCTGCCATCGCGTCAGTGCCGCGGCGCGGTTGGAACGGACCGAAGAGACCTTGGCCCTGGTTCGGCAGTTCCTGCTCCCCCTGCTCGCTGCGGGGACGGCCGGCGAAGTCTTCTGCCTCATCGGCGGCTCCACCCTGCTCGGGGCCGTTGCAGAACTGGGAAACCAGCTGGGCGAAGAGGACCGGAACACCTTCAGTGCGGCCGGACTGGCTTCCCTCGCTAAGACCTCTCCCGAGGGGCCCGAACTCCAGGCGTCTGTCGCAGCGGTCCGCGAGGCCTTCGCCACGACGCCAAGCCAAGGACTCGCCCGAGACGCCACCCGTCACCTCCTCTCTCTCCTGGTCTTCTGACCCCCTCTGCGCGTTTTCTTGTCACGGCCGTTACGCCCATTCGTCCTGTCCTGTGTGACATGGAGGTGGACCGATGAATGAGCACGACATGACCAGAGAGGACGACGCCATGAATAACGATGACCACCGGATGCAGGAGATAGAGAACCGGATCGCCCAGGCTCCGAGGCATCGCGTGCCCAAGCTGATTGACCTCGACTGCTATGAGGTTGTGGACCCGAAGTCGGGCTGCGACGTGGAGACCCAGCCGTTCGCGTCCGACGACGATCCTTGGGAGGAGTACGAGGTCATAGACCCGAAGTCCGGCCGGGAGGTCGAGACCCAGCCCTTCGCCTGCGTCGCGCTCCTGGGGCCCGATCACACTCTGATCACCGTGGGACGGTTCGCCACCCCCCGCAAGGTCAAGGGCCGGAAGCAGACGCCCCGGCAGAAGCGCTTGAACTGAGAGGGGACTGGACATGCCCTACCGACGCGACTCCACGCTGCCGAAGCGACGTCTCCAAGCCCGTCACCGAGAACGCCTGGCCAACCTCGAGGGCCTGGCCTTCGGGTACTTCCGGGCGATCCAGGACCGGCTTCGCTTCAGGCCTGGGGACTCCCTCGGACACGACCAGATCCTGGACGAGCTCGAGCAGGAGCTCGGGTATCGGACGACAGACAAGCCAAAGAACCTTGGATTCGGGAGGGAAGCATGAGCGAGCAAGGACTGACGAAGGTGCGGAAGACGAAGGTGCATAAGGTCATCGTCGAGCAGGTGGACGCCCGGAGCATGCGCCGCATCCGCGAGGCCTGGGGGGTAGACGATGCCCCTCGCGTGCGTCAAGACGCCATTCGACGATGGCTCATGGGACAGCCCTACGCTGACCTGGTGACCCTGGCCCCCTACCTGCGCGTCCCGCAGTTGCGGGATGCGCTGGAGATCCTCGGATACGAGACCGACGGGCTGCGTCGGGACGACCTCATCAGTGCGCTCGTCTACGCCACGGGGGTCGAGGTCATCGAGCGCTGGCCCGACAGCGAGGACGCAGCCTTCTTCGAGAGCTTCCTCCAGGAGGACAACGACGAGGACGGCTTCGAGGAGAACGACCCTGAGATCCCT
>JBDRIT010000145.1:0-8798 GCA_043815665.1 Pseudomonadota bacterium
GGCAGGCGAATCGGAATGACGACAACCCAGGTGGCCAAGGTCCTGGAGCGCAATCGGTCGCAGGCGACGGGGTCTGTGCTCTCCGAGTGGATGAAGGCGCTTGAGACAGTTCTATCAAGCGGGGATGCCTGACCCCTTGTCTGTCCTCTCAACAACTGGGACGCACTGGGGCAGTTCTTGAAGAGCGAGCAGATCCCCATCGACAACAATCAGTCTGAGAGAGCGTTGCGGATCGTCGCGCTCCACCGCAAAAACAGCCTCACCGTCGGCCACGACGAGGCTGGCGAGAACCACGCCCGGATCCTCACCCTCGTCGCGACCTGCGAGGCCCACGGCGTCAACCCGCAGCAGTACCTCGAAGATGTCCTGCTCAGGATCCAGACCCACCCGGATCGGCAGATCGACGAGCTGCTCCCCTGGAACTGGAAGCCGCCTCCTTCGGATCCTACGTAGTCGGGAACTCCAGCGCTGAAGCGAGGACTGCGCCTGTGTGGGCGTAGATCAAGACGAGGTCGCAGTCCACCACGCGTCAGGGTGATCGCTTACCAGCGTTCCTCCATCGGTGCTCCTTGACATTCCGGAATCAGGTCTCCGATACTCCGCCTGGAGGCAAGAAACATGGATGATGCGCCCTTTCCGCATGTGATGGACCGGCAGGAGGGAAGCCGAATCCCGAGAGACAGGGCTTCCAGCGAGCCCAACCAGTGACAACCCCTGGCTTCCCGGAGGGGCCTCCGTCGCCGACAATGGAGAATCGGTTAAACGTGTACAAAAACGAGTCTCTTCTGAATGACCTCATCCCCTGCTGTCACTTCCCTCTCCGGAGGTTTTTGATGGCGAAGTGGTTGCTGCTGCTGTTGGCGCTGATCCCTCGCCCGGCGCTCGCCGGCGACGGCGTGGATGTGAGGGACTGGCTCTCGCGTCCAGGAGTGAAGGTCCTGGCGGTCGAGTTCTATGCCTCCTGGTGCGGGCCGTGCAGGAAGGCGGTGCCGCAGTGGAAAGCCCTGCACGAGAAGTACCGGGACCAGGGGCTCAGGTTGGTGGTGATCTCCGTCCAGGATCCCGACGGCGCTTGTGTGAACCCGGGTTGGAACCCGGATGACGTCGTGTGCGATACAGAGGGCCGTATGGCCCGGGCCTGGGGGGTGGGCGACAAGCTGCCCGCCGCATTCCTCTGGAGTTGGCGGGGACCGTTGCTGGTGAGGAAGGGGCACGTGCTGGAGGTGGAGCGCAAGGTGGAAGATGAGCTCCGTCGTCTGCCACGGGTGACCCTGGATCGCGAGATGGGCTCTGATGTCCGGGATCTGCTGCGGACGGAGCTGGCGCGCACGGGCAAGGTGGACGTCGTTGCGGGTGCGGACGAGGAGAAGACGCTGGCTGAGATCCGGCGTACCTCTCGTGAGCTGCAGTTCTCCGACCGCAGTGTGTGTGAGCTGGGACAGCGGCTGGCCGCAAACTCGCTGCTCAAGGTCTCCTTCGTCAAGGCCGGTACGGGCAAACGACTGCTGGTGCAGCTCTTCAGCGCCGAGACCGGTTGCCTAAATGCCAGCGCTGGTGTGTTCTGGAACGAGCAGAGGCCTGACCTTTCGGCCGCAGAGGCCATCACGGAGTTGGTGAACAACCTGCGTCAGGTGGTGGAGACACCCCGTGGAGATTCAGGGACCGCCGGCGTCTCGACACCGGCGGTCCCTGTCTCAGTGCCGGCCGGTCCGGGAGCGCGTGGCCAGGGGACGATCTCGGTCATCACGGATCCCGATGGGGCCCGGGTCCTGCTGGACGGAACGCCAATCGGCACGACGCCGGTGTCTCCTCGCACCATCCCGGCCAGGGAGTACCAGGTCCGTATACTGGCAGACGGATACACCCCGATTGTCGAGTCTGTCGATGTCACCCAGGGTACCGATATCCGCCTGGACAGGACCCTGCTCCCATTGAAAGCGATACCCGGATCCCCGGTGGGCGGGGGGCCGACGGTTGCGGCGAAGCCTGTTCTTTCCGTGTCAGCTGAACCAACCCGCCTGCCCGAGCCAGTGGATGGGCGGAACCTCGCCGGTCATGTTCGTCTCGTGGGCCGGCCCTTCGGGACGACCCTCCATGTCCGATACCAGTACGTCAATGACACCTCCAAGGTCCTCCGCGAGATGTTGACGGAACCGGATGGGCCGAGCACCCTCTACAACGCGATCGACGTGAGGCGCTTCCGGCAGATCATGCATCTAGACCTCGCCGTCGGCCTCTACCGTGACCTGGAGCTGCTCCTGGACCTGCCGGTGACCCTGGCAGACCGGACGCGCCTCGACATCGACACCCACGTGCTGGCCATGCCGTCCTCCAGCTTCGAGGGACCCCAACGCTCAGGGGTCGGCAACATCGATCTGGGGATGCGATGGGCGCCCTTCAGCTACGCCCGGAACAAGAAGCATCCCAACTGGCTCCTGGGCATCATGTTCAGAATCCCCACCACGCAGGTGGCCTCGGCCGGCAACACGTCCGTGGGCGATGGAGTCTTCCGCGTAGACCTGAACACGGCGTTCTCCTACCGGGTGGTCCGGTGGCTGGAGCCCTACTTTGACCTCCACGGCTCACTGGTGGGGACCACTATCAAGAGGAGCCCCTTTGCCGATCAGGGCGTCAAGGATGTCCAGAAGCTGGTGACTCCAGGGCACAGCATCGGCATCAGGCTCGGCACTGAGTTCATCCCCTGGGAGGTGGAATCCAAGGGCAAGCACCTCTTCATCGACGTCGGCTTCGGCTTCGACAAGGTCTTCAAGGGCAGGGAGTACACGGAGCTCTTCGAGCTCCTGGGCGCACAGGCCGCGTCCTGTGGAGGGATCGGCGGCTGCGCTCCCTTCACCTACGACCGCTGGTTCAAGGGCCAGAGGGACCAGCTGATCCGGCAGTATCAGGCCGGAGACATCACCGGTGATGAGTACAGTGCGGCGGTCCAGTACATCGACGAGGATGTCGCCGCGGGGGCCTACCCGCTCACCGACGGCATCACCGACGTGGAGCAATACGAGAGCTACTCGGGATGGCTCGGCGTCCACCTTCAACCCATCCGGTACTTTTCGTTGGGCGTGAACTTCTCATTGGCGTTGCGGCAGCCCCACTTCATCAGCTCCGCGGAACCGGGCAAGGACTCCAGCGGGGACACGGATGCGTACGTCACGGGATACAACAGTCAGGGTGCGAATGAGTACAACCCGGTCTATCTCGAGGCGATCGACAAGCCAGGCAACCGCTTCAAGGTGGATCAACCCTTCACCTGGAGCCTCCTCTTCACCCTGACTGGCCAGTACTGAGAATCAGGGTCATCGACGAAGCGACTGAATAGAATTCACAACGTGATACCGAATGGATCTGGGCCATTCGGTATCACGACTTTCATTGGCGCGAGGAAGACTCTGGGGCAGCGCCGGCTTTTTTTTTCGGGAGTCCCGACCAGCGCCCCATCTCCGGTCCGCTCATCGAGTGGAATCCGGGGGGGAGTCGGTTTCCCCTGGAGATGTTTTTTGTCTGTGGCGGGGCGAACCCTCTGCCGCTGATGGGTCTCGTCTACTCTACGACAATCGGCTTTGAATCAAAGGCGGCAGTGCCGAGGAAGTTCACGAAGTGTCGGATCGCGTCCGAGTGCTGGAAGAGCACGAAGTGGCCGTCGTAGTCGCCGTCGGGCATGTACTCCACGGTGATCCCCCGGGTGACCTCCCTGGGGAGCTCCACCACCATGACGCCGCTGTAGATGTCCTGGTCCTCGACCGAGAGGCTCGGTGCGAAGGCCAGGTCCGCGCGCATGACCGCGCTCAGGTTCCTGGTCGGGGTCGGCGGGGTGTACTGGTCCTCCAGGCCGTAGAGGTGGAGGACGCGGATCTTGTGCCCGTCCCCGATGGGGTCGTGGAAGAGGTGGGCCCCGAAGTTGATCGGATCCACGAAGTCAAAGTAGTTCTGCAGGAGGGCCAGGGCCGGGTGGGTGCGGCTCACCAGATCGTCCTGGAGGGCCAGGACGACACCGTCCTTGATGACCACCGGCGCGAGCTTCCGCAGCAGGGAGTCGATGAGGCCGCCCCCCGCGCCGGAGAGGACCGCAGCCTGGATCGCCGGCTCAAAGGGCAGGAAGAGGGGCCCCGTCGTTCCCCCCTGGGAGTGCCCTACGAAGAAGACCTTCGTCGGATCCACGATGGCGGGTGCCGGGGCGCCGAAGGGGGCCTCGGTGATGCTCAGGGCTTCCCCCATGCGCAGCATGGAGATGTTGTCCAGGCCCCCCTGAATGAGGTTGCCCAGCGCAGCCTGGGGGTTACGGAAGTTGTACACCAGGGAGTCGGTGTCCAGCATGGTGTCGCCCTTGCGCAGGCCGTGCATCACCTGGTCGTACCCCAGCACCACGAAGCCCACGGGGCGATCGAAGGCCGAGCTCTCCGGGTTCCAGACCATGGCGTCGGAGAGCATGCCCGTGATCCCACCGCTGACGTGGCTGCGGTAGGTCCCGCCGGTGCCGTGCGCGTAGAGCACCAGGGGCCACCCCGTCGGGGGCATCTCCAGGTTCTTGGGGACCGTGAGGGCGAAGCAGACCTCCTCCAGGCCCTTCTGTTCTGGTTTGCCCGCAGGGTCCAGCTCCACCCGCCCGCCGTCCCCGGGGTCGAAAAACGGCAGGGTCCCGGCTTGGAACGAGGGGAGGCGGACCTTGCCCTGGAACTCCCAGAAATCCGGGTTGGTGCCGAAGCAGCCCCGTGCGTGCTTGCCGCCCGTGAGCCCATCGTCGCAGGGCGACGTGTTGGTTCCGTCGCAGAGCACCATGGAGATGATCTCGGGAGCGCTCTTGGCCGCGAGGACCTCCGCGCCCTTCTGCATGATGGAGCGGGGGTCGTAGGTGGTGAACACCGCTGCGCCGATCACCTTGGCCGTGGTGAGGCCGAGGTTCGCGGCCGCGGAGTGGGCGAGGAACGCACGCAGGGGCGCGTAGGCCTCCCAGGCATGGGCCAGGTCCTCGTTCGCTGGCTCCGCGTTCCCCATCACCGCAGCGAAGTCCGCGTCCTTCTGGTAGGTCCGGACGGGGCCCCCGTCCTCCGCCGGTTCCGCGGGGATCCCGTCGGTGACCACGACGGCGTAGGTCCGTCCCGGGTCCAGGGGGCGGGACCAGGGCACCGAGATCGCCAGGTGGTTGGGGCAGATGTAGTTGTCCAGCGTGCCCGAGCTGAAGGACCAGTTGATCGCGCGGGTGGCCCCGTAATCCTCCATCTCGGGATCGGTGATGTCCACCAGGAACATGTTCTGGTCCTCCCCCGTGGCCTCCAGGGAGTCCTTCAGGGGCTCTGCGGGGGTGACGCTGAACCGCAGGAAGACCACGGGATTGGTTCCGTAGGCACCCAGGTCCCGCTCCATGACGTCGATGACCCGCTTGGTGATGTCCATGCCCACCACCCCCGGCCCCGGGGTCGGGTGGCCGTCCAGGGAGAGGTGTCCGTTCTTGACCCGAATGTCGTTGGGGAAGGGGAGGCGGTAGAACTCGGTGACCTGCCCGCCCGCGCGGGGGACCTCGAAGAGGACCCGGGGAGGGTCCCCGATCTCGGACTCCGGGGCACAGTTCGGGCCCTGGAAGGGGGGGAACTGGAAACCCAGGAGGCCGCAGACCATCTCCCCGACTGCGTCCCGCCCGCATGCCAGGCCGCCGAAGCAGTCGTCAGTGTCGTCGCAGGCCGCTCCGACGTCGCCGTCCCCCTCGGGTCGGCAGGAGCCGGTGAAGCCCACGGGCTTGCAGTACAGACCCTTCTGGCAATCCAGGTCCGTGGCGCAGCCGTCCCACTGCTCCCCGGTACCCTCGGGCTGGCAGGTCTTGGGCGCAGTGAGGTTCTCCAGGTTGAACCCGCAGACGAGGTCGTCACCGCACTCCGCGCTGATGACGCAGGGCGCGTCGATCGGGCTTACCCCGGCAGGCTGGCAGGTGCCCTCATGGCAGGCGAGGCCGGTGCGGCACTCCCCGTCCGCCTCGCAGTCCTCCAGCACCCCCTTGCCCTGGATGTAATGAGCATCTGGCTCTAAGAACATGTCTGATTGATTGAGAACATCCGGGGAAGAGACGCCGGGTGTCCCGCTCGTCCCGAACACATAACGCAGCTGATCTTCGGTCAGCGTGTTGTTGTCGCAGTTGACCAGCACCAGTCCGGAGAGGAGTAACGCAAGACACCAAGTTGGTCTAGAATCCATAGCCGACCCCCACCCTCGCTTCCAGCGGCACCCCAAGAGCGTCTCCCGGCCAGAACGTCGCATCCACCTCGGCGGACAAACTCCAGCCGCTCCCCAGCTCGAACACGTACCCGGCCCCGCCCAGGAGGCCCCAGTAGGTCCTGCCGCCGGCGATCGCCACATCGAACATCGTACGGAAGTAGAATCCGGCGATGACTTTCCAGGCAGCCCCTGTCCCCAGGGTCACTGCGTTGGCTCCTTCGAAGGACACCCCCACGGACACCGGCTCCCAGCGGAACCACCCCCACTCCAGCCAGGTCGAGAGGGTCGCCGTGATGCCGCTTCGGGCCGTTGTGTCTCCAGCAAACATGATCCCTTCGGCCAGGGACAGGCCCATGTGGACCAGGCGTCTTCGGTTCTTCGGGGCGGTGGATTCCGTCGCCGGGACTGATGCCGCACCGCCGATGTCCAGCAGGGCTTCGAACTGCTCGGTCTGATTCTCTCGAACGGTGACGTTCTTCTCCCAGGAGACCCCATCCAGGACGACCTGCACACGGTGGTTCCCGACGAGGACCTTGCCCACATGCGGGGTCATCCCTACCTTTCGGCCGTCCAAGACCACCAGCGCCTCCAGAGCATCTCCCTGCCGGTCCAGAGCCTTGATCCGGATCTCGCCCTCTTGGATCCTGGGCAAGGGCTTCACCGCTCGCAGCGTCCTGTCGATTCGGGTGTCGGCGCCTCGCTCCACGGTGACCGACTCGACGATTGGAGTGAATCCATCCGCCAGTATCCGGATCTCGTACTCCCTGGCCGGGATGGATCGAGGGGCCACGGGTGTCGTGCCGATCGGTGTTCCGTCCAACAGAACCTGGGCGCCAGCGGGATCCGTGGTGACCGTGATGGTTCCCTGGTATCGCACGACCTTGTCAAGCGGCTCCGGGGCGGGGACCTCCGGTGCCGGGACGTGGGCAGTCACCGAAGCCCCGTTGGGCGTCTCGACCCCCTGGCGCAGGTTGTTTACCAACTCCGTGACGGCCTCTGCCGCCGAGAGATCAGGCCTCTGCTCGTTCCAGAACACTCCCGCACTGGCGTTCAGGCAGCCCGTCTCAGCGCTGAAGAGCTGCACCAGGAGCCGCTTGCCGTTTCCCGCCGCCACGAAGGACGCTTTGACCAACGAATTCGCTGCCAGCCGCTGTCCCAACTCACACGCGCTGCGGTCGGAGAACTGCAGTTCATGGGACTTGCGGCGGATGGCCGCGAGTGCCTCCTCTTCTGCAGCCCCGGCGACGACATCCACCTTGCCCGTGCGGGCCAACTCCGTCCGGAGGAGCTCGCGAATCCCGGAATCCAACTGGCTGTCCAGGGTCACCCGGGGCAGACGTCTCAGCTCCTCCTCGATGGCCCGCTCCACCGCGTCCACGTGACCACCCTTCCGCACCAGGAGCGTCCCGCGCCAGGACCACAGGAACGACGCGGGGAGCCGGTCGTCGACGCCCCAGGCCTTGGCCAGGTGCCCTTCGTTGTCGCAGACGACATCGTCGGGGTTCCAGCCGGGATTCACGCAGGAGCCGTCGGGATCCTGGACAGAGACCACCACCAACCGGAGCCCCTGGTCCCGGTACTTCTCGTGCAGGGTTTTCCACTGCGGCACCGCCTTCTTGCAAGGCCCGCACCAGGAGGCGTAGAACTCGACCGCCAGGAGCTTCACTCCTGGTCGGGAGAGCCAGTCCTTCACATCCACGCCCTCTCCTCCGAGGGATGGACGAGGAATGAGCGCCAACAACAGGAGCAGCCACTTCGCCATCGGCAACCTCCGGATGGGGGGATGATAGCAGATGACGCCGGAACAGAGAAACGCAGGTCGGAACGTAGGTCGGGACAGAGGATCGCACAGGGCGCTGCATGACCTCTGGCGATGCGAGCCGTTCGGCCAAAACGCCCATCGCTGAACTTGGTACAGGCTGGGAGATCGAGAATCTCGGCAGTGAAAACGAACCCAGCGAGGGCGGAAGATCCGCCCTGGCGACAGGGTCGACGTTGCGGATCCTGCTGTCTGGATCGTCGTCTCGTCCGCGGGGGGTTGAGCCCGCGAAGATCGTCAGTCCCGTGAGGGGAGGGTGAGATCCGAGAGCCGGATGACCGCCGGGGGTCCGGCGGTCGGCTTCGGGGCGGCGACGTAGTCGGGGGCATCGTTGACGGCCGGTTCGTCCGGATCGGAGCCGACCTTGCGCTCCTTGCGCTGCTGGACCTTGGCTTCCTGCTTTTCCTTCTTCGCCATCTCACGCTGGCGCTTCTTGAAGGTGCTGGCGCTGCGTCGTCCCATGCTGGACCTCCTCGTCGTTTCGCCGCCCCGGGGCCGGCCTCCTCATCCCCTGGTCTAGCGGTTGTCCCTCCGGGTGGCCCGGTCGACGCGGACGGTGCGGCTGCGCCAGGCAAAGCTTGGACGATGGGGAAGGAGATGGCAAGAGGCCCTCCGGAAACGGGTGTGATCGTTGGGCGTTGGTTCTTGGGGTGAGATCGTGAGGATGCATGGCTATCGATGCATGGGCAGGGCTGGGGCCAAGCGGAGGCGCCTTCCGAGAGGGTGGATTCGCCGGATAAGGCTGGTGGATCCCCCCAAG
>JBDRIT010000146.1:0-14962 GCA_043815665.1 Pseudomonadota bacterium
ACGGATCCATGGCCCGGGAGGCCTCCGCTGACTGGAAGGTCGGAGCCTCCGGGGCCCCGTCCGCGGCGATGACCTCCCCGCCGAACGCGAGGAAGTAGGGGGACGCACCGTCGGGGAGGCGCAGGCTGAAGGTCCCCTCCAGCTGGCTGTCCCGGTCGTTGAAGTAGTGGAGGTCCAGGACCACCCGGGCCCGGAAGCCGTCCACCCGCACGTGGACCTGCATCCCCTTGAGGGGCAGCTCCTCCTCGTCGCCCACCATGAGCCGGGACATGTTAGGGACCACCCGCGCCCGCTGCCAGGTCTTCACCGGCTCCTCGGGCTCGT
Source organism: Pseudomonadota bacterium (assembly GCA_043815665.1). GTDB lineage: Bacteria > Myxococcota_A > UBA9042 > CAIXZC01 > CAIXZC01 > CAZNWW01. The sequence continues at coordinate 325 of JBDRIT010000146.1, forward strand.
CGTCGCCATCCCCGTTCTTGCCCTTCTTCTTGAGGGAGTCCTTGGAATCGTCGGGAGCGTCGCCTCCTTCGCCGCCGTCCCCCTCGCCGCGCGCGAGGGCCGTGGGCTCCGCCTCGGGCCTGGAATCCCGGTCCATGTCCTCCATGGCCTCCTCGGCCTCGTCGAGCTTGGTCCCGGTCACCGCGGAGTCCGCGGCCATCTCCTTCATCTCGGCCTTCATCGCCAGGAGCTCTGTGGGCTTCTCCGGCGCGGCCGCGGCTGCAGGTTCGGGCTGCTCGTTGACCGACGGATCCGGCGCCTTCTGCGGCTCGGCCTTCTGCGGATCGACCTTCTTCTCCCCGTCCTTCCGGGCCTCGGCCTGGGGTTGGGGCTGGGCCTTGTCGGCTTCCCTGGGGGGCGCCTGCTCACCGCCCTTGCAGGCGGCCAGGGCGAGCACCAGGACACAAAGGATCATCCATGCGCGGGTCTTCATCGGTCACCTCGTGGGTGGTTCAGACGTCTCGAATCTGACAAAGCGGAAGCTCGGTTTGTTCCCTGGGGGGGATGGTAACATGGGGACTTTAGTCTCTGCACGGGGACAAGCCCTATCCGACCCCGGCTCGCGAGCCGGGGCCACCTTCCCCACGGGGAAGGATCAGGTTTGATCGGCTTCGCCCCCTCCCAGCCTGACGGCCGCCTCCCCCGCAGGGGAGGGATGCAAAGGAGGGGGATCCCGACACAATGTTCTCGGCGTCGATCCCAACACAACGTCTGGTTTCGATCCCGAAACAACGCGCTTGGCGTCGATCCCGAGACAACGCGCTTGGCTTCAGGAATTCCTGCATCTTCCCTCCCCGGCAGGGGAGGCGCCGAAGGCGGGAGGGGAAAACCGACAAAAAATGGCCCTCCTGACATCTTCGTGGGTTCTGGCAGAGAACTCGGGTGCAGAGTTTGCTCGAAATGATCCCGCTGTGGCTCCCATGTTCAGAGGGGCAAGATGAGGTTGGCGCCGGTCACGGTCACGGTCACGGTCACGGTCACGGTCACGGTCACGGTCACGGTCACGGCGAACCTGATACCAAGTCCATGTGATCAGGCTCGGTCCCGGCTCGGCCCCGTCGACGATCCCTGCGTTCCGCTCAGTCGAAAGGGCCTCCGGCCATTCCTCCCTCACGCGCCTTGGCCTCGCCGACGCTGCCTTCGCCGTGCCAACGAGCCGATTCACATGGACTTGGTATGAGTCGTTCAGTGCCCGACCCACCTACCGTTGCTCAGCCTCCGCTTCTCTCCGCGGGAACTGGGCGATGATGCATCCGGTCCTTCGGTAGAGATCGAGGGCGCATCGGTACACATCCAGTTTGTGAAGGTCGTTCCGACGCCGTCTATCCATTGGCTCCTCCTCTGTTTTTCCGTGACCGTGACCGTGACCGTGACCGTGACCGTGACCGATGGATCGACGCGGCCACTGTGGGTTTCGCCTTGGGCCCGCGTGGAGGAAGCAAAGACGACCCACGAAGATGTCACAAGAGCCCAAAAAATCGACGCTTCCCCGTGGGGAAGCTGGCCCGCAGGGCCTGATGGGGCTTGTCCCCGTGCAGAGATCCAAGTCCCGCGATCCCGTGCAGAGACAAAAACCCTTCCCCCTACTCCGCAACCGCGCACACCCCCTCGACACAACTCTCCCCCGCCGCACAGCACGCGTCTCCGCACATCAAGTAGGGGCAGATGCACTCGTACTCACAGCAGATCTCGTGCTCACCTTGGCACCAGCCGTCGGCGCAGATGCCTCCACAGCCGTTACTTTCTCCACATCCACCCGCCGAACAGTCCGGGGCACAGGTCAGCATACATTCCCCCGCAATGATCTCCCCGTTTGAAGGGCAGCACCCGCCATCCTCCATCACGAAGCCGTCACAACAGGTCCCGTCTTCGAGCACGATACCGAAACAACAGGATCCATCCTCAAGCTGGATCCCTCCTTCCATGCATACACACTCACCCTCGACACAGGTCTTTCCTTCAGAACAGTCCTCGCAGACCCCGTCGCACACCCCGCCGCAGCCGTCGCTCTCGCCGCAGAGCTTGCCCTCGCAGTCCGCAACACAGCACGCGCCGTCGAAGCAGACCTCGTCCCCGACGCAGCAGGCCGCGCCGCCGCAGGGGAGGAAGGGACACTCGCACACACCGTCGCAGCAGATCTGGTCCGCGTCGGGGCAGTCCCCCTGGCAGAGGCCGCCGCAGTCGTCCGCGTCCCCGCAGACCGCGCCGTTGCAGAGGGGCTCGCAGCCCTGGGTGCACTCGCCGTCCTCGTTGAGGTACTCATACCAGTCCCCGCAGCAGACGCCGTCGTAGAACCCTGCCTGGCAGCAGGAGTCGTCCTCCATGATCCCGCCGGGGCAGCAGGCGCCGTCCGCATCGAGCTCCCCGGGACAGCAGCTCCCGTCGTCCATCTCGAAGGCCGGCGGGATGCAGACGCAGGCGCCGTCCTGGCAGGTGCGCTCCATGCAGTCCAGGCAGAGCCCGTCGCAGAGCCCGCCGCAGCCGTCGTCGTCACCGCAGAGCGCGCCATCGCAGTCCGGCGTACAGCACTCCCCCTCGGGCAGGCAGACGTCGCCCTCGGCGCAGCAGCCGTCGGCGCAGCTCTCGAAGAGGCACTCGCACATGGGTCCGGGGAAGCAGGGGTCGCAGACCGACACGCCCTCGAAGCAGGGACCGAAGCAGGGGTTCCCGCAGCCATCATCGTCGCCGCAGACCTTGTCCGCGCAGACCGGCTCACAGGTGTAGGCGCAGGCACCGTCCACGCAGTCCTGATCCGGCGTGCAGCACTCCCCGAAGCAGAGGATCCCATTGCACTGGCAGGTCTCGGACACGCAGGTATGGGTCCAGCAGTCGGGGCAGGGCCCCATGCACTCGCCGCCGCAGCCGTCCGCGTCGCCGCAGAACTTTCCGCCGCAATCGGGCTCGCAGCAGTCCCCGCCGACGCAGACGTGGTCTTCCTGCTCAGGGCACAGGCCCTCGAGGCAGATCCCGCCACACCCATCGTCACCGCCGCAGAGGACGTCCGCGGGGCACATCGGCTGGCAACAACCCAGCTCCGTGCAGAAGCTCCCTTCCAAGCAGCAGCCGAACTCCTCGCCGCAGTCCTCGAACTCGCAGGCGCAGATGCCCTCCATACAGATCGCGTTCTGACCGGAGCAGATCCCCTCACCGCAGATGCCGCCGCAGCTGTTGTCGTCGCCACAGGTCGCATCCTCGCAGTCCGGCGCGCAGCACGCCCCCGCAAAGCACGCCTGCCCCTCGCCGCAGCAGACGTCGTCGCAGGGCGCGAACTCGCAGACGCAGGCGCCGTCCACGCAGACCTGGCCGAACATGTCGCAGGTCCCGGTGCAGAGCCCGCCGCAACCGTCCTCTACACCGCAGGCCGCGTCCCCCGCGCAGGTGGGCACGCAGCACGTACCCTCGACGCAGACAGCGTCCGCGCTCGGGCAACAGTCCTCGCCGCAGGTCACGGTCTCGCAGACACAGCTCGGGCCGGGGAAGCACTCGTCGCAGAGCATGTCCTCGTCTGCGCAGGCGCCACCGCAGGTGGTGCCGCAGCCGTCGTCGGCACCGCAGAACTTCTCGGCGCAATCCGGGATGCAGGTCAGCGGCTCACAGACACCTTCGATGCAGTCCTCGTAGAGGTCGCAGCAGCCCTCGCCGCAGGGAACCGCGCAGACGCAGGCGCCGTCTTCGCAGATCTCGAGGTCACAGGCGAAGCACGGACCATCGCAGCCGCCGCCGCAGCCGTCGTCCGCGCCGCAGGTCGCGTCCTCGGGGCACGCGGGCACGCAGCACGCGCCCTCGAAGCAGACCTCGCCCGCCTCGACGCAGGGCCCGTCACAGGGGCCGCCGCAGCCGTCGTCCCCGCCGCAGTCCATCCCGTCGCACCAGGGCTGGCACGCGCAGGCGCCGTCGACGCACAGGTCTTGGGAGCCGGGGCAGTACCCGCCGCAGATCCCGCCGCAGCCGTCGTCCGCGCCGCAGGGCGCACCGACGCAGGCGGGCTGGCACTCGCAGAGCCCTTCGATGCAGAGGTCCTGGGGACCGACGCACTCCCCGCAGGAGCCCTCGCATCCGTCGGTGCCGCAGTCCTTGCCCTCGCAGGTGGGCTGGCAGACGCAGCCGAAGTCGATGCACGCGTCCTGGGGTCCCGGGCAGGGGCCGCACTCGCCGCCGCAGCCGTCGTCGCCGCAGACCTTGCCGGTGCAGTCGGGGTCGCAGTCGCAGACGACCTCCAGGGTGAAGGTCCCCTGGGAGCCGTTGTAGCCGTCCACCACCACGTAGTAGGTCTCCCCGGCGGCCACGTTGGCGCCGATGGTGAAGTCCCCCTTGTTCACGCAGGCCTCGTCGGAGCAGCCGCCCGCCAGGAGGAAGACGTCGGGGTCCCAGCCCTCGTAGCCGCTCACGGTGATGGAGATCGCGCCGCTGAAGGTGGGGGTGAACAGGTAGCTCACCTCAGGACCGGCGTCCACCCAGTTACTGCAGGAGTAGCTGGTGTAGGTGTTCCAGCCGAGGCTCGTGTCCCCCTGCACGGGCTTGAAGCAGGAGACCTTGCCCAGGGGCACGCAGGTCGACGCGCAGGTGCCCAGCTCGCTGCACCCCCCGAGCTCGCACTCCCCGCAGGAGCCGTCGCAGCCATCGGGCCCGCAGCCCTTGCCCGCGCAGTCCGGGGCGCAGACGCAGAGGCCCTCGACGCACTCGTCGTTGTCGCCCATGCACATGCCGCAGATGCCGCCGCAGCCGTCGTCGCCGCAGTCCTTGTTGTAGCAGGCGGTGAAGACGCAGCCGCCGTCCACGCACTCCTCGCCGCACCCGCAGTCGCCGCAGGATCCGCCGCAGCCGTCATCCCCGCATTGCTTGCCGTCGCAGGCGTCGAAGATGCACGTGCCCGTGTCGTTGCACTCGAAGCCGCAGCCGCACTCTCCGCAGGCGCCGCCGCAGTTGTCGGGGCCGCACTCCTTGCCGAAGCACTCGGGCTGGCAGTAGCACACGCCGCCGATGCAGGACCCGAACTCGCAGTCCCCGCAGAAGCCACCGCAGCCGTCGGGGCCGCATTCCTTCTCATCGCAGTCCGGGGCGCACACGCAGGCGCCGAGCTCGCAGACCTTCCCGTCGGGGCACGGCCCGCAGGATCCCCCGCAGCCGTCGTCCCCGCAGACCGCCTCGCCGCAGTCCGGCTTGCACTCGCACTGCCCCGCCACACAGGTCTGGTTGTTCCCGCCACAGTCCCCGCAGGAGCCGCCGCACCCGTCATAGCCGCACTCCCGGCCGTCGCACTGGGCGACACACTCCGGCTCCACGTCCGCCTCGACGATCTCGGTGTCCTCCGCGGGCTCAGGATCGCCCCCGCCCCCCCCGCCGCTGCAGGCGGCCACGGAGAACACGAACGCGGCCAGGATCGAGAGGGCGAGCATGACATTGCGCAGCATGGAAACCTCCGCTCTTGGGGTCGAAGAGATGCTACGACGACGGGGGCGGGGTGTCAATGCGGGGGGGAGGCCGGGGGAGGGGCGTCCAGTTCCCTACCACTGGATCACGTACGCGCCGTCCCGCATGAGCGGCACCACCGTGCCGTCGGGGTCCTCCAGATCGACGCGGACGACCTGGATGCGGGGCTGCAGGGAGGGGATGTAGACGCGGTCGATGTGGACCACCCGGTCGGGGCTGGAGAACTGTGCCGCGCCGACCTGGCCGCCGAAGTGGTCCGAGCGTCCGAACGCGACGTGGAGGCCGAGCTTCTCGTCGAGGAGGATCTCGCCCGTGGGCTCCAGGCCGTAGTCGGAGAGGACCCCGAGGCCCAGCTCGGCGATGTTCCCGTACGCGGGCTCCTCGATCAGCTTGCGGGCCTCCACACCGGCGGCCTCGCCCTCGCCACGCGCCCGGGTCGCGACGTTCCCGGCGATGGTGTAGACCACCACCTCCCCGCCGAACTGCACCGGCAGGGTGCCCTCGGAGCCCGTGGGTGATCCGGCGATCTCGCCCTCGTAGGGGACGATGTAGGTCTCCCCCGAAGGGAGGTTGCCTGCGACGCCGTTGTTCGGAAAAGAGCCGCCGGACGCGGTCGCGGTCCGGTGGCGGAGATCCAGGTGGAGGCGATGGGTCCCGGTCCCGTCCAGGAGGAACTCCAGATCGGCAGCGACGGCCCGGTCCAGGAGCCCCTTCAGTCGCTGGCACCGCAGATTGATCTCCACGTAGTCCAGGCGGAGGGCGGGGATCATGGCCTCGGTGAAGCCCGGCATGGTGGCGGCCCGGAAGGGATGCGCCCGCGCGGCCAGCTTCAGGGGCGCGGTCGCGGAGAAGTGGGTCGGCGCGATGAGGATCGTCCCGCCCCCGAAGAGCGCCTCGAAGGACTCCGTCGGGCGGCCCTCCCAGGCCTCGGCCGTCTCGGGAAGGGGGCCGTCCTCGTAGCGCCAGGCATCGGTGGGCAGGTCGGCGTTGTTCGCGTGCGCGTTGCGGTAGAGATAGAGACGCACCTCCATGCCCAGACCGCCCGCCTCCGGGAGCAGCGCCCGGTACCACTCCAGGGCCAGGGCCCGGCGCCGGGCCCAGGTGTCCTCGTCGGGCACCCTCACATCGGGCAGATCGACGATGATCGCCAGGATCCGGTCCCCGGGGCCGGGCTGGAAGACCCGGCGCACCAGCGCGGCCAGCTCTCGGCCCGTGAGTGTCTCGATCATGGCGCTCTCCTAATGGTACCGACGTGTGCCGTCGGCGAAATAGCGCTGTGCGAAGATCCCGCACCAGTTCCCGTCCTGGGACTGGTCCCACACGAGCTGGCTGTCCGGGCAGGATTCCCAGACCAGGATGTAGCCGCCGTCGGCGAAGGCCGCGACCGCCGGATGCCGCTGGGGACCGTCGGTCCAGACAGAGACCACGGCCTCGTCCACCGCGCCCGATCCATCCGCGGCGATCCGTCGCTGGATCACCGCGCAGCCGTCGCCGTCCTGCCCCTCTCCGCCGCCGGGGAGGGACGTCGGGCAGCTCTCCCAGGTGGCGACATAGTCCCCGCCCGGCCGACCGGCCACTGCGGCCGCCTGCTGCTCCTCGAGGGAGAACTGGTTGAGCCCGTGCTCGTCGCCCACGGGGGCGCCGTCGGGGTCGAAGCCCTGCCCGAAGACCCCGTAGCCGGAGCCGTCGGGGCTGAACTCGTAGGGGAAGGCCTGCCCCGAGGACCACAGCACGAGCGCGCCGCCGTCCGGGGTCCCGCCGATCGCAGGATCCATCTGATCGAGGCTGGTGTAGCTGTTCACCAGGACCTCGTCCCCGTCCGCATCGCCGCCCGCCTTGAAGCGACGGGCGGCGATGCCATGGAACTGCCCGTCGTAGCAGGGACCGCAGCTCAGGCCGCCGCTCTGCCACGTCACGGTGAACCGGTGATCCGGCTGGATGTGGATCGCCGGGGCCCGCTGATCCAGCGCCGTCTCTGTGTTCACCGTGATCTCCGTCCCCTGGGCCATGCCGTCCGGGACGTAGCGCTGGGCCCGGATGTCCCAATCTCCATCCTCGGCCTGGTGCTCCCACACCACGAACCACCCGCCCCCTGCGAAGCCGGCGACTGCGGGCGCAGCCTGGTTCCCCTGGGTGGTGGAGTTGACCGTGACCTCGCCCCCCAGGGGAGCGCCGCTCGCCAGGTAGCGTCGGCTGTAGACGTTGGTGCCGCCCTCCACGTCCGCGCCCTCCCAGACCACGACGAAGCCGCCGTCGGAGATCCCCGCCACCGCGGGGCGCCACTGGTCTCCCGCTGTGGTCTGGGCCACCGGGATCTCGTCGCCCTGCTCCCAGCCGTCCGCGCCGTAGCGCTGGAGGTACACGCCGCAGCCGTCGCCGTCCTGGGCGACCGCGCCGTTGGGGTGCCCGCTGGGGCAGCTCTCCCACGCGATCACCCAGCCGCCGTCCTGGAGGCCCGCAACCGCCGGGCGGCGCTGGTCCGCCAGGACAAAGGAGTTCACCTGGAACTCCGTGACGGCCCCATTGGTGCAGCCGTCCCAGTCGAACCCGTTGCCGTCCTGGCACTGGCAGGCTGTCCCCAGGCAGGTGAGGCCCGGCGCGCACTCGCCGCAGGAGCCCTCACAACCATCGGCGCCACAGACGAGGCCATCGCACGCGGTGAAGACGCATTGGCTGAGCTGGCACTCCTCTCCGCAGCCGCACGCGCCGCAGGAGCCCCCGCAGCCGTCGCCGCCACAGACCTTCCCGTCACACCCGTGGAAGGCGCACAGGCCGGCCTCACAGAGCTCCTCGCAGCCACATGCGCCGCAGCTCTTGCCGCAGCCGTTGTCGCCACATTCCTTCCCGTCGCAGGCGACGTCGACGCAGATCCAGTCGAGACACTCCTTGCCACAGGCGCACTCACCGCAGCTGCCGCCGCAGCCGTCGTCCCCGCAGTTCTTGCCGCCGCAGCCCGGAGTGCAGTGGCACGCGCCGTTCACGCAGGCCTCCTGGTCGCTGGCGCATTGGCCGCAGGAGCCGTCACAGCCGTCGTCGCCGCAGACCTTCCCGTCGCAGGCGTGGAACACGCAGGCCCCGCCTTCACAGTCCTCCCCGCAGGGGCACTTGCCGCACTTGCCGCCGCAGCCGTCGGGGCCGCAGTCCAGGCCATCGCACGCCGGGGCGCACTCACAGACCCCCGCCACGCAGCTGGCCTGGGAGTTCTCGCAGTCCCCGCAGGAGTCCCCGCAGCCGTCGTCCCCGCACTCCCGGTAGTCGCACGCGGTGAAGGCGCACGCGCCGCCCACGCACTCGTGCCCGCAGCCGCACCCGCCGCAGGTCCCGCCGCAGCCGTCGTCGCCGCATGTCTTCCCGTCGCACTCCGGGACGCAGAGCACAACGCACTTGTTTTCCCCGGTGCACTCGTACCCCGGGTCACAGTCCCCGCAGTCGCAGCCCTCCACCTTGCCGCATCCTCCCTGGCAGAAGATCCGGCAGCGCCGGTCCTCCCCGGTGCATCCGGCGAGGAGGAGCAGAACGAGACCCAGGAGCGCCAGGCCTTCAGCCCAGCGCGATGCACACGCGCACTTTTCCATGGTCCACCTCTTCGGTGAGTATATATCAGACCCTTGTCGTTGACGCTACGGGGCGTAGTTGGTAGCGTCCCTGCCACAACGGGAAGAGAGGCTGGAATGAGTCGACGACTCCTCGTGTCCTGGAACGTCAACGGAATCCGGGCCGCGGCGACGAAGGGCTTCCTCGAGTTCCTCGCGAAGAGGTCGCCGGACGTGGTCTGTGTCCAGGAGACCAAGGCCTGGCCCGAGCAGCTCGGCCCGGAGCTCCTGGAGCCGGCGGGGTACAAGACCTGGTGGGCCTGCGCCGAGAAGAAGGGATACAGCGGCCTCGCAATCTTCTCCAGGTCCGCGCCCCGGAGCGTCGAGAACCTCGGGACGGACGAGTTCGACGCCGAGGGGCGGGTCCAGGTCGCGGACATGGGGGACTTCCACCTCGTCAACTGCTACTTCCCCAACAGCCAGGAGGGTGGCGCGCGGCTGGACTACAAGCTACGCTTCTGCGACGCGGTCATGGCCCGGTGCGAGGCCCTCCGGGCCCAGGGGAGGCAGGTGGTCATCTGCGGGGACTTCAACATCGCGCACAAGGCCATCGACCTGAAGAACCCGCAGCAGAACGAGAAGAACCCGGGCTACCTCCCGGAAGAACGGGCCTGGATGGACCGCTTCACCGACGCCGGATGGCTGGACACCTTCCGGATGTTCAACCAGGAGCCGGGCCAGTACTCCTGGTGGTCCTATCGGTTCCAGGCCCGGACCCGGGACATTGGCTGGCGTATCGACTACCATTGCGTCAACCCCGAACTCGGCGACCGGGTCGTGAAGGCCGAGATCTGGAAGGAGGTCCTCGGCTCGGATCACTGCCCCGTCACGTTGGAGCTCGATCTGTAGGAACGCGCGTTCTTTCATCTCAATTGAGAGGGACCCCATGTTCGGAAATCTCGAAGACACGGTGACGGAGGTCTGTCGGCAGCACGGCAACGACCCGACCCGCATGATGAACATCGTCACCGACGTCCAGAAGGTGTTCGGCTACGTCAACGGGGACGCCAAGGAGCTCATCGCCCGTCTGGTGGGGACCCACAGGGTCGAGGTGGAGAGCGTGGTCTCGTTCTACTCGTTCCTGTCGGACCACCCCAAGGGCAAGGTTGTCATCCGCGTGTGTGACGACATCATCGACAGGATGAAGGGCGCTGAGCGGGTGCTGCAGGCCTTCCAGGACGAGCTCGGCATCGGGGTCGGCGGGACCACCGAGGACGGGTTCGTCTCCCTGGAGACCACCCCGTGCATTGGCATGAGCGACCAGGCCCCAGCGGCGATCATCAACGACGTGGTGGTCACCCGCCTGTCCACGGACAAGGCCCGCGCCATCGTCGCCGCGCTGAAGGCGGGCACGACCCCCAACGGCCTCATCCGGGAATACGGCGGCGGCAAGAACTCCAACCACCACGTCCGCGCGGAGGTGAAGAACAACATCCGCAGAAAAGGACCGGTCATCTTCGCCAACTACGAGATGGCCAGCGGCCTGAAGAAGGCCCTGGCCATGTCCCCCGTCGAGGTCATCCGCGAGATGAAGGCCTCCCGCCTCCGGGGCCGCGGCGGCGCAGGCTTCCCCCTGGGGCTGAAGTGGGAGTTCACCCGGAACGCTGCGGGCGACGAGAAGGTCCTCATCTGCAACGCCGACGAGGGTGAGCCCGGCACCTTCAAGGATCGGGTGATCCTCACGGAGAAGGCCGACCTCCTCTTCGAGGGCATGACCATCGGCGGGTACGCGATCGGCGCCTCCCGGGGGATCGTCTACCTGCGCGGTGAGTACACCTATCTGCAAGGCTGGCTGGAGGAGGTCCTCCGGGAGCGCCGGAACGCCGGGCTCCTGGGCAAGAACATCCTCGGCCGCCAGGGCTTCCACTTTGACATCCGCATCCAGATGGGCGCGGGCGCCTACGTGTGCGGTGAGGAGACGGCCCTGATCAGCTCCTGCGAGGGGCTGCGGGGCGATCCGAAGAACCGCCCGCCGTTCCCCGCGCAGAGGGGCTACCTCGGCGCGCCGACCGCGGTGAACAACGTCGAGACCCTGTGCTGCGTCGCCCGCATCATGGAGAAGGGCGCCGGCTGGTTCTCCGAGCTGGGCAACGCGCTCAGCTCCGGCACCAAGCTCCTGAGCGTCTCCGGCGACTGCACGTCCCCCGGGGTCTACGAGCTGCCCTTCGGGGTGACCCTCGGCGCGCTCCTCGCCATGGTCGGCGCGCCGGACGCCCTGGCCGTCCAGGTCGGCGGCCCCTCGGGACAGATGGTGAGTCGCGGCGACTTCGGCCGCTCCATCTGCTTCGACGACCTGGCCACCGGCGGCTCGATCATGATCTTCGGACCGGATCGGGACATCCTCGAGGTGGTGGAGTCCTTCCTCGGGTTCTTCGTCGAGGAGAGCTGCGGCTTCTGTACGCCGTGCAGGGTCGGCAACGTCCTGCTGCGGGAGGGCCTCACCCGGGTACGGAGCGGCAAAGGGACCCCCGAGGATCTGGTCTCCCTCAAGCGCCTCGGCGAGACCGTGAAGACCCTGAGCCGCTGCGGCCTCGGTCAGACCTCTCCGAACCCGCTCCTCACCACCCTGCGGAGCTTCCGCTCGGTCTACGAGGAGCGGGTGCAGAAGGTGGAGGACGGGATGAACCCTACCTTCGACCTCTCTGCAGCGGTCAGCGCTGCGGAGGCGCTCGCCGGCCGCACGTCGGCGCACAGCTGAAGGGGGTGCGGAGATGAACACATCGATCCAGTTGACCATTGACGGAGTCGAGATCGAGGCCCGCCAGGGGCAGACCATCATCGAGGCTGCGGACGAGGCCGGGATCTACATTCCCCGCCTGTGCTACCTCAAGGGGCTGCTGCCCCACGGGAGCTGCCGCGTCTGCACGGTGATGGTCAACGGGCGCCCCCAGGCCGCCTGCACCCAGCCCGTGTCCGCTGGCATGGTGGTCGAGAACGAGACCGAGGCCCTGCGGGACGCCCGGAAGAGCGTCGTCGAGATGCTCTTCGTCGAGGGCAACCACTTCTGCATGGTCTGCGAGAAGAGCGGCAACTGCGAGCTGCAGGCCATGGCCTACCGCTTCGGCATCACCGCGCCGCGGTTCCCCTTCCTGTTCCCGAGCCGTGAGGTGGACGCCACCCACCCCGAGGTCTTCGTGGATCGGAACCGCTGCATCCTGTGCGGCCGCTGCGTGCGCGCCTCCCGGGACCTGGACGGCAAGAACGTGTTCCAGTTCGTGAACCGCGGCCCTGCAAAGAAGGTCGCTGTCAACGCGGAGGCACACCTGGGCGACACGGATCTGGCCGGCACGGACAGGGCCGTGGACGTGTGTCCCGTGGGCGCCATCCTGCGCAAGAAGGTCGGGTTCGCCGTCCCCATCGGGGAGCGGCTCTACGACACCACCCCCATCGGCGCGGACATCGAGTCCGAGCGCGGCCAGTAGGAGGGGAGAACCCATGTCCAAGCCCAGAGTTGCCACGACGTCTCTCGCCGGGTGCTTCGGTTGCCACATGTCGCTCCTCGACATCGATGAGAGGATCCTCCAGCTCATCGAGCTGGTGGACTTCGACAAGTCCCCGATCAACGACATCAAGACGTTCACCGGTCGCTGCACCATCGGCCTCGTCGAGGGGGGCTGCTGCAACGAGCACAACGTCGAGGTCCTCCGGGACTTCCGAAGGCACTGCGACATCCTGATCTCGGTCGGGGACTGCGCCATCATGGGCGGCCTCCCGGCGATGCGGAACACGGTGCCCCTCGAGGAGTGCCTCGACGAGGCACTCCTCAGCGGCGTGACCGTGCACAACGAGTCGGGGAGGATCCCCGCGGACCCGGAGCTCCCGCTGCTGCTCGACAAGGTCTACGCGTGCAGCGACGTCGTGAAGATGGACTACCACCTCCCCGGCTGCCCGCCCCCGGCGGACACCCTCTGGGAGGCCCTGGTGGCCCTGTTGACCGACAAGCCCGTGGAGCTCCCCTACGAGCTCATCAAGTACGACTAGCGCCGGTGGAGGTGACGCGTGGCTGATCTCAGGAAAATCACGATCGACCCCGTGACCCGGGTGGAGGGACACGGCAAGGTGACGATCCTCCTGGACGAGGACAACAAGGTGAAGAAGCAGGCGCGGCTCCACGTCGTGGAGTTCCGCGGCTTCGAGCGGTTCATCCAGGGTCGCCCCTTCTGGGAGGCCCCGGTGGCGGTCCAGCGCCTCTGCGGCATCTGCCCCGTGAGCCACCACCTGGCCGCGGCGAAGGCCATGGACTGGATTGTGTCCGGCCAGGACCTGACACCCACCGCGGAGAAGATGCGGCGGCTGATGCACTACGGTCAGACCTACCAGTCCCACGCGCTGCACTTCTTCCACCTGGTCTCCCCGGACCTCCTCTTCGGCTTCGACGCGGACCCGGCGATCCGGAACGTCATCGGCGTCGCGCAGGAGTTCCCGGAGCTGGCGGTGCAGGGCGTGATGATGCGCAAGTACGGCCAGGAGATCATCAAGGCGACCGCGGGCAAGAAGATCCACGGCACCGGCGCGATCCCGGGCGGCGTCAACAAGAACCTGTCCATCGCAGAGCGGGACGGGTTCCTCGAGGACATCGACCGGCACATGGAGTGGGCCCGGGGCGCGCTCAAGATCGCGAAGGACTACACCGTCGAGCACCTCGAGACCCTGGCGCCCTTCGGCTCCTTCGACTCGAACCACCTCTCCATCGTCCGCGAGGACGGGGCCATGGACCTGTACGACGGGAAGCTGAGGGCCATCGACAAGGACGGGAACAAGATCTTCGACATGGTGGACAACTTCAGGTACCACGAGACCCTCGCCGAGGAGGTCCGCGACTGGTCCTACATGAAGTTCCCCTTCATCCGGTCCCTCGGCCCCGAGGACGGCTGGTACCGGGTGGGACCCCTGGCGCGGATCAACACCTGCGACGTCATCGACACTCCCGAGGCCGAGGCGGCCCGGAAGGAGTTCATGGCGGTCACCGACGGCAGGACCAACAACATCACCATGGCCTACCACTGGGCCCGGATGATCGAGCTGCTGCACTCCGCCGAGAAGATCAGGGAGCTGCTGCACGATCCGGATCTCCAGGGGACGGACCTCGTGGTGAAGGGCGAGCGGCAGGAGGAGGGCGTCGGCATCATCGAGGCCCCCCGCGGCACCCTGTTCCACCACTACAAGGTCAACGAGGACGACCAGATCACCCTGTGCAACCTGATCGTCTCCACCACCTCCAACAACGAACCCATGAACCGGGCCGTCCAGAAGGTCGCCGAGGACCACATCTCCGGCGCGCCCGTGGTCACCGAGGGGCTGCTGAACCGGGTCGAGGTCGCCATCCGCGCCTACGATCCTTGCCTCTCCTGCGCGACTCACGCCATGGGACAGATGCCCCTCAGCGTGAAGATCGTCGATGCGGACGGCACCGTCCTCTCCGAGCGGAGCAAGAGCTAGATGAACTCGGCTGAAGTGATGATACCCCCTGGCCGGTCCCCGACGCCGATCTCGGCGTTGCTCCTCCTCGAAGTGGCTCTACCACGTCTTCGTAGAAGCGCCTTGACCTCGACGCCGGTTCCTCGTCCAGGCCGCAT
>JBDRIT010000147.1:0-20298 GCA_043815665.1 Pseudomonadota bacterium
GGAGCCCGGCGGAGCCGTGCGACCGGAGCGGGGGGTTCGGCCTTGCGTGTTGGCCCCTCGGTGCCACTGCGACACCTCCCGTATTTCACCACGAACCTCGGACCCAACCTCGATCGCGAAGAGCCATAAAAGAAGGGGAGGGGGGGGGGGGCGGCCCCCCCCCCCCACCCACCCCCCGCCCCGGTCGCCCCGCCCCGGCGGGGACCCCTCGCTCCCCCCCCCCCGGGGGGCGAGGGGGGTCTTGATGGAACCGCCAACCTACGTTTCGAGGGGCCAACCTCCCCCCCGTCGCCCTTAGGCGACGTCGCCCCCAATGGGGGCGATTTTACCGTGCATGCTGTGACATTCGGGAGGGCTTCGGGAGGGTGCCGAGGCCATCGGTGGGTTGCACTTGGCAGGGTAAAATCTCCCCCTTGGGGAGGTGAGCTGCGTAGCAGCGAGGAGGGGGAGGACCCTCGGCACCGTACACTCCAAGCTCTTGGTCACTCGCCAATCCGTGGATTTCCTCCAGACCCTGGTCCTTGCCCGGAAACCTGGTGGCATGGCACCGCCCACCCCGTCCCCGGGGGGGGAGGAGCGGAGCGAGGCGGGAGCCGAGCGCAGCGCCGGGAGGGGGGGGGCCGGCGACCCAACCTCAATCGCGAAGAACCTCTTTTATGGCTCTCCCTTTGCTTTGCGCTCGGCACCGGGGGCCTGCGTGGAGGGGTGTCACCTGGACCGGCGTGAGCCGCAGCCAGGTGATGGCCCCGGAAACGGAGCAGGCCCCCGGAGACAGGCCGGTGGTGATGAGTGGGGCGATGCCCGAGAGGTTCACTCGAGATCCCTCGCTGCGCTCGGGATGACGGATCCGCGCTGTGCCCGAGAGGTTCACTTGAGATCCCTCGCTGCGCTCGGGATGACGGGAGGGCTGCGCTCCTGGGAAACACCAACCTCGGCTTCATTCGACACGAGCGCAGAACCCAGCGCTTCACCGTGCATTTGTTTCTGAACACCATCTCGTCCGGCGGAGCCGGATGGGCAGCTCAGGATGACGGGGGGGGTTTACAGCCGGATGTCGATCTTGGTGTTGGCGCGCTGTTCGTCGAGCCAGCGCCGGTAGGCCGTCTCGAAGGCCGTCTCCTCGAGGAGCCCCCGCAGTCGAAAGCGGAACTCCTCCCGCTGGGCGTCATCATCGAAGGTGCGCCACTCCTCGCTCACCACCTTCACGACGTGGATCCCGAGGGTCGAGCGCACCGGGCCCCCGACCCCGCCGATGGGCAGGTTGAAGACCAGCTCCTCGAAGTCCTCCTCGAGGGTGCCCTCGGTGACGAAACCGATGATGCCGTCGTCCTCGCCGCTCGCCTTGTCGTCGCTCTCGGTGAGGGCGGCGTCCTCGAAGGTGATGGTCCCGGCCTCGACGCGCTTGAGCAGATCGGCGCCGCGGCTCCAGACCTCCTGGAACGTCTCGAAGGTCGCGGACGGCGCCAGGCGGAACAGCACGTGCGCGATGCGCACGGCGCGGTACCGCCCGTCCGCATAGCGCGCCTCGCAGGCCTGGTCCACCTCCCGGTCGGAGACCTTCACCTTGGCCCGCACCTGCATCATGACGACCTGCTCACGCAGGATCTTGGTGCGGATGGTCTCGCGCAGGTGCTCCGCTGAGTCGAAGCCCACCTCCCGGGCCTTGGCCTCTACGACCTTCGGATCCAGGGTTCCGCGCTCCACCTGGAACATCCTGCGGAGCTGGCCGTCCACGTCCTTGGGGCTCACCTCGATGCCCTGGCGGTCCCCTGCGACCAGCACCAGTTCGTTGTCGATGATGTTCTCCAGGACCTCCCGCTGGATCGCCTGGAACGTCTTCTCCCGGTCCTCCTTGGAGAGGTCCTCGGGGATCTCGGTGAGCCGGGGCATCATGGCCATGCGCAGGTCGTACCGGGTCACCACCCGGCTCCCGACCACCGCGACCACCCCCTCGATGAGCTCCCCGGGCTCGGGCGCGACGACGCCATCGGCCCGCAGGGGGGCGGGGGCCAGGAGGAGGAGCCCCACGAGCGCCCCGACCATCGCCATCCTTCTCTTCTCCATCAGCTCACTCCAGGGTCGGTGCGACCACGAGGTCCTCAAGGGCCCCATCGTCCACGGTCCAGTCGTCCATGTCCAGCAGCTCGGCCTCCAGGGCCTTCCGGGCTGCGTCGACCCGCTCCCGGGCCAGCGCGCCGCGGAGCTCCCCCGTCGCGTCTTCGAGGGTGTCCCGTACAGCCTCCCGACGGGCGGTGACCATCACCAGGTGGGCCCCGTCGGGGCCCTCCAGCGCCCGGCTCACCTGTCCCGTGGTGTGGATGGCCAGCGCGGCCTCCAGCACCGGTCGGGGCGCCAGGTGCCAGGCGAGCTCGTCCCCGCCTCGGGAGAAGAAGAGGAGATCGCCCCCCTTGGCCCGGGTCTTCTCGTCCAGGCTGTGCTCCCTCGCCGCCGCAGCGAAGATCGTCTCGGGCTCCGCACCGGGACGGGCCAGCGCAGCCAGGAGCTCCTCCCGCAGGGCCTCCGCCGCCTCCCGATCCACGAGGAGGATGTGGCGCGCCCGGATCCGTGCCGGGCGATCCGGCGCCTTCTCCCTCTCCCAGCGGACCCGCACCTCCTCATCGGTGATCGGCGGGGCCTGGTAGGACGCGACGCGATCCTCGGTCCAGTGGCGGGCCATGGCCCGGTCCCGGACCCGCCGCACCCGGGGGTCGTCGCGGTAGCCCGTGGCCTCCGCCCGCCACAGCGCGGCCCGATAGAGGAGGTAGTTGCGGAGGAAGACCCGCCGCCCCTCCGCGGGCGCCACCTCCACCTGGCGCGCAGGAGAAAAGCCGTCCAGGAAGGCCTGGAGTTCTTCGAGGGTGACGCGGTCCGAAGCAGACGAGGCAACCACCGGACCGTCACCGGAGGGTGGAGAGGCGGTGGTCGGCTCCAGAGCAGGCTCCCCACGACACCCCATCGCCGCGCAGAGCCCGGCGACCACCAACAGCGCTCTCATGTCTGTTACTCGGAGATCCGGTTGGCGAGGGCGCGGACGCGCGCCTCGTGGATGGTGACCTCCGCCGCGGCGCGGAGCTCCTCCACGTGCTCGCTCCAAAGGGCCGCCCGCCGCCGCTCCAGGGCCTCGGCGCCCCCCGCGCCGGCGCGGACGCGGTCGGCGAGGTGATCGGCCCGGATCTGGTCTTCCAGCGCCGCCAGGAGGTCCATGCGGACCTTGGGGTCGCCGGCCATCCCGGCCTCCAGGGCCTCCCGGGCGCAGAGGTTCATGATGATGTAGTTCTGCAGGAAGAGCATCGCCTTGTCCGGAGACGAGTAGTAGTACCGGGCGTAGGGGGGCAGGACGCGCAGGGCCCGGACCAGCTCGCCGAGGGTGATCACGTCCCTGTGGACCATCGCCACGGGCTCCGCCTCCTGGCCGGGCTCCAGGCTCCCCGGCGCCTCCGTGCGCAGGGCCTCCCGCAGGCTGACCCGGTACTCGGTCATCTGCGGGCGCTCGGGCTTGCAGCTCACGGTCGCAGCCAGCGCGGCCAGGAGCAGGATGTGGAACCAGGGGCGCATGGGACCTCCCGTCTTCCGCACCGCGTTTCTAGCGCAGGGGTGGACCGTTGTCAACGCGGGGGGGCGCGCGTACAATGTCACGAGACCCCTATGGGAGGCCCTCGATGTCCCTCCGGAACCCCATCATCCTTGCGACCCTCGCCGCTGCCCTCGGACTCGGCTGCGGGGGGGATCGCGCCCCCTGGGGTGGGCCCGGCCCCGCGGACGTCCCCACGGATCGATCCGGGGGAGACGCAGCCCCGGATGTGACGGAGCTGCGGGCCGAGCTCCCCCTGGAGCTGCCTTCCGACGCGACGGGCGACCTCCCGGACGTCGCCACGGAGCTCGTGGATGCGACCCCGGAGCTCGGCCCCGAGGTCTCCGACACGGTGGACGCCGGCGAGGACCTCCCGGACCTGCTGGACGGCGAGGTCTGTCCCCCGGACTGCGAGGGCAAGGAGTGCGGCGCCGACGGTTGCGGCGGCTCCTGCGGCGCCTGCCCGGGCAACAAGCCCTACTGCAACATGGGCTTTCAGTGCGAGGCCTGCGAGGCCGACTGCGGTGAGAACGTGTGCGGCGCCGACGGCTGCGGGGGCTCCTGCGGCTCCTGTCCCCTGGGCTGGCTCTGCCTCGGCGGCGCCTGCGACCCCCCGGAGTGCTCCAGCGACGTCACCCTCTTCGACGAGGAGTTCCTGCTGTGCAACGAGGGGGCGATCGTCATCGTGGACGACCAGCCCGACGACCCGGTCACCTGGATCGTCATGGAGGAGGGGGCCCTCTCCGGGCCGTGCTCGTTCCACTTCGGCGACCCCGTGGGGGGGACCTACGACACCGGGGATCCGGTGAGCGCCACCCTGATCCTCCCCTGGGTCACCCTACCCGCAGACGGGAACCCCTACCTCATCCGCTTCGCGGTGCGCATGGACGCGGAGCCCGTGGTCGCGCCCGAGTACCCCTACGACCACGACGTGCTCATCCTCCGGGCCCATGGCGACGGGCTCCCGGAGGCGGGGGTGGTGCTGTTCACCTCCAAGGAGTTCCTCAACAACACCGGCGGGGCCTGGGTCCTGGCCGCGGCGTCCCTCGACGCGTACGCAGGGCTCACCCTCCAGCTCCGCTTCGAGTTCGACACCATCGACAGCGTGGACAACGCCTATGCGGGGATCTGGCTCGACGACCTCCGGGTGGGCACCGCCTGCCCCCTCTGCTTCACCGCCGACGACTGCGTCGACGCAGAGCCCTGCTCCGAGGACCTCTGCGTCCTCTACTCCAACCCGGGGGAGGGGGACTTCGGTGCCTGCGGCCACCTGCCCAAGGTGCCCTGCTGCGTCGGCCTGGATCCGTCCTTCTGCGAGGACTTCGATCCCTGCACCGGGGACGCCTGCGACCCCGCCACCGGGGACTGCACCCACGCGCCCCTCGAGGGGTGCGAGGGGTGATCCGGACCGGGATGATCCTGGCCGCCGGGTACGGCACCCGCATGCGGCCCCTCACCGACCACCTGGCCAAGCCCCTCCTGCCCGTGGGCCGGACCACCCTGCTGGAGCGGACCCTCTCCTGGATGGCCGCCGGGGGCCTGTCCCGGGTGGTGCTCAACCTGCACCACCTCCCGGACCAGGTCCGGGCCTACGCGGAGGCCGTCGCCCCGGAGGGGCTCGAGCTCCTCTTCTCCCACGAGGAGGAGATCCTCGGCTCCGGCGGGGGCATCGGCAAGGCCGCAACGTTGTTCAGGGGCGAGCACGTCCTCGTGGTGAACGGTGACGTGCTCTTCGATCTGGATCCGGGTCCCTTCTTCGCGGCCCACGTCGCCCGGGACGCCGCAGCGACGACCCTGGTGATCCCAGCGGCCCGAGAGCCGTCCCTGGCGACGGTGACCCTGGACGACGAGGATCGGGTGACCGAGATCACCCGGGAGGGGGCCCCGCAGATCCAACCCGGGCGCAGGGGCATCTTCTCGGGGATCCACCTCCTCGCGCCGGCCCTGCACCGCCTCCTCCCCGGGGATCGCTTCGCCTCCGTGGTCACCGAGGGCTACCGCCCCTTCATGACCGAGGGCCGGGTCTTCGGTCACTACGTGGACGCGCCGTGGTGGGACCTCGGGACGCCGGAGCGGTACGAAGCGGCGGTGAAGGAGTTTTTGACCGGTTCGCTTCCTCCGGGCTGACGTCCGTCGAATAACTCCGGAGTGGAATCATCACTTCGGAGGCAAACCATGAAGATACTGCTCCTGATCGTCCTGGCCGGCTGCGCCCGGCCGGCGGACGAAGACTGCTGGCGGGGGCCGGTGCCGATCGTGCGGGACTGCGCCGGTTCTTTCGATGTGGGGTCTGGCGCTCCCCCCGCCGACGCCTCTGCGTCGGCACCACCGCAGGGGGTTCTCTACAGAGTCGCACCGATGGACGTTGCGGTTGAGGAGCCGACCGCGCTGTCCGAGGTCTCCCTCCAGATCACCCAACTCATGATTGACCCGACCGACCTGCCCGATCGGGACGGCGAGTGGGTCGAGATCCACAATCCGACGCCTCTCCCAGCGCCCCTGGCGGACATCGAGATCGCCGTCAACGGATCGCGCCGCTGCGTCCTCGCCGACGCGACGATCCCGGCCTTCGGCTACGTCCTCATCGCTCGCGCTGCAACCCCCGATCGCCTCCCCTGCTCGCGCCTGTCCCTCCCCAACAAGCGCGGCGAGGTCGCGCTGGTTCGTTTCGGAGAGGTCATCGATGTTGTGGTCTGGGAGAAGGCCCCGCAGGGGGAGAGCCTCAGTGCGTCGCCGCGCCTGCGGCGTTCTTCGCCGCGGCCGCGCGGGTGATGAACCTGGGCTTGAACAATGCGATGAGCGCGGGGAGCAGGAAGAGCCCGCCGAGCATGGAGATGCACATCCACACCGCCAGGAGGATCCCCATGTCCGCCTGGAACTTGAGGAAGGACCCGGCCCAGAACACGATCCCCGCGACCATGGTGGTCGCCGTGAACAGCACGGCCTTGCCCGCAGTGGAGACCGCCCGCCGGATCGCGTGGTTCAGGTCCGGCGTCAGCCGATACTCCTCGATGATCCGGCTCACCACATAGAGCCCGTAGTCCACCCCGAGGCCGACCCCGAGGGAGACCACCGGGAGCGCGTTCACGTCCAGGCCGATCTCGAGGGCCCCCATCATCGCGTAGGTCACGTAGTTGGACAGGGCGAGGGGCACCAGGAAGAGGACCCCCGCGACGGCCGACCGGAACGCCAGGCCACAGAAGAGGAACACGATGAGGAAGGCCAGCGCGGTGACCTGGACCTCGGAGCGGGTGATCACCTCGTTCACCGCGGCCAGGAGCCCGCCGTACCCCGAAGCGAGCTTGAACTCCGCCTCGGCCATGGGATTTTTTTCAATAAACTCTTTGACTTCACTGATGACCGTGCGGAGTGTTTCTCCCTTGTGATCCCGCAGGTACAGGGTCACCGTGGCCCGCTGGAAGTCCGGGGTGGTGTACCGGGCCAGGTCCCCGGGCTCGGCCTTGGACACGATGAACTCGATGATCCCGCCGGTGCCGGAGCGGGTCGCGGGGATCAGCTCGGACTTCGGGTCGTAGGACGCGAAGGCGCTCTGGATGCCCGGGATCATGGACGCGAAGGAGGACGTGGAGCCCACCTCGGGGAGCATCTCCATGTGGCGCTGGAGGGCCTCCATGGTCTTCAGGACCTCCGGGGACTTGATCGGGTTGCAGTCCCAGGCCACGCAGTCCGTGTCCTCGGTGCACTCCCGGCCCTTGTCGGTCTTGCAGACCCCCCCGTCTGCATCGCAGCCGAAGCAGTCCTCGTCCTGCGCGCAGCCCACCGCGGAGTCGTCGTAGCAGTACCCGGCCTCCTCGTCGCAGCCGTGGCGCTCCAGGAGCTCCTCCCGGGGGGGCAGGGGGCAGTCGGTGCCCTGGACGATCACGTTGAGGATCTCGGTGTTGCCGAACTTCTTCGCGATGTGCTCGGTGTCCTTGTTGTACTTGGAGTCGGGCCAGAGCATCGGCGTCCCCGGGTGGACGTCTCCGATGACCAGGTCCTTTGCGAAGTAGAACCCGACGCCTCCCACGAGCAGGGTGAGGCCGATCACCACCCAGCGCCCCGGCCCGATGCACCAGGCGCCCGCGTGGTCCAGGAACCGCTCTGTGAGGTCCGGGCCTTTCTTGTGCTTCTTCTTCGGCGGGGGCACGAAGGAGAGGAGGATCGGGTTGAAGATGAGATCGCTGACGATGAAGGAGAGGACCCAGAAGCCGCCCATGACGGCCAGCTTCTGCATCAGGGGGATCGGCGTCAGGATCACCAGGAAGACCCCGGCCGCGTCGGTGAGGATCGCGAGGAGCCCCGGCGAGAGGAGGCCCGAGAAGGTCGCCACTGCGGCCTCCTGCTTGTTCCCCCGTTGGTGGTACTCCTCGAAGTAGCGCTCGATGAGCTGCACCGAGTGGGAGAGCGCTCGGGCCGAGATGATGAAGGGAACCACGATCACCAGGGGATCGAAGTTGTAGCCCAGGAAGCCGATGAACCCGAGGCCCCAGATCGCGGACATGGACGCGGTGAGGATCGGGACCAGCACCCCGCGGATGTCCCGGAAGTAGAGGAGCAGCGTGAAGAAGATCGCGAGGAGCGAGTACAGGAGCAGATGCATGATCTGCTCCTGGTTGTCGTGGATGAAGCCCACGGACACCGGCCGGCCGATGACGTAGATCGCCGTGTCGTCGTCCTCTTCGGCGTCCACGACGCCCTTGAGATCCCGGTAGATCCCCTGCTCGAAGGTCACCTTCTCGTCGTGGAGCTCGTCCTTCTCTCCCTTCTTGTCCAGGAAGCCCACCACGATGAGGGCCGCCCGGGAGTCCGCGCCGTCGTCCTCCTTGGAGACCAGGGTGCCGAAGATCCGGGGGGAGGAGTAGATGTCCTCCATGAGACCGGGGATGTGGGCGTCGTAGGCGGCCCGCTCCTCGTCGGTGAGGAGCGCGATGTCCTCCTCGGTGTAGACCCCGTCCCAGTGATCCCCGTCGTAGCGCTCGGTGTCCGGGTGGTTCGCGGGCGGCGAGAGGGCCTGCCACATGATCGGGCGGATCTCCAGCTCCCGGCCCATCTCGTTGAACATCACCTTGACGCTCTTGACCTTGCGCTGGGCGATGGAGATGACCTGGTAGTTGTTCACCCGGGGGATTTTTTCCACGGCCTTCGTGATGCGCCGGATCTTCTCCAGGGTGTGGATGTTGAAGATGTCCCCGTCCTTCGCCTCCACCGCGATGACCGCGGTGTTCGCGCCGCCGAAGACGTCGGCGTACTCCACGAAGGTCTGGACGTAGGGGTGGTTCGACGGGAAGAGGTCGATGGTCTCGCTGGTGACCGGCACGTCCTGGATCTTCCACGCGAAGACCCCGGTCACCGCGAGGATCAGGATCAGGACCGGGATCCGGAACCGGATCAGGAAGGCGCCGACGCGGCCGACGAATTGTTTGCGGAGCTCGTCCATGGCGTCCTCCTGCCTACCGGCTGCCCGCCCGACGCCAGGAAACCCCGCCGTCGGTGGTGGTCATCACCAGGCCCTGGCCACCCACGAGGACGCCCGCGCCGTCCGGCCCGAACGCGATGCCCGAGATCCATCCCCAGATGCCCAGGGGGACCGGGGTGAGGGCGTTCGCGTCCAGCGCGCCGGCCAGGAGGAGTCCCCTGCGGCCAACGACGAAGAGCCTCCCGACCGACGCCGCGAACCGGAACAGGTGCTCCTCGGTCCCGGTCTCCACCTTGTCCCAGGTCACGCCGCCGTCCGTGGAGCGCCGCACCACCCCGGACGACCCCACCACGAAGGCGGGGCCCTCGGGTCCCGCCGGGAGGCCGATGCCATAGAGGGTCGCCCACTCGCCGCTGTTCAGCTTGCGCCAGGTGGCGCCGCCGTCGTCGGTGCGCAGGATCACCCCGGACTCCCCCGCCGCCAGCACCGATCCGGGGCCCAGGACATGGACCCCGCCGAGGTGGCGGTCGAAGACCGCCGTTCGGCCGCTGTCGCCGGCCAGGTTCACGTCCTCGTTCGCGTCGCCGCCGTCCACTCCGTAGTCCGTGTCCGGCGCGCCGCCGAAGTCATCCCCCCCTTCGTCTTCGTCCTCGTCCTCGCCCTCGTCTGTGGGAGGGGCGTCCACGCCCCGATTTCGGCCCGTGGACGGGCCTCCCACAGCTTGGGTGTCCGCAGCCAGGGTCGCGGGCACCAGCGCCCACGTCCCCCCGCCGTCCGTTGTCTTCAGCACCGTCGCGAACTCGCCCACGGCCCAGCCCTCCTGCGCGTCCAGGAACGCGACGGCGAAGAGCCGCTTGTCCGTGGGGGTCTTCTGCGCGGACCAGGTGGCGCCCCCGTCCGCGGTGTGGAGCACCAGGCCGTTGCGGCCTGCGATCCATCCCGTGGATGCGTCCAGCATGTCCACGTCGAAGAGCGCCTCGGTCCCCCCCGCGCCCGCGTCCTGGGCCTCCCAGGTCGCCCCGCCGTCGGGGGAGTGGAGGATGAGCCCCGGGAAGCCCACGGCCCAGACCTCCCCCCCGACGAACGCGACATCGTAGAGCCGGTCCCGCTGGGTGAGCCGGTCAATGACCGTGCCGCGGCTGCGGTCCCCGTCCCCCCCGGTGGGGTGACAGGCCGCGGCGAGGAGGAGGGCCAGGAGCAGCCCTGCGGACGTGTAGGGAGGGTGACGCTTCATGTTGGCCTCGCTGCAGATGACGAGCCGGTCCGGTGGTCAGGCTCCCGGATCGGATCGGTCCGGGCGCCGGTGGACGTTTACTTCCCCTTCTTGAGGATCGACTCCTTGGTGAACTCCGAGGGCTTGAGGCCCACGTTCGCCTTGAAGTTGTAGGAGGGGAAGGCGGTGGCGTGCTCCGCCTGGACGTCGATGGTGAGGGAGGTGCCCACGCCCGGAGGGAACTTGTCCATGTCCTTGGACGCGTTGTACGCGTTGATCATGACCTTCCAGAGCTTGCCCTTCCTGTCGTAGGACTCCTTGACGATGATGTAGTAGGCCTCTGCGTCGATGTAGAAGATCATGCGGCTGTAGGGGTAGTCCGAGAACTTGGGCGTGGCCTCCACAACGTAGACCGGGCGGGGCTCCCAGTCGAGCTTGGGGTTCCAGTGGGGCGGGGTCTTGAAGTCGAAGACCTTGTCCCGGGCCTCCTTGCCCAGGGGCACCCCGGCCTGCATGGGCATGAGCATCGTCTTCTTCTCGAGGAGCTTCCAGTTCATCCACTCGGGGTAGCCCATGTAGCCGCGGACGTCCTCGTAGAGCATGTCCGTGGAGTTCCAGGCCTCGCCGGTGCTGCCGATCTTCATCTGGACCGCCCGCTTCATGTTGGGCATGTAGACCCAGCCCTCCTGGTCCTTGGGCGTGAGGTACCGCTTGTAGACCGCGCCGAAGCCCCGCTTGTCGTAGGGCTGGATCGCGTAGGTCATGGAGAGGTACTGGATCTCCTTCTCCTTGAGGTTCTTGTACGCGGGGCGGGGCTTCAAGTCCGTGCGGTTCAGGGTCCGGATGATGTACTCCCAGACCCACTCCTCCCAGCGCTCGACGCCCTTCTTCGCGTCGATCCAGTACACGCCGTAGTGGAACGTGCCGTCGTCCCCGTTGTACGCGTACTGGTAGTTCCAGGCGATCTCAAGCCCGGTCTTTGGCTGGGGGAAGGGCAGGCCTGCGACGTAGCCGTCGATGCCCCGCTTCCGGGTGTCGTCGCCGTGGCTCAGGAGCTTCGCCGTGCCCTTGAACTTGTTGGTGGCCCAGATGTAGCCCGTGGAGGGGTGGATCGGCGCGTAGGCCTTGGTCCAGATCCGCAGGGCGTACTTGTTCACCAGGAGGCCGATCCCCGCGGGGATCAGATCCTTGAACGTCGAGTAGTTCCGCGTGTCGATGATCTTCCCGGGCTTGAAGCCCGCGGGGGTCGCGTCGACCTTGAAGCCGACCATCTCGCCCCAGTTGTCCTTGGTGATCTCGTCCGCGGCGACCGCGGGGGCGGCCAGGGCCGCCACGATCGCGAGGGTCAACAATCCGAGTCCGACGTTTTTCATTACGCTCTCCTTTAGAACTGGTAGCGGATTCGTAAGTAGGCCTCGTCCCGGTCACGGAAGAGGCCGACGCCCTTGTAGGGGTCGCGTCCGAAGAAGTTGCACCACCCCACCTGCATGCGCCAGGAGTTCCCCAGGAGGAACCCCAGCTCCGTGATGAGGAAGCCGCTGTCCGAGTTCTTCGCCTTCCACTGCTCGTGCCACGCGGGGTGGTAGAGGTCCGGGATGTACGCGAGGACGATCTTCGGCTGGAGGAGCCCGTGGAGGTAGTTGGTGACCACCGCGACGACGGTGACAAGGGAGTGCTGCTTGGTCGCGGTGCTGTCGAAGCCGGGGACCGAGACCATCCGCTCGCTCTTCTTGTAGTCCAGGACCACCGAGTGGAGGGCCTGGAGCACGAACATGAAGGTCTGGTTCGGGTTCAGGGGCCGGATGAAGGTCGGGCGCATGAACTGCACGCCGTACGAGAACATGTGCTTCTCGAAGGTGGGGAGGTTGGTCCAGAAGTCCTCCCCGGCCACGAAGTCGTTGGAGATGAGGTCGCCCGAGGGCACCGACGCCCCGGAGAAGTGCTCGTTCGGTGTGTACGAAGCCTCCAGGCGGAAGACCGTGCTCACCGGCGACTGGAACATGTACTCGAGGCTGAAGCCCGCGATGTGCTGTCGCGGGAACGCGAGCTGGACGTCGATGTCGTTGTTGATCGCGCCCTTGGCCTCGTCCCAGCGCTGGTAGAAGCCCGTGGGCACCGGCGGCGTGAGCTGGTGGGTGAAGTAGTACACCAGGGTGTAGGAGACGTTGCCGAGGTTGCCGATCCAGCGGGCCCCGACGCGGCTGTCCTCGATGTCCCCGCCGGGGTACAGCAGGGTCTTCCGATCGATCTTCAGGGAGCTCTTGTAGTCCCGGGGGCCGGCCAGGGGGAGGCCCCACGCGCCCACGAAGGTCAGGGGCACCGTCACCCGGTCCTCAGGTCGGTCGACGAGGGGCACCCAGACGAACTCGAGGCTGCCCTTGAGGGCCTGGATGTCGATCTGGGACTTGAACATCCACAGGGGGACCCGCATGTCCTCGTAGCTCTCGAGGTTCGCGAAGTGCCAGGTGGAGTTGGTGGGGTTGATCACGTCCAGGAGGCGGTACTGTCCCAGGTCGCCCCAGGCCACCTGCTGGCGCCCCACCCGGAGGTTCAACCAGGACGCCGGGTTGATGTCGATGAAGAACTCCCGGAGGTCCGCCTCGTTGTAGTAGGTGCGGTGCGCCCACGCGACGGGGTCGGAGATCGACGCGCTCGGCGGCTCCGCATGGATCCGATCCGCCTGGAGCTGCAGGCTCCTCGCACCCCGGAACTCCGCGTGGACCGACGCGTACTTCGACGGGTTCCAGTCCCCCTCGAGCTGGATGGTGGCCCGCATGAGGGAGGGCTTGCCCAGGAGGTCGCCGTGGTCCGTCCAGTACTTGTCGCCGGCGGCGTCCTCCCGTTGGGTGTTGTGGCGCATCCAGTCGGTGAACACGCCGCCCTGGGCCTGGACGAAGCCGTTGAAGGTGAACAGCGGGCCCGCCTCGTCGGCGTCGTCCCCGCCCAGCTCGTCGGGGTCGAAGGCCTCGGGCATGTCGCCGAAGGGGTCGTCGGGGGCGTCCGCGAAGGCGTCTGCCGCGTCGGCGTCCTCGTCTTCGGCGTCCTCGTCTTCGGCGTCCTCGTCCCCTGTGGGAGGGGCTTCAGCCCCGACGGCCTCGGGCTCGTCCCCTGTGGGAGGGGCTTCAGCCCCGACGGCCTCGGGCTCGGGGTCTGGGACGTCGTCGAGGGGCTCGACGTCCGGGACGACCGCGTCGTCCGGTTGGGGTTGCGCCGCCGCGGACCACGACCCGAGGGCCAGGGTCAGGACAAAGAGCGCCAGGACCGCTCGCCGTACCATGCCAACCTCCTTCCAGTTTCCTTCCTAAAGAAACGCTGACACGCGCACCATGGGACGGCCGGCCCCCGGGGCGCGTGCGCTACAGAACCCCGGGGCGCCTAGTCGCAGCAGCCACCGGTCGGGTTCGCCGTGACCGTCGCGTCCGGGTAGATGTTGCTCACCGCGATGGAGCCCTTGATGGACCACAGGGTGGTGGACCCGATGACCTCGCCGTCCTCGCTGGTCGCCGTGAGGGTCACCGTGCCCGGAGGCAGGTTCCCGGCCACGTAGCGGCCGTTGGCCTTGGTGTCCGCGCAGCCCGTGGTCGACTGGTTCGCCAGGGTGGTGGGCAGGCCGTTGCCCGCGGCCATGTACCGGACGTCGTCGGTGGCGGGGTCGCTGGTGACCGTCGCGCAGCCGATCCCGGTCTCGTCGCCGTTGTTCTCCAGCCAGTAGACCGCGCCGGCGACGACGCTCTTGTTCTCGTCCTGGGTGAGGCCCGCAAGGCCCAGGGCCATCTGGTACACCGTGTTGGGCACGATCCAGAGGGTCTCCTCGGCCATGAGGCCGGCCTCGATGTTCCACACGAAGGTGTTCTTGTAGTTGCCCAGGGTGCACTTGAAGCCGTACATCTTGCCCTTCTCCAGATCCGGGAAGGTCACCTTGCCGTCGCCGTCGGAGACCTGGGTGGTGCCCGTGCCCTTGCCCGTGGCGTTGTCGAAGAGCTCGACGGTCACGCCGGAGACCATCTGGCCGTCCATGCCGAAGCCCTCGACCGTACCGGCGAAGTCCATGAGCTCGGCGGGCTCACTGTCCACGCCGGGGATGGTGTCCACGGGGATGGTGTCCACGGGGGCGGTGTCCTCAGGGACGGCGGTGTCGATTCCGGGCTCATTGGTGCCGCCGCCGCCGCCGTCGCAACTCAGAGACAATGCGAAAACCATGGCCGTGGCCAGCAGGATGGTGCTCAAGATGATGCGCTTCATGTCTTTCTGTGCTCCTGTTCTTGCTTTGCTTCAGGGTCGAGTCCTACCAGTGATTTGTCCCAGAAACGCCCGTGCGTGTCAAGCCCGCCTTTTCCCTTGACGACCGCCCGCTGCACAGGTGTATGGTATCGCTCCGCTCGAGCGGGCAGGTTTGCGGCTGGGCCCGGAGTCCTGGCGGCGGCGACAGTCGAACACGGGAGCACGGAGAACATGTCAGAGCGACGGATGATCACGGTAGACGGCAACGAGGCCGCGGCGTCGGTGGCGCATCGGACCAGCGAGGTCATCGCCATCTATCCCATCACCCCCTCCACCCCCATGGGCGAGCACTCGGACGAGTGGAGCGCAGAGGGCAGGCGGAACATCTGGGGCCAGGTGCCCGACGTCATGGAGATGCAGTCCGAGGCCGGCGCAGCCGGCGCGGTGCACGGCGCCCTGCAGGCGGGGGCGCTGACCACCACCTTCACCGCGTCCCAGGGCCTCCTGTTGATGATCCCCAACATGTACAAGATCGCCGGGGAGCTCACCGCCTACTGCATGCACGTGGCGGCCCGGACCGTGGCGACCCATGCGTTGTCGATCTTCGGGGACCACTCCGACGTGATGGCCTGCCGCCAGATCGGCTTCGCGATGCTGGCTTCGGGGTCGATCCAGGAGGTCCACGACCTGGCCTGCGTCTCTCACGCGGCGACCCTCAAGTCCCGGATCCCCTTCATGCACTTCTTCGACGGCTTCCGCACCTCCCACGAGGTCGCCAAGCTCGAGGAGCTCACCGACGGGGACCTCCTCTCGATGATGGACGCGGAGGCGATCCGGGCGCACCGGGTGCGGGCCCTCACCCCGGACCGCCCCAAGATCCGCGGCACCGCGCAGAACCCCGACGTGTTCTTCCAGGCCCGGGAGGCCTGCAACCGCTACTACGACGCGTGCGCCGGCATCGTCGAGGACGCGATGGATCAGTTTGCGGCCCTCACGGGGCGGCACTATCACCTCTTCGACTACGTGGGGCACCCCGAGGCCGAGCGGGTCATCGTCATGATGGGCTCCGGCGCGGAGACCGCGCACGACACCGTGGACACCCTGGTCGCCCGGGGGGAGAAGGTCGGCCTCCTCAAGGTCCGCCTCTTCCGCCCCTTCTCCCTGGATCGCTTCCTGGAGGCGCTGCCCGCCACGACGACCTCCATCGCCGTCCTGGACCGCACCAAAGAGCCCGCCGCGCTGGGCGAGCCCCTCTGGCAGGACGTGATCACGGTCTTCCGGGAGGCCCGAGATCGGGGCACCAGCCCCTTCCCTGTGGATCCCCGGATCATCGGCGGCCGCTATGGCCTCTCCAGCAAGGAGTTCACCCCGGCCATGGTCAAGGCCGTCCTGGACGAGGCCGGCAAGGCCGCGCCCAAGAACCACTTCACCGTGGGCATCGAGGACGACGTCACCCACCACTCCCTCACGGTGGATCCGTCCTTCGACATCGAGGGCGAGGACGTGGTGCGGGCGGTGTTCTTCGGCCTGGGCGCGGACGGCACCGTGGGCGCCAACAAGAACTCGATCAAGATCATCGGCGGCGAGACGGACAACTTCGCGCAGGGCTATTTCGTCTACGATTCAAAAAAATCCGGTGCGATCACCATCTCCCACCTGCGCTTCGGCCCGGATCAGATCCAGTCCACCTACCTGGTGAGCCGGGCGAACTTCGTGGGCTGCCACCAGTTCACCTTCCTGGAGAAGTACGACGTCCTGAAATACGCGTCCGAGGGCGCGGTCTTCCTCCTGAACTCCCCCTACGGGATCGAGGAGACCTGGGACAAGCTCCAGCGGAAGGTCCAGGAGCAGATCATCGCCCGGAAGATCCGCTTCTTCGTCATCGACGCGTACCAGGTGGCCCGGGACACGGGCATGGGCACCCGGATCAACACGATCATGCAGACCTGCTTCTTCGCGATCTCCGGCGTCCTCCACCGGGAGGAGGCCATCGCCGAGATCAAGAAGGCGATCCAGAAGACCTACGGAATGAAGGGCGAGGAGATCATCCGCCGGAACTTCGAGGCGGTGGACCACACCCTGGCCCACCTCCATCAGGTCACGGTCCCCGGGGCGGGCACGGGCACGGTGGTCCGCCCGCCCGCTGTGTCCGCCGAGGCCCCAGCGCTGGTCAGGGACGTCATCGCCCGCATGATGGTGGACGAGGGGAACGAGCTCCCCGTGAGCGCCTTCGAGGCCGACGGCACCTGGCCCACGGGGACGACCCAGTGGGAGAAGCGCAACGTGGCCCTGGACATCCCGGTCTGGGAGTCCGACGTCTGCATCCAGTGCAACAAGTGCGCGCTGGTCTGCCCCCACGCGGCGATCCGACCCAAGGTCTACGAGGAGTCCCTCCTCACCGATGCGCCGCAGTCCTTCAAGTCCATCGCCTACAAGGGCAAGGACTTCCAGGGGATGCAGTTCACGGTCCAGGTGGCCCCCGAGGACTGCACCGGCTGCGCGCTCTGCATCGAGGCCTGCCCGGCCAAGGACAAGGCCAACCCCCGGCGCAAGGCGATCAACCTCGCCACCCAGATCCCCATCCGGGAACAGGAGGCGAAGAACTATGCGTTCTTCCTGGGCCTGCCGGACCTGGATCGGACAAGGCTCGAGAGCATCAACGTAAAGACGAGCCAGCTCCTGCGGCCCCTCTTCGAGTACTCCGGGGCCTGCGCTGGCTGCGGGGAGACCCCCTACTACAAGCTGCTGACCCAGCTCTTCGGGGACCGGGCCCTCATCGGCAACGCGACGGGCTGCTCCTCGATCTACTGCGGAAACCTGCCCACCACCCCCTTCACCGTGGACGGGAACGGCCGGGGACCCTCCTGGTCCAACTCCCTCTTCGAGGATGCGGCGGAGTTCGGCTTCGGCCTGCGCCTCGCGGTGGACGCGAACAAGCGCCAGGCCGAGGATCTCCTGCACCTCCTGGCAGGCCGGATCGGGGACGAGCTGGTCGCCGGTCTCCTCGAGGCGGGCCAGTACGGCGAGAGCAACGTCCAGGCCCAGCGGGCCCGGGTGGACGCGCTGCAGCAGGTCCTCAAGACCATCGACTCTTCCGAGGCCCGGCGCCTCGAGGACGTGGCGGACTACCTGGTCCGCAAGAGCGTCTGGTCCGTCGGCGGCGACGGCTGGGCCTACGACATCGGCTTCGGCGGCCTGGACCACGTCATCGCCAACAAGCGGGACATGAACATCCTGGTGCTGGACACCGAGGTGTACTCCAACACCGGCGGTCAGGCCTCCAAGGCCACCCCCATGTGCGCGGCGGCCAAGTTCGCCGCCGCGGGCAAGGACGTTGGAAAGAAGGACCTGGGGCTCATGGCCATGAGCTACGGCCACGTGTACGTGGCGCGGATCGCCATGGGCGCCAAGGACGCGCAGACGGTGCGGGCCTTCATCGAGGCGGACTCCTACCCCGGGCCCTCCCTGATCATCGCCTACTCCCACTGCATCGCGCACGGTTATGACCTGCGTCGGGGCCTGTCCCAGCAGAAGCTCGCGGTGGACGCGGGGATCTGGCCCCTCTACCGCTTCGACCCGCGCCGGCTGGCCCGGGGCGAGTCCCCCCTGCAGATGGACTCTCCGCCGGAGCCCACGGCCAGCGTCATGGACTTCATGCAGAACGAGACCCGGTTCCGCATGGTCGAGAAGATGGACCCGGTTCGCTTCCGCATGCTGGCCAAGACCGCGCAGAGTCAGGTGTCGGAGCAGGTCAAGCTCTACAAGCAACTCGCCGGGCTGGACTTCAGCCGCGACCCGGGCGACGGTTGAGGAGGAACCCCATGGATTTGAAGACCCGTTGGCTCGGATTCGACCTGCCCCACCCGTTCATGCCCGGGGCGTCACCCATGCTGGACGACCTGGACATGGTCAAGCGCCTCGAGGACGCGGGGGCCGCGGCCCTCGTCATGCGCTCCCTCTTCGAGGAGCAGCTCGTCTCCGAGGAGCTGGCCACCCACGCGGCCATGGAGAGCCACGAGCACACCTCCAGCGAGGCGATGTCCTACTTCCCTGCGGCCACGTCCTTTACCCTGGGGCCCCACGAATACCTGGAGCAGATCCGCAAGATCAAGGACGCGGTGTCCGTCCCGGTCATCGCGTCCCTCAACGGGACCCACCCGGGGTCCTGGCTCCGGTACGCAAGGCTGATCCAGGAGGCCGGTGCGGACGCGCTGGAGCTCAACTGCTATTTCCTGGCGACAGACCCCGCGGTGAGTGGGGAGCAGGTGGAGACCCAGCTCTTCGACCTGATGACCGACGTGAAGAAGGGCCTCGACATCCCCGTGGCCGTGAAGCTCTCGGCCCAGTACTCGTCCCTGGCGTCCCTGGCCCGCCGTCTCGACCAGGCCGGCGCGGACGGCCTGGTCCTCTTCAACCGCTTCTACCAGCCTGACATTGACATCGAGACCCTGGAGGTGACCCGGCAGCTGCGTCTGTCCAGCTCCCAGGATCTCCTCATGCGCATCCGCTGGCTGGCGATCCTTTACGGCAAGGTCGGCGCGGGCCTCGCCGTGACCGGCGGCGTCCACACGTCCGCCGACGCGATCAAGGCCGTCATGGCCGGCGCGGATGCGATCCAGGTGGTCTCCGCGCTCCTCGAGAAGGGCCCCGGACACCTCACCACCCTCCGGGAGGGCATGGCCCGCTGGATGGAGGAGAAGGAGTACGAGTCCCTCGCACAGATGAAGGGCTCCATGAGCCTCGAGCGCTCCCCCGACCCCTACGCGTTCGAGCGCGCCAACTACATGCACGTGCTGCAGAGCTGGCGCATCAACTGGTAGCGTCCGCCCCTCGGGGCTCCTCCTCGTCGTCGCCCCTCCGAGCGAACTTGGGGACAGCAGTAAATCACTTGACGGGATCTGTCTTCTTCTGTTTCTGTCGTAAAAACCGCGCGGAGGCTCCATGCTGCGCCAGTGCTCGCTGCTCGTCCCGTTGCTCCTGGTCCTCGCCGCCTGCGGCCTCGACGAGACCTACACCGGCATGGGGGAGGGGGCGCTCCCCGGGGACCCCCTCCATCCATCGGCGCAGGAGGGCGGCACCTGCGCAGCGCCGGCGGAATGCCCGAGCTGCGAGGTCAGCCTGGGGACCATGGAGGAGGAGGACCTCACCGGCCAGAGCTATCGCTTCGACGCCCTGTCCTTCACGGCGCCCCTCTCCGGGATGTTCGGCGACGAGCTGAACAACCTGCTCCAGAAGGAGATCGCCGCGGGCGGACTCAACATCCTCCTTCTCGTGGACGACCACCAGGTCGAGACCGGGGCGCTGTCCCTGTACGTCGGTGCGGGCGAGGCGGTGGGCGACGCGTTCGGGTTCCTCGGGGATCCGGGGTTCCTCGGTGGTCGGCTGCTCGGGCAGGTGTTCGTCACCGAGGAGCCGTCGTCCCTGGTGATCCCCAACGGGATGCTGGACCCCCCGGAGCTCCCGATCATGGATCTCCGTCTGCTGGGGATCCTGGCCGCCGACGGCGGCGCGATCTCGGAGGGCGACCTGCGCGGGGTCCTGACCGGGGACGCCGCCGGGGAGATCACGATCGCAGGGCAGTCCCTGGCGGTGCTCCTCGAGGGCCTGGGGGTCCCCAGGGACCTCGACCTCGACGCGGACGGTACGCCGGACGCCTGGCAGTTCCTCGGGAGGTTCACGGCGTCACAGGTCGGACTGGCGAACTGATCCCTTGACGTCCATCAACGACTTTAGCCCCAAAACAAGCGCATCTGCCTACTGCGGCGGCCGATCTGCCTGTGCTGAACAGCAGATGGACCGCTCGCCATGCTCACTCGAACTCGACGATACCCGGCATCGCCTTCGTTCGCCATCTTTGTCAGCACCGCCATCTCGACC
>JBDRIT010000148.1:0-26574 GCA_043815665.1 Pseudomonadota bacterium
GGAGCCCGGCGGAGCCGTGCGACCGGAGCGGGGGGTTCGGCCTTGCGTGTTGGCCCCTCGGTGCCACTGCGACACCTCCCGTATTTCACCACGAACCTCGGACCCAACCTCGATCGCGAAGAGCCATAAAAGAAGGGGAGGCCGGCCACCCTCCCCCACCCACCCTCCGTCGTGTGGCCGGCCTCAAAGGCAGGGGCCGGATCGCCTCGTTCAGCTTTGA
Organism: Pseudomonadota bacterium; assembly: GCA_043815665.1. Classification (GTDB taxonomy): domain Bacteria; phylum Myxococcota_A; class UBA9042; order CAIXZC01; family CAIXZC01; genus CAZNWW01. The sequence goes on from JBDRIT010000148.1 coordinate 221, forward strand.
CCAGGTCATCAGCCAAGCGCGAAATACCGACCACAGACCAAACTGTGGGAGGGGTTTCGAAGCCGAGTTGAACGAAGCTCCGCTCCTGCGAGACTTACGCCCCGATTTCCCCGTCACCCCGAGCCGCCCCGCCGGATGCGGTGGTGTTCAGAAAGAAAGCTTGGAGAAGCGCTGGGTGTTGAGCTTGTCTCGAAAGAAACCGAGGTTGATGTTTCTTAGAAGCAAACGAGTGAAACGAGTGCGTCGAAGGACCCCCCGGTGTCTCGGCAGAGACGTCTCTGCGTACCAACGGGGGGGTCCTTCGGCACGGTGCGCCGCGGAGGGCGCCCCTTGCTCAGGATGACCTCAATCGCTCTGCCGAGTACCCGTGTTGGGTCGGTGCCGAGAGCTCGGGTTGACGCCTACCCACACCCCTCGTCGGTCACCCCGTTGCAGTTGTCGTCCTTGCCGTTGCAGAGCTCGGGCTGGCCCGGGTAGGCCTCGGGGTCCTCATCGTCGCAGTCCCCGGGAGCCTGGGCGAAGCAGATCTGGGGATTGGGGGCGCAGACGCAGGCCGGGAGGCCGGCGCCGAAGTCGTCCTCGTCGAGATCCTCCCAGCAGGCGACGCAGCCCACGGACCCGTCCTCGTCCACCTCCGCGTCGCAGTCGTTGTCCTTGCCGTCGCAGATCTCCGTGGCGCCGGGCCAGCCCATGGGCTGGCAGAGGAGGAGGCCCGTGCCCTCCTCGCAGACCCACCAGCCGCCCGGATCACAGGCGTCCGGATCCTGGGAGACGCAGGACTGGCCCACCTCGGGGAAGTCCTCGTCCGCGTCCCCGTCGCAGTCGTCGTCCGCGAAGTTGCAGCGCTCCGCCGCGCCAGGGAAGGCGAGGGCGTCCTTGGGCTGGCAGTCCTCACCGTCCACGAAGCCGTCGTCGTCGTCGTCGGGATCGCAGCCGTCGCCGAGGCCGTCGCCGTCGGTGTCCAGGGCGCCGCAGGTGATGTAGGAGAGGCAGGTGTCCACGAAGGCGGTGCAGCTCCCGCCGAAGGTGCAGGCCCCGTCGATGCAGCAGGGCGCCGCGCCGGGCTCCGGTGGGGACCCGCAGGTTGGGTCGGGGTCGCAGCCCAGCGATTCGAAGGCCTGGTCCACGGCCAGCAGGAGGGACACGTCCACGGCCGCCGCGAACCAGAGGTATGTGGCGCAGCCATCGTCGAAGCCGTCCATGTAGAGACAGAGGTGGCAATCCGCGTGGACCTCACAGGCCGCGCCGTTGGTGGCCGCGGTCTGCGCCGAGGCCTCCCAGTCCGCCATGTCGTGGAGCTCCTCGCAGGTGTAGACCTGGTCCAGGCAGGCGAGGGCATCGCTCTTCTCGTGGACACACCCGAGGATCGAGTCGCAGGAGTCGATGGTGCAGGGCTCGCCGTCGTCGCAGAAGCCCTCGCCGGGGGTGACCCAGGCGCAGGCGCCGGCGTGGGGGTAGCACTGCCCGTCGACGCAGACCTCCTCCGGCTCCACGAAGCAGGTCGCGGTGTCGGTGTCGCAGGCCTGCGTCACCTCCCCCCCGGTCACCGGGTCGTTCAGGGGGAAGCAGGGGTCGGTGCCGGAGCAGGACAGGCCCTGCGCGCAGCGCAGGAAGGGATCGCAGACCTCGTCCGGCGCACAGTCCCCGTCCTCCTGGCACTCCCAGGGGGTGCAGAGTTCCCCGAGGCAGAAGGTCCCGGTGGGGCAGTCGCCCAGGTCGACGCAGGCCTTGGAGCAGTGGAGGCCGTAGAGGGTCTCCTGGCAGGAGAGATCCCCGCCACAGCCGCCACAGGTCCCTCCGCACCCGTCGTCGCCACAGGTGTTTTCATCGGAGCAGTCCGGGACACAGATCGTCTCACAGAGGCCGTCCGCGCATTCCTGTCCGTCGCCGCAGGCGCCGCAGACCCCCTCGCAGCCGTCGGGGCCGCAGTCCTTGCCATCGCACTCCGGGACGCAGATCTCCTGGCACTTCCCGACGGTGTTGCACTCGAGGCCCTGGGGGCAGCTCCCGCAGGAGCCCCCGCAGCCGTCGGGGCCGCATTTCTTCCCGACGCAGTCCGGCAGACAACAGCGGTAGGGATCGGGGAGACAGAGCTCCGCGGAGTCACAGTTCTGGGTGGGCTCCCAAGTCGTCCCGGGATCGTTGCAGGTCTCCACGCCGTCCTCGCCGCAGCGCTCCTCGCCGGGGGCGCAGATCACCGGCGGCGGCAGCTCTTCGACGGTGTCGGGGGGCGTCTCCGGCGTCTCCGGGATCACCTCGATCACCACGACGTCCTCCGCGGTGTCCCCGGGCAGGAACACGGGGTCCTTCGTGCCACAGGCGAGCACCAGCAGCGCCGCAAGCACGGCCATGGGGACGACGATAACCTGCGTCATGTTCGGGCCTCCAGGGTCAGGCTCCTCACGGGAGAGGATACCATGACTGAACCGCCCCGCCGACATTGACTTGGCGCGGTCCGTCGATATCGTTGTCCCATGATGTTGCGTTCCCTACCCCTCGTCCTCCTCCTCCTCCTCGCTGCCCACGTGGTCCGAGCCGACGACGGCGTCCGGCCGTCCCGGACGCGGGTGCACCACCTGGGCCTCCGTCTCGACACGGACGGGGAACGGTGGGCCCCGGGCCTCGGGTACATGCACAGCCACGAGTTCGCGTGGGCGGACCGGGGGGGACGGAGCTGGATGGCCTGGGTCGGCTACGGCGTGGACGGGGTCGCGGTGATCCCGGCGGCGGCATCGGTGGACGCGGGCATGGGCCTGGCGGTGCTCCGGGGGGGCATCTTCCATCGGGTGGGCGGCCTCGGTCTGGAGGTCGCTGCGGGGGCGGCGGGGGACCGCTTCAGCGCCCGCGGGGTGGCGGAGGCCGGGGTCTTCGTGAGCCTGTACTACCTGGACGTGGGGTACACGGTTCAGCTCCCCATGGGGCCCTTCGACCGGCCCCTGTGGATGCCCCTCCACCGGGTGGGGATCCGGCTGCGGATTCCCGTCGCGCGCATCGAAGATCCGGCGCACTGAGGGACGGGAACGATATTTACTTCGGGGCGGGCCGCTGCTACGCTCCGCCGGGGGTCACTGAGATGATCGTCGAGCTCACGAAGAGATACCATTTCGAGGCCGCACACGCGCTGACCCGTGCGCCGGAGGGCCACCGCTGCCGACAGGTCCACGGGCACACCTACGAGGTCGAGGTGACCCTCAAGGGCCCCGTGGAGCCCGAGACGGGCTGGCTGGTGGACTACGGGGACATCACCCAGGCGGTGAAGCCCGTGATCGAGCTCCTGGACCACCGGTTCCTCAACGAGGTGGAGGGGCTGTCCCAGCCCACCTCCGAGCATCTCTGCGCGTGGCTCTGGGCACGCATCGCGCCGGCCCTGCCCTACCTGAGCGAGATCTGCGTCAGGGAGACCCCGACCTCCCAATGCCGCTACCGGGGCCCCCGGGATGCCTGAGCGTCGCCCCGGCGCAGCGCTCTGGGTCGCGGGGGTCTTCCTCGCGACTTTCGGCCTCTATCTCTGGCAGCTCGCGCCGGGGGATCTTCTGGCTCGATTCGTCGGAGTTCGTCGCGTGCGCCCGGGGCGCCTCGATCCCCCACCCGCCGGGGACCCCCGGCTACATGGTCCTGGCGCATCTGGCCACGCTCCTGCCCCTGGGCTCCGTGGCCTTCCGGGTCAACCTCCTGAGCGCGCTCCTGGGCGCTGGGGCCGCGGCCGCGCTCTTCGTCGCCGGGCGACTCCTCCTGGCCCGCATTTCTCACCAGACATCGTTGCGAAGTCGTCGAGACCCTGCTGTGTCGGGCTGTTCGGACCAGAGCAGCCGGAGTCGATGCCGGAGTATCGTCGAGGACTGCGGCGGGAGAAACGGCCCGAGACTGCAGGAGGATCGGCGGCTGCAGCAGATGGGTGGTGAGAAATGCGGGCTCGTCCGGATCCAACGACCGGGGCTCCTGGGCGACGGGGCCGTCGCGCTCCTGGTCCTGTCCCTGTCCCTGTCCCGGGCCGCGTGGTTCCAAGGGATCCGCGCAGAGGTCTACACCCTGAACTTCCTGGTGACGGCCCTGGCCGTGGCCCTGGCCCTCCGCTGGGACGAGTCCCCGGACACCCGGGGCGGTCACGTGCTCCTGGTCGCGCTGCTCCTGGGCTTCGGTCTGACCAACCACCACTACCTGGTGCTCCTGACCCTGCCCGCCTTCGCCGTGTTCCTCCTGACCCGGCCCGAGGGGCGGGTCTGGCTGGCGCCTCGGCGCCTCCTGCCGCTCCTGGGCATCGCCGCTGCGGGGCTCCTGGTCTACGGGCTCCTTCCCCTGCGCAGCGCTGCGGGTATGGACCTGTCCTGGGGTGACGCCACCACCCCCGGGGGGTTCCTGGGCATGGTCTCTGCCCGGGCCTTCCACCTGAGCGTCACTGAGATGCCCCGGGCCCCGTTCCTCGAGGCCTGCACGACGATCCTCGAGAGCTGGGTCGATCTCCTGGGCCCGACGCTGTTCTTCGCGGGGATCCTGGGTCTCGTCGCGTGGGTCTGGCGCTCGCCCCGCGTCGGCGGGTTCCTGGTCCTCCTCATGGCCGCAGGGCTCGTGTCCAAGGCGATCATGTATCTGGACGTGGAGAACCCCGACGACCACGGCTACTTCTTCCCGGGGCTCCAGGCCATGACCCTGGCTGCCACGGGGCTGGTCCCGGTGTTCGAGGCCCTCCGCCGGCGGGTCCTCTCCCCCCGGTGGGCGTGGGGCGCGACGGCCTTGCTGCTCGTGACCGGCGCCGGGGCCCTCACCTCGAACGCGAGGACCTTTGATCGGGAGCGCCGGACCCTCGGCCTCTCGGACTTCCATGCGCCGGACGCGATCCAACACACCTTCCTGGAGGAGCTCCCTCCGGACACGGTGTTCATGCCGTCGTACTACGCCCTCTTCTTCAACCACGTCTACCACCGGGCCGTGGAGCAGCGACGGCCGGATGTGGCCCTCCTCCACCAGTCGTTCTTCCGCCGGATCGAGGACGGTGCGCCTTACGCGGCGCTCATCCGGCGCCGGCACCCGGATCTCGCAGCCGTGGTGGACGAACACCACGCAACGGGGTTCTTCCCCTGGGCGAGCCTCCTGGAGCTGTCGGACCGACGCCCGGTGATCCTCGAGGTGGACGTCCTGGAGCTGGACGCGGACGATCCGGCCCGGCCCGCGGTCTCCCTGGGCCACGGCGGCCTCGACCTTCCCTGGGATCATACCCGCTTCGAGGGCCCGGGGATCCGGCTCAGCTCCCGGGCGGTGCCCCACAGGAGCGGCCTGTCGGTGTCCCGGACCGCGCGGTTCTGGCAGCGCTTCTACCGCTCCCTGGCGGGGGACCGGGTCCACGGGGAGCTCAAGAAGATCCTCCTCTGGATCCACTACAGGGACGGGCTCTACTTCGCACGCTCGGGTCAGTGGGACGAGGCGGGACTCGAGGCGGGGCTCGCGCTGCGTCTCGCCCCGGACCAGGCCCGCCTCGTCGCCCTCAAGGACCTGGCGGAGCAGCGACGGAAGCAGCCGCCTGTGGAGATTCTCCACACTCCCTGATCGCCCTGTCCTGCTTTCAGGACACCCGACGTCGCTTTCATCTCCCTCCGCGCCGCTATGGGCGGGGCCTTCCCTCCGCGCCGGGTCCCTGGCACAGGCCTTGCAAAATAGCCCGGTGCAGCACCCCGGGGGCGTAACCTCCTTCCGGCTCCGGGGAGACCTTCCTCCTTCCAGCGGTTGTTGCTGCACACGGCCTTGGCCCGGGGGTACGCCCCCGGGCCAACTCGTGTCTGGGCACCCGGATCCGCACGGATCCCCTTGCAAAGCACACCGCCCGCTGTTAGGAATCACAGTTCGACCACGAGGAGGCGCCATGCCCAGCTCGTCCGATCTGAAGAAGGGGGTCCGCTTCGAGCACGAGGGGATCCCGTACACGACCATGGAAGCGAGCACCCATACCCCGACTGCGCGGGGCGCGAATACCCTGGTCAAGGTCAAGGCCCGGGACCTCATCGGGGGCCAGCAGAAGGTCTTCACCTTCAAGGGCGGCGAGCGCCTGGACGACCCGGACATCGAGCTCGGGAAGTTCCAGTTCCTCTACAAGGATGCCGACGAGTTTCACTTCATGAACCTGGAGACCTTCGACCAGATCATGATGACCCGGGACCTCATGGACGGCGCGGATCTCTTCCTCCTGGAGGAGGCTGAGGTGCGCCTGATGTTCTACGAGGGACGCCCGATCTCCGTGGAGCTGCCCAACACCGTGGATCTGGACATCGCCGAGTGCGACCCCGCGGTGCGGGGGGACACGGTGAGCAACGTCCAGAAGACCGCCCGCCTGGAGACGGGCCTCGAGGTCCAGGTGCCCCTCTTCGTGGAGCCCGGTGAGCGCATCCGGGTGGACACCCGCGACAGCCGCTACATCGAGCGGGTGAAGAAGTAGCGCGATGTCCCGGGGCCCCACCGCGGGAGCGGAGCTGAAGCGCCTACGGGGCGATCTCGCGCTCGGCGAGCCGGCCCCGGTCCTGCTCTTCCATGGGGACGAAGGCTTCTATCGGGAACGCGCCGCCACCCTCGCGGTGGACCACCTCCTCTCCGATGGCCTGCGGGACTTCAACCTCGACCGACGGGACGGGAAGGAGACGGGCCCCGGGGATTGGGTGGCCCTGGCCTCCAACCGCCCCATGCTCGGCACCCGGCGGGTGATCGTGGTCACCTCCGCGGACCGCTGGCTGAAGGTCGGCGGCACGAACGCCGCCGAGAAGGCCCAGCAGGACCAGCTCGCGGACTTCGCTGAGACGTCCCGCTCGGGGACCATCGTCCTCCAGGCCACCTCGGCGGACAAGCGGAGCCGGCTCTGGAAGCTCCTCCAGAAGCGGGGCCATGCCTATGAGTTCCCGCCGATGCGGAGCATCGAGGAGGCGGAGTCCTTCGTGACCGACCGCTTCTCCGGAGAGGGGATCCGCCTCGAGCGGGGTGTGGCCCGGTACCTCGCCGAGATCCTGGGCACCTCGATGCCGGACCTGCTCACGGAGATCCGCCGGCTCTGCATCTTTGTGGGAGACCGGAAGGTGCTGACCATGGAGGACGTGGAGGGGCAGGTCGCGGCCACCCGGACCCACACGGTCTTCGAGTTCGTGGACGCGCTGGGAAACCGGGACGCGCCGCAGGCCCTGGCGGTGCTCGCCCGCCTCCTGGAGGGGGGGCTCAAGAGCGACCGGAAGACCGACACACAGGGCGTCCCCCTGATTCTCGTCTCCCTGCTTCACCGCCAGGTGCGGAACATGGTCCTCGCCCGGAGCCTGGTGCGGGACCACGGGGTGGAGCCCCGGGGCCTGGCCCGGGACCTGGGCGTCCCCCCCTTCGTCGCGGAGAAGACCCTGCGCCAGGCCCGGCGGTTCCCGGAGCGCCGGCTCCAGGAGACCCTGGAGGAGCTGGCCTCGGTGGATCAACGCCTCAAGAGCACCTCGCTCCCGCCCCGGGCCCTCCTGGAGGGCCTGATCTTCCGCGTCTGCGCAGCGGACGACCGCTGAGTTCTTGCCCGGGGCCTCCTCCGGGAGTAGCGTCAAGGTCGTGGCGCACCCTGCGCAGTGGAGTTCTGAACCATGACCGAGCACCAGCGTCTCCAGTTCCTCGCCACCCTCACCGCCGCCGGGCAGGCCCTCCACTCGTCCCTTGATCCCGCCCGGGTGCTGGATCGGATCCTGGAGCTCGTGGATCGGGTCTTCCACTTCGACGCCTGCGCGATCCTCCTGCTGGATCCGGCGGGAAGGACGCTGACCATCGCGGCGGCCCGGGGCTACCGGCCCGAGGTGGTGAAGGACTTCCGAGGGGCCCCGGGCGAAGGCATCACCGGCTGGGTGCTGGAGAACCGGAAGGCCGTGGCGATCCGGGACATCCGCGCGGACCCCCGGTACGTGCCCGGCGTCATCGACGCCCGCTCGGAGATCGCCGCGCCCCTGGTCCTCGACGACCGGATCATCGGCGTCCTCGATGCGGAGAGCGTCACGACCCGGGAGTTCACCCGGGAGGAGGTCGAGTACTTCGTCCTCTTCGCGCTCCACGCGGCCTCTGCGATCCACAACGCCCGGCTCCACGCGGAGCTGACCCGCCGCAGCCGGTCTCTGGCCACCCAGGCGGACCGGCTCCTGGCCCTCAACCGGCTCGCCAAGGCCCTGGGGACCGTCTACGACACCGACCTCCTCCTGGAAAAAATCCTGAAGAAATCGCAGGAGACGCTGCGGATCGATGCCTGCGCGGTGCTCCTGTGGGAGGAGGACGAAGGGGCGCTGCGGATCCGGGCGGCCCGGGGGTATCCGCCGCAGACCATGGCCCGCTTCCGCGGCGGTGCGGGGATCGGCATCACCGGCGAGGTGCTCCGTTCGGGCCAGGGGCGCCTGGTCGCGGACGTGACCGCGGTGCCGGACTACGTGCCGGGGATCAAGGGGGGGCGCTGTGAGATGGCCGTCCCCCTGGTGGAGGGGAGCCGGGTCTTCGGGGTCCTCGACGCGGAGTCCCGGGAGCCGGGGGCCTTCGACGAGGCGGACCTGGAGCTCTTCTGCACCTTCGCCTCCCACGCATCGGTGGCCCTCCAGAATGCCGCCTTGATCCAGGACGTGGAGATCAAGAACGGGCTCCTCCAGAAGAACGTCCTGGAGATGGAGGCCCTGAACCGCGAGCTGCGGGAGCGGGCCCGGGAGATCAGCGACGCGAACGCGTCCCTGCAGCTGCGGATCCAGGAGCTCTCCACCCTCAACGCGGCGGGCCGCGCCATCACCGCGAGCCTCGACCTGGACGAGACCCTGCGCTCCATCGTGGGGATGACCGACGTCATCGTGGAGGCGTCCGCGTCCGCGATCAAGCTCATGGACGAGAACGGCGCCGGGCTCCAGGTCCGGGCATCCAGGGGTGCCTACGTGGGGGTCGTGGACGCCAGGGAGAGACAGAAGAGCCCGCTGAACGGGAGCCGGATCCAGGTGCCCCTCCAGGTCGGAGAACAGTACATCGGGGTCTTCGAGGTCTGCTCGGAGAAGGCCGATGCGTTCTCCGAAGCGGACCGGGTCCTGCTGACCACCCTCGCCAGCCAGGCGGCCATCGCGATCGAGAACGCGAGGCTCTACGAGAAGACCCAGCGGACATACTTCGAGACGATCCGGGCGCTGGCGCAGGCGCTGGAGGCCCGGGACGCGTACACCCGGGGCCACTCCGAGCGGGTCACCGGGTACGCGCTGGATCTCGCAGAGGCCTTGGGCCTGGAGGGGGATGCGCTGGACGTGGTCCGGTATGCGGGCCTCCTCCACGACATCGGAAAGATCGGAATCTCCGACGCGGTGCTCAACAAACCCGGCACCCTCACCGCAGAGGACCGACGGACCATTGAGACCCATCCGCAGTTCGCGGACAACATCCTCGCGCCGATCCGCTTCCTCCAGCGGGCCCTGGTCGCGGTGTACCACCACCATGAGCGCTGGGACGGAACGGGCTACCCCGACGGCCTGAAGGCCGAAGGGATCCCCCTGGCCGCGCGCATCATCTGCGTGGCGGACGCGTTCGACGCGATGACCTCCACCCGCCCCTATCGGCCGGCGATGAGCCACGCCGATGCCGTGGAGGAGATCCGCCGGAACGCCGGCGCACAGTTCGATCCGAAGGTGGTGGAGATCTTCCTGGGCCGCGAGGGCCATCTGCGAGCCAGCCCATCGACGCCTCCGCCAGGGTCACCGGCAGGCTGACGCGTGATGGATGGCGCAGGGAACCTGTTCGCCGCCCCCCCGACAGTCCGTGGTTCCCGTTCCCGAGGTCCTCTGCTACCCTGATCCCCATGAGCGCGCTGCACCAGTTCCATGCGACCACCGCGCGGGGCCTCGAGGAGGTCCTCGCTGCGGAGCTGCGCGCCCTGGGCGCGACGGACGCCACGGCCGGCCGCGCGTTGGTGACCTTCCGGGGTGACCTCTCGCTGGGGTACCGGGCCTGTCTGTGGTGCCGCACGGCGAGCAGGATCCTCCTGCAGATCGCCGCAGTGGACGCGTCGGGCCCCGAGGCCCTCCACGCCGGGGTCCGGGACCTCCCGTGGACCCGTCACCTCACCCCGGACACCACCATCGCCGTCTCCTACACGGGCCGCGGCGCCGCGATCACCCACACCAACTACGGCGCACAGCTGGTCAAGGACGGGGTGGTGGACCGCCTCCGGGACGACACCGGACGGCGCCCGTCGGTGGATCGGGACACGCCGGACCTGCGCCTCGCCGTCCATGCCGATGGGGACCGGGCCTCGATCTCCGTGGACCTCGCCGGACACAGCCTGCACCGCCGGGGCTGGCGCCGGGAGTCCGGGGCCGCGCCCCTCAAGGAGACCCTGGCCGCCGGGCTGCTCCTGGTGGCGGGCTGGCCCGAGGTCGCGGCCGCGGGGGGCGGCTTCCTGGACCCCATGTGCGGAACGGGCACCCTGATCATCGAGGCCGCGCTCATCGCCGCGGACACCGCCCCCGGCGCCCTCTGGGCCGGCGACGAGCCCGGGGGCTGGCTGGGCCACGACCGGGACCTCTGGCGCCACCAGGTGCGGGAAGCCCGGGAGCGGGACCGGCGGGGGACGGCGAAGCTGCCCTCCATCGTGGGCACGGACCGGGACCGGGGCATGATCCGGGCGGCGCTGCGCCACGTGGAGACCGCGGGCTTCGTGGGTTCGATCCACGTGGAGCGGCGGGAGCTGTCGGACGCTGAGCCCGTTGGAGACACTCCGGGCCTGCTGATCACCAACCCGCCCTACGGAGAGCGCGTCGGCGAGGTGGAGCAGCTCGGCGCGCTGTACGCGGCCCTGGGAGATCGGCTGAAGCAGGGATTCCCGGGGTGGACCGCGTGGGTCCTCGCGGGGAACCTCGAGCTCGCGAAGCGCATCGGCCTGCGGGTGACCCGCCGGGTCCCCGTGTGGAACGGTCCCATGGAGTGCCGGCTCCTCTGCGTCCCCCTGCGGACCCGGGAGGAGGACGCGACGGCCTCGGCGGCGCGGCCCGCGCCCAAGCCCCTCACCGGGGGCGCGGAGATGGTGGCCAACCGGCTGCGGAAGAACCTGGCGAAGATCACGAAGCAGGCCCGCGAGGAGGGGATCCACTGCTATCGGTTCTACGACCGCGATCTCCCCGAGTACGCACTCTCCGCGGACTGGTACGACGGCTGGGTCCACGTCCAGGAGTATCCCCGCCCGAAGGAGCTCCCTGACGCGGTCGCGCGGGCCCGCCTCGACGAGGCGGTGCGGGCCATCGCGCGGGTGCTGGAGCTCCCCCGCCGGGAGATCTCGCTCAAGCGCCGGGAGCGGGAGCACGGCGCGGACCGGTACCGGAAGCAGGCCGAGGTCGGCGAGCTCCGCCCCGTCCGGGAGGGCGGCCTGGAGCTCCTGGTCAACCCCACGGACTACTTCGACGCAGGGCTCTTCCTCGACCATCGGCCCCTGCGGGCACGGATCCGGGCCGAGGCGGCGGGGAAGCGCTTCCTGAACCTCTTCGCGTACACCGGCGCGGCCACGGTGGCCGCGGCGGGGGGCAACGCCAAGGTCACGGCCACCGTGGACCTCTCCAACACCTACCTGGACTGGGCACGGAAGAACATGGCCCGCAACGGCTTCACCGACGGGGACCGGCACAGCTACGTGCACGCGGACGCGCTCCGGTGGGTGTGCGGGCCCCGGGGATCGTGGGACCTGATCCTCCTGGACCCGCCGTCCTACTCCGCGTCCAAGGGCATGGAGGAGAGCTTCGAGGTGCAGCGGGACCACGTGGGCCTCATCGAGGACGTCGCCGCCCTCCTCGCTCCCGGTGGGGTGCTCTACTTCTCCAACAACAAGCGCGGCTTCAAGATGGACCGGGATGCGTTCCGGGGACTCGACGTCGAGGACATCACCCGCTCGACGATCCCCTTCGACTTCGCCCGCAACCCCCGCATCCACAACGCCTGGCGGATCACGCGCTCCGGAGGTTGATCATGCTCTCTCGCGCCCTCCCGGCCCTCGTCCTCATCACCACGCTCGTCGCATGCGGCGACAACAGCACCCGGACCCCGGAGGACACCGCGCCCGCGGACACCGCCCCGGAGATCGACGTCGGCCCAGCCTGCGCGTACGAGACCCGGCACCTGATCCCAGGCCCCTGCGAGGAGGGGTGGGATCCGGATCTCGACCTGAAGGCCCGGCGCTACGACCGCACCTGGACCCTGTTCAACGCGTCGGCCTTCGGGGTCAACACGGATGTCGGGATCGCTGCAGCGAACACCGAAGACCGCGCCCTCGTGAATACCTTCATCCAAGAGATGGACGGCTGGGAGGCCGAGTTCGAGGCCTTCGCTGGGAAAAAGCCGACGGACGTGATCACCGGCTTCAACAAGGTCGCCGGTCTCTATGGCGGCGTGGGGATCGTCGCCGACGCCTACCGCTACGGGGTCCTGCGGGACCAGGGCTATCCCGTCGCGGACGTGGACCAGGCCCGGGGCCAGCTCCTGCGGGCCCTGGAGACCCTGCACCTCGCCACCGCGATCACCGGTGTGGAGGGTGTCATCTGCCGGGGTCTGGCCATGAAGGAGTGGGGCTACGCGACCACCACCCCGCTGTTCGACGACGACGGGGTGCCCCTGCCCTACGAAAAGAACAACGGGACCTGGCGGGAGGACAACTCCCCGGACGGCGCGTACCCGAACGTCATCTGGGAGGACTCGGTGAGCCGGGACATGCTCATCGGCTGGGCCGCTGCCTTTGGGGCGGCCTGGGAAGTGATCCGGAACGACGAGACGGTCCCCGGAGAGGTCAAGGAGACCCTCCAGGCCGATGCCACAGCCCTCGGCAAGGCGCTCATGGTCGTGGGGGAGAGCGGCTACGACCTCGAGGTCCCCGACGCGGACGGGCGCATCACCCTCCACGGCTGGCTCAACGAACACAACCTCGACGGCGCGATCTACAGCGATCTCCTCGAGAACGGCTTCCACGCGATCATGGCCCTCGGCATCGTCGGCAGCTACGCGTACGCGGCGGAGGATCCGGAGCTCACGGCGTGGTTCGAGGAGGAGCTCGTCAAGGCCCGGGAGCTGCCGCGCATCACCAAGGAGCACGTCAACGAGCTGACGGACTTCGGCTACGGCTCCAACTTCTCGAACTACAACATGGCCTTCACGGGCTACTGGATGGCCATGCGCTATGTCCAGGATCCTGACAGCCGGCAGATCCTGCGTGAGGGGCTGAAGAACAGCCTCTATGATCGCCCTGGCGAGGACTTTCAGCCCGCGGACCACGGGTACAGCCTTTACGACTTCACCTTCGTCACGGGCTGGGCCGACGGGTCGGCCTTCGCGCCCATGGCTTCGGAGCCGTTGTCCGTGGCCCTGGGCAGCGGCATGGACACCCTCAGGCTTTTCGCGGAGCCTCCCTACTGGGACCATGAGGTGATCAACTGCCCGGCGTTCGAAGCTTGCACCTGCGCGGACGACCAATGCACCTGCCCCCCCGAGGCCACCGCGGAGCCCTGCGTCGCCTCCGACGGCGAGACCCTCCTGACGCCCCTCGGGTGCAAGGGCTGGAAATGCTCCGTGGTGGTGGACGCGGCCGTCCCCTGGGACCTCCAGCGTCCCTCCAACTACCACTGGCGCTCCGCCCCCCACGACGCGAACGGCGGCGGCGACGGGAGCGGGCTCCTCCCCGGGGTGGACTTCCGCTTCGCGTACTGGATCGGGCGCTGGGCTCAGCGCTGACCTGCCCGCTGGAGACGTGGATCACCAGGGCATCAGCCAGTTGGTGAGAGCGCCGATGAACCTGTTGGTCAAGATTCCTGGCTCCCCAGGAAGCGGAGCGACTTGACAGGATCTTTCAACGGCGCGAGTTTTTTCCTTGGAAAGACAATGAAGACCCCCGGAATCAGCGGCCTGCGGATCCTCCTGGTGGAGGACGAGCCGGCCAACACCTACCTCTTCCGTGAGTTCCTCTCGCGTGCGACGGGGCTCGCCGGTGCGGAGATCCGCGACACGAATCGGCTGTCCACGGCCCTGGACATGCTCGAGGCGGAGCACTACGATCTCGTCTTCCTCGACCTGGGCCTCCCGGACAGCTGCGGTCTCGAGACCCTCGAGGCGTTTCGCGAGCGGGCCCCGACGACCCCGGTGGTGGTCCTCTCGGGCTCGATGGATCCCGCCACCAGGGTGCGGGCCCGAGCGCTCGGCGCTGCGGCGTACCTCAACAAGGCGGATTCCTTCCCCGGGGCCCTGGAGCGCGCGGTGCGCGAGGCGCTCCTGAGGATCCCCGATCTCTCCTGAAACACAAAGATGGCTATCTACATGGCGATGTCTCGATCTCGCGTCCCCCTCGTCGCGCTCCTGCTCCTCGTTGCGGCCTGCTCCTGCGCGGCCCCTGCCCCCGGGGCTTCCGCCTGGGCGCAACACGCTCCTGGTGCCAGCCGGGGAGCCAGCGACCCGGATTCCCGCAGGCCGGAATCGTGCGATGCGGCACCAGTGCCGGCGTTCGGGGAGGGGAGAAGAAGCCGGATCACTGCACGAGCAGAAAGACCGAAAAATTGTCGCTGTGACTGGGCGTGACAAGATAGCCATAGAGAGAGCCATCGGAGGATCCCATGGACGACGGACACTCGATCGCAGACGCCCGAAACAACCTGGCCCGCCTGGTCCACATCGCCGAGGACGGCGAGGCGGTGCGGCTCACCCGCCGGGGACGCCCCATCGCTGTGATCCTGTCCCTCGCCGAGTACGAGCGCCTGCGGGCTGCGGGGGACGGGCTGTGGGACCGGCTGCAGCGCTTCCGGGACGCGGTGGAGGCCGAGACCCCCGCAGGTCGGGGCGGCGTCTCCTGGGGCGGCGATGAGGCCTGGCGATGAGCGGCTACCTGCTGGACGTCTCCCTGCTCCTGGAGCCCCTCCGCAGCCACCCCCGGGGCGGGGTGATGGCGCGCCTGCGGCGTCACGAGCGGGAGGTGGTCTCCTCCGCGGACCCCTGGGAGGCCCTGGTGCGCCACTGGCGGACCCTGCCGGATCCCACCCGGAAACGCCGGGCCGGAGCCTACGTCCTGGACGTGCTCCAGCCGACCCTCACGGTGCTGCCATTCGATCAAGACGCGGCCACCTGGCTGGCCACGGAGGCCGCCCGCCTCGAGCTCCTCCATGAGCCCCCTCCCGACCCCCTCGCCGCCCGCACCGCGGCCGTCGCCGCGACCCGGGGCCTCACCGTGGCCACCACCACCCCGGACCTCTACGCGCCCTTCGACACCCTCCGTGTCGAGGCCTGGGCCGACGGCCCCCGTATCCAGGCGGCGCCCCTGCATTGAGGTGCACGGTCATCAATCTCACGGTCAGACATTGCCCTCCTTTTTGCGTGATGATATAAGAGACGGAGAACGCATATAGGATGTTGAATGGAGAAATACTGTCCACAGTGCTTCAAGAAATTTAGCACCTCTGTCCTCCGCTGCCCGGAGGACGGGAAGAAGCTCATCGCGCTCACGGAGAAGGATCTCGTCGGCCAGGAGGTCGACGAGCGCTACCTGATCAAGTCGGTCCGCGGGAAGGGCGGGATGGGGGTCGTGTACGTCGCTGAGCAGACCATGCTCGGGCGAGACGTCGCCCTCAAGGTGCTGCGCCGGGACATCGTCCAGGACGAGTCTGTGGTCAAGCGGTTCATGCGGGAGGCCAAGGCGATCGCCAGCCTGAAGAACCCCCACACCGTCACGCTCTACGACTTCGGGATCTTCGACCAGGGCCTCCTGTACTATACCATGGAGCTCCTCGAGGGTCGGCCACTCTCCCAGCTGATCAAGGACAACGGGCCGCTGTCGTACGAGCTCGCAGTTCAGATTCTGCTCCAGGCGTGCGAGTCCCTGGAGGAGGCCCATGATCGGGAGATCCTCCACCGGGACCTCAAGCCCGACAACCTCTTCATCAGTGATGCCCGGGGACAGGAGTGGGTCACCGTCCTTGACTTCGGAATCGCCAAGCTCATCGGCGATGACCGGCACGAGACCATCACGCAGACCGGGATGATCTGCGGGACGCCCGCCTACCTGAGCCCCGAGCAGGCCATGGGGGTTCCTGCGGTCAAGGCCAGCGACCTCTACTCCCTCGGCATCGTCCTCTACGAGATGCTCGCCGGGGAGCCCCCGTTCCGCGACACCACGCCGATGAAGGTGCTCCTGCGTCACCTCAACGAGCAACCCCAGCCCGTGGCCATGAAGAACCCGGAGGTCGAGATCCCCGAGAGCCTCGACCGCTTCCTGAAGAAGGCCCTCGCCAAGGAGCCGAAGAACCGATATCAGACGGTGAGCGAGTTTCGCGATGGACTGCTTCGCTGTCTCCATGTCTCAGAGGGTGACCCCTCTACGGTAACGATTTCGCCGCTCCAGACGACCCTCGACGGGGTCCGCGGGATCACGGACCAGTACGCACCAGAAGAATCGCCGGCCGTATCCTCCCCGCGACCCAAGAGTGTGGCGACCCAGAGCTTCGAGCCCCAGGGCTACGAGGCAGCGGCAACGGCCGAGACAGCGATCGCACCGAGCATCTCCTCCGACGCCATAGCGAGCGCCCTGCTGAGTTCCTCGAGCGAGAGATCAACTACTTCTGACGACGAGATCTTCCTCCCTCCCGGCATCAAGCGAGGCAGCAGATCCCTCGTCGTGGGACTTGTCCTGTTCCTGGGTCTCATCGGGATCGCCCTCGCGGTCATTCGCCCTTGGGAGTCGGAGACGGTGAATCTCGCTGACCCGTCCAGCCCTCAGGAGACGCCATCCCATGTCGCCAGGACAGAGGAGCCTTCGTCACCGCCGGCGCCCAGCTCCATCAAGACAGGGCGAGAACGACCGGTCGACTCGAAGAACCTCGTCCCGGCCGCAGCCCAGGGGCCGTCGGAGACCCCTGGCCCCACTCCCGAGACACCAACGGCAGCGACCCCGGAACCTGCTGTGGTTTCCCTTGTCGCTGACGCCCCGGTCGTCACAGCCGAGGAGCCCCTCCCGGGGACCTCCGAGCAGTCAAATGAGGTGCCCATCGGTGGCGTGGTCGAGGCAGCAGCTTCGCCCCCGCCCATCGAGGAGCCTCCAATGGAGGTGAAGATCGCGACGTCGGTGGAGGTGGAGTCGCCCCGAAAGATCTCTCGACCGGCCTCTAGTAAAGAGAAGAGCGTTGGGAAATCCAAAGAGGCTCCCAAGAAGAGCTCGGACAAGGTCGCCGCGAAGGAGAAGTCGTCCTCGGAAAAGAAGCTCAGCCCTGGCACACCAGAGGTCGTCAAGGATACCCCGGCGGTGACGTCGGAGACGCCGAAGGCCAGCGACGACGGCGGAGGTTTTCGGCGACTCGGCGAAGGCGAGGGAAGGACCCCCAAGGACGGCTCGCCCTCTGTGTCGACCGACGAAACACCGGCCGGAGGGTTCCGGCGCCTCGGTGGAGATTGAGACCTCCGTGACACTTCAGGCGCTGCCGTGACATCCACGCGTGACAACCTGGCCGATGTGCATGGGTCCGGCAGGACGGGATGACCGCTATTTCTTTTGTTTTCAGCCACCTCACCCTGAGGGCACGGTGACGATCTCGGATGGCACGCCACTTGCTGTTGTTGACCGTTGAAGAAAGGAAGGTTCACCGAATGAATCGGACGATCACGACCATCGGCTTGTTGCTCCTGGCCCTCGTCGGATCCGCTGCCTTGGCGGACGAGCCGACCGGGCGGACCCGTGATGAACTGGTCCGGCTTGCGGACAAGGGCTTCGAACTCGCAGCCGAAGGACGCATCGAGGACGCGATCCGGATCTGGCGGGACATCCTCCCTGAGACCACTGGAAGGGACCGCCTGGACCTCCAGTACAACCTGTACTTCGCCCACATGAAGCTGGAACAGCTCCCCGAGGCCTGGCACTTTCTGACGTCCTACCTCAAGGACAACACGAAGGAAGACCTCGAGGCGGGGGCGGCCCTCGAGGCCCTCGACCGACGCCTCCACGAAGAGAAGTTCGTCAAGATCGCGATCACCTGCGACCCATTGGACGCATGGGTATACATCGGAGATGCCGCGGCGGGCCCACGCCTGCCGTGTCCGCTCACCTGGTGGTTTCAAAGCGTCGAGAAGTACAAGCACTTCGTCACCGTGGTTCGGGACGACTACCTGCCCAAGACCGTGGAGTTGGATCTCATCGACCGCGGCGCCCAGGGAGGCGTCCTGGTCGCCCTCGAGCCAGAGAAGACGATCCCGGTGAAGGTGGCGGATCCGGATCCTACGATCATTGAGGAGCCTGTGACGCCGTATCCTCTGAGACGTGCTGCGTGGAAATGGGCCCTCCTCGGCACCGGCGCCGCCATCGCCCTGGGCGGCGGGGCCTTACATCTCGCCGCCTGGGAGAAGTCCAAGACGCTGAACCGGAGGTATCCGGCTACGGAGATAGTGACGAATGAGCGGGTCCGGCTCTCGAAGGATCTCTACAACCACAACCGGGGAAAGTACCTCGCCGGCTGGAACGATCAGGTCGTGCCCATGAACACCTCCGGCTGGGTCCTGGTCGGACTGGGCGCTGCTACTGCAGCGACGGGGCTCGTTTTCATTCTGACCCACCAGTACTCCCCCGCGGACGAGGGGACGGATTTGTCACTCACGCCTCTGTCTCTCCCAGGTGGTGGAGGGATGGTGATGGAGATCTCGTTCTAGAAATCCCGGTTCGCGCCGGGAAGGAGGGACCGATGAAGACCACGACAGCAGTCGGCGTCACCATTCTCCTGGCACTCGCACAGCCTGCCTGTCTGGTGAAGCAGGATTTCCCCATGTATCAGGAGGGAGAGGACACCCCAGGCGACGTTGTGGTCACCGGGGATGGCTTCAGCCCAGACTCGCCCGCCGGTGAGGATCTCTTGGATACAGAGACTCCCAGCGATACGACCGAACCGGATGACACCCTGGAGCCCGATGACGGCATCGATCCCTTCGACACGGTCGACACCGTCGACACCGTCGACACGGTCGACACCGTCGACACTGCCGAGACAGAAGACGTCCCAGAAGAAACGTCGACAGTCTGTAGCGGAGTCAGCTGCACCGGCTACGGAACTTGTACGGAGATTGGAGAACAGCCGATCTGCGAATGCGACGAGGGATTTGGTGCGGTACAGAATTGGCTCCAGTGCCTCCCTCTCGATCCCTGTGGCGAGGAGGACTGCTCAGGGCATGGTTCGTGCGCTGGCCTCGGTGGGCTCGCCGCCTGCGTGTGCGATCCCGGGTTCTCGGCGGTGGGTATCTCCTGCATCGCGGAGAGCCTGTTGCCCGGGCAGGGGGAGGAGCCCGACTGCATCCCTGGTGAGCCGACGGACGAGGGGGTCATCTGCCTCTCCAGCGTCCCGCCCTACGAACACGAGTATGGGGTCGCCGCTAACGAGGCGCTGCCCGGCGAGGGCCTCCCGGACGCGGTGAGCCACCGGCAGGAGTATCTGGCGGAGTTCTGCCCGGTGACCAGCGACCAGCACTCCTGCGGCTGGTGCGTGGCACATGCAGTCACCCACGCGCTGGAGGCCCTCCAATGCAAAGAGGGAGTCGCGGCCAAGCAGGTCTCCGAACCGCATCTCTGGTGGTCCGGGGACAAGGACGTCACCGACTGCCCTGGGGGGTGGTGGACCACGACAGCGCTGGCCGTGGCCAAGGAGAACTACCTTGTCCGCAACGACGTATGGCCCTATCACGGCAACGGCGGGCAACCGAGCCTCTACAGCGCAGACGACGTGGGCCAGGAGGTGCTCGACGCCGAAGCCGAGTTCCGCATTACGGACTACGACGGTGTCCCGAACTACTCCATCGACGGTCTCAAGTCCGCGATCGCAGCGGGCCACAACGTCGTCTACGCGGTGCCGGTCTTCTGGTACAAGGGCTGGTCCAAGTACCTCGGGCTCTACTGGGACAACGGGGACATCGACTTCGGCATGCCCGATGGCACCGATCCCCTCTGCGAACCCTGGACCGAGTACATGGACCTGGTGGGCTGCCGATGCCAGTCGAACGGGGACTGCCCGACTAGTTATTATGGATCCTCCATGAGCTGCTACCGGGGACGTTGTGTGGACGGATACCACGCGATCTTCATCACCGGGTACACGGACGAGGGGCCAGGGTGGTTCGAGTTCCGAAACTCCTGGGGTGGCAACTGGGCCGATAACGGTTGGGGACAGCTCTCCTACGACTACATCGCCAGCTTCGGATTTGGGGGTGCCTACCCCGTCGCCCTCCAGCCCGTGTGCACCTCCCACGAGCTCTTCCAGTGCTGGAACGGTGACATCTTCTTTTTCGACAGTTGCTTCCAGCACGAAGAGGTCAAGGAGACGTGCCCGGGAGGATGCGAGCCCGGCGCGACAATCTGTTCCGAGGAGGCCGAATGCCAACTCGTCGGACCGTGTTGCTTGAACGGACATGATTTCAATCCGGTAGGAACCCCCTGCGGCCAATGCCTCACGTGCGACGCAACCGGCGGGTGCTTTGTCCCCGTGGCCGACGAGACAGCCTGCGGGCCGAACGACACATGGACCTGTGAGCAGGGGACCTGCACCTGCGTCCCGGATTGCGGGGGCAAGGACTGTGGGAACGACGGCTGTGGCGGGAGCTGTGGTCTCTGTCAGGGAGGCTACTGTGATCCGGACGGAGCGTGCCACACCGGCCCCGGCTGCAATGCCTCGTCGACCCATGACTGCCCCGGATGCGCCTGTGAGGCCTGCGTCTGTGCCATGGATCCCTACTGCTGCAACACGAAGTGGGATTCCATCTGCGTCAAGGAGTGCGCGCTGGATTGCGGCGGCTGCGTGGATCTGTCGATCTGTGGGGACGGCGCCTGCCAGCCCGCGGACAACGAGACCTGCTCGAGCTGTCCGCAGGACTGCGCGTGCAGCGGCGGAGACGTCTGCTACCTGGCCACCTGCTGCACCCCCGACTGTGACGATGAGGAGTGCGGGGACGATGGCTGCGGCGGCTCCTGCGGCACATGCGAACCTGGCGATGATTGCGCCGACGGGGTCTGCGTCGAGGCGCCATCGTGCAATGTTGCCGACGAAATCTCGTGCGGAGAGACCGTCGAGAGCTCCACCCTGGGCCTCGATAACGCGATCTCACAGTACTCCTGCAGCGGGTGGAACGAGACCGGACCGGAGGTGGCCTACGAGTTCATCGCCTCGGCGGACGACACGGTGACGGTGACCCTCACGGACGGAATTGGGGTTGATCTCGACCTCTTCGCAACCCAGGGCACATGCAAATCTGAGTTCTGTATCGGATACGGGAACACCGGAATGACATTCGACGTCGAGGAGGGTGAGACCTACCTCGTCGTCGTGGACGGCTACTACGGGGACGCCGGCGACTTCTCGATCACGCTCACCTGCAACGCCACCTGCGACTGCGGCGACAAGGAGTGCGGACCCGACGGCTGTGGCGGGACCTGCGGTGCGTGTCTCGACCCGCAGCACACGTGTGACGGTGGTTACTGTGTCTGCCAGCCCGACTGTGAAGGCGTTGGCTGTGGCGACAGCGACGGCTGCGGCGGACTCTGTGGCGGCTCCTGCCCCGGACCCCAGGAAGCATGCATCGACAACGTCTGCGTCTGCCAACCCGACTGCGAAGACAAGGACTGCGGGAGCGACGGCTGCGGCGGCACCTGCGGCACCTGCGACGATGAAAATCCATGTACCGACGACGCCTGCGACCCGACAGGCGTATGCCAGTCCACAGCCAATGACGCAAACGACTGCAACAACGAAACAGTCTGCGATGGTCTGGAGGCCTGCGTCAACGGGGACTGCCTGCCCGGGACGCCCCTCGACTGCGACGACGGGAACCTCTGCACCGATGACTCCTGCGATGCAGCGGGCGGCTGTCAGTTCGACAGCGACGACGGCAATGACTGCAACAACGAGACCGTCTGCGACGGCCTGGAGGTCTGCGTCGGCGGTCAATGCGTGGCAGGGACACCCCTCTCCTGCGACGACGACAACCTCTGCACAGACGACACCTGCACCCCCTTCGCCGGCTGCGGCAATACGAACAATACGGCGCTCTGCGAAGACGGAGACGCCTGCACCGAGGGAGATCTCTGTAGCGACGGGCAATGTCAGGCAGGCTCCGCCCTCGACTGCGACGACTTGGACGACTGCACCACCGACTCCTGTGACCCGATCGCCGGCTGCGCTCACGAAGACATCCCCGACTGCGTCAGCGGCTGCGACGCGCCCGTGCTGTACTTCGACTTCAACGAAAACGAGAATCCCCTGCTCGACGAGGTGGCCGGCATCGAGATCGCTCTATATCCGGACCTGTTCATCCTGCAGCCCCCGATCCCCGGACCGAGCGGGACGGCCCTCTCGGATATCGCGGCGGACAACAACGTCGGTCTCTGGATCGACAAGACCGATGTGGATCTGTCCCTCACGGCCCCGTGGACCGTCGAGTTCTGGGCCCTCTGGGTGAGCGGGGGACCGTTGATCTACTTCCGGCAGGGGACCACCGGCGCCGACTCGAAGTACCTGACCGTCCTGGTGGACAACGGGGCGATCAGGATGACCGACGGCACGCAGACCGTGACCCACGCCGATACGATCTCGACGGGGGAGTGGCACCACTTCGCCGTGGTCCACGACGGCGCGTTGAACATCGCGCTCTACCTCGACGGGGTCCCAGCGGCCGACAGCTACACGGCCAGCGATGCCTGGCCGCTCTACGGCTACGCCAATCTGGGGCACAAGCACCTCCTGAACGTCAACACGAGCTTCAGCGGCTGGTTCGATGACCTGAAGGTCTATTCCTGCGCGAAGCAGACCTTCGATACTTGCCTCCCCACCTGTGAAGACGGGAACCCCTGCACCGACGACGTCTGCGATCCGATCACCGGGTGCAGCAATACGGCCCCGGGCCCCTACGCGCCGGAGGTGGTCCCCGCGGTCAAGCTGTTTGCCTTCGACGGAGACCTCGCTGACTCGGTCGGGTCGACCTCCGGGACTTGGGAAGGCGGGGGGTCGCCGGCCTTCGCCGACGGGATCTTCGGTCAGGCGCTGCTCCTGGACGGCAGCAACGATGTCCAGATCAACAGCTCTGACACGATCGATGGCCCCGGTCCCTTCACCATCGACCTCTGGTTCTCGCCGGCAGTTGACATGGGGCTCGACGCGCAGAAGGGCGGGATGCTCTACCACCACGGTGGAATCCCGGGCTCCGGAAATGACGACGACGTTGGGATCAGCATCCGTGACACGACGGGAGCTGCGTGCTGCTTCATCTACCACGAGGTAAACTGCCCCTCGAACTACTGCTACTCCTGCTCCACGACCACGGCCTGGGAGGCGGACGCCTGGTACCACTTCGCCTGCACCTTCTCCCCGGAGGACGGCGTCCGGATCTACGTGAACGGGGTATTGGAAAACCATGACCCCACCAACAATGTCCGATACGCCCAGACCAGCGGCGTGGATCACATCGGGGCGCACTACAACAACGAGTATTACTTCAACGGCCGGATCGACGAGTTCCGGCTCCACGACCAAGTCTTGGCACCAGCGGACATCGGCTCATGCCCAGAAAAGGTCGTCTGTATCCCCGACTGCGCTGACAGGGAATGCGGTGATGACGGCTGCGGGGGGAGCTGTGGGGAGTGCGAAGAAGGGTTCATCTGCCATGACCTCGGCATCTGTTACGGCGACTCATGGATCCTGGTGCCCGATGACTTTGGTACGATCCAGGCAGCGGTGGACGCGGCTTCCAGCGGGACAACAGTGGTGGTTGCACCGGGAAATTACCAGGAGGACGTCGCTGTTGTTGGCAAGACGATTCATCTGCTGTCCCTGAGCGGACCAGACGTTACAACGATCACCGGCCTCGGAACTGAGGACGAGAAGATTGTCCAACTCGTCGGATCCGGCGCCAACGGCAGCTCGTTCAAGGGGTTCACGGTCCAGGGACATTCCTGCACGGCGACGCAGAAGGGAGCCTACTGCGTCGGCGGCTGGATGACCCCCGAGAACGATCCTATATCCGATGTGGTCTTCGACGGGAACATCCTCGACAACTGCTACATCGGTTACTTGCTCCACCACAACTGCACCGGTACCTTCATGAACAGCATCCTGAAGGGCAGCAACCTGGGAATCTGGGTGGACGGCAGTGCCACGGGGAACATCTACAACAATGTCGTCTCGTACGGAACGCTTCCGCCCGACGGCTCGCCGTGCGTCAACCCCGCTTATCAGGGCCTCGGAGTCTGGACTCACAGCACCGCAGTCGTAAAGAACACCGTCTTCTACATGAACGACAAGGATTTCTGTGGAAATGGCAGCTTCCAGCCAGACACGAATTTCACCTGGGGCGTGCAACACATCGATTCGAGTTGTATCGATCTTTACTCCGGGGAGGAAACAGACCCCTTGTTCGTTGATCCCGACGCCGGCAACTTCCGGCTTCAGATCGGATCCCCTGCCCTCGATGCGGGAGTAACCATCGCCGCCGTGACCACCGATATCGAGGGTACGACGCGTCCGTTGGGTGACGAATATGACATCGGAGCCTATGAGATGGTCCCTTGCGTTCCTGATTGCTCCGGCAAGGACTGCGGGGACGACGGGTGTGGGGGGAGCTGTGGCGCCTGCCAGGATGACCAGGCCTGCGTGATGGAGACAGGGCAATGCTGGGCACCACAGTGCCAGGACGGGATGTGCCTGGTGCCAGAGGGTGAGTTCCAGATGGGCTGCAATCCGGATCTGGCCACGGACCCGGGCCAGTGTGACGGTGACGAGTTTCCGTACCATCCCGTGACTCTGGCCACGGTCTTCATTGACGAGGAGGAAGCGACCATCGCGGAGTACCAGGCTTGCATCGACGACGCGGACTCCTGCACCGCGCCAGGGACGGGGAGCAAATGCAACTGGAACGTGCCAGGCCGGGCCAATCACCCCATAAACTGTGTCACGTGGCCCCAGGCCGAGGCCTTCTGCGAATGGAAGGGGAAGAGGCTCTGCACCGAAGCCGAGTGGGAGAAGGCAGCCAGGGGAACGGATGGCCGGAAATACCCCTGGGGGAACACGGAGGCCGACTGTTCCTACGCCGTCATCCAGGAGGATGGGATCGACGGCTGCGGATCGGGAGGCACCATGGAAGTTGGCCTCCTGACCGCTGGAGCCAGCCCATACGGTGCGCTGGACATGTCCGGCAATGTCTGGGAATGGGTCTCGGATCGATATGCGACCGACTACTACGATACAAGCCCCGATTCGAACCCTCCAGGACCGGAGACGGGAACCGAGCGAGTGTTCCGAAGCGGCGCGTTCTACAACCTGTCAGAAGGGCCTCGAACCTCCCAGAGGAGCAAAGGCGACGGCTCCATTGGATCCTTCGATTACACTGGGGTCCGTTGCTGCGCTGACAACTGCGTCCCAAGCTGCAACGGCAAAGACTGCGGGGACGACGGGTGTGGAGGCTCTTGTGGTTCGTGTAGTGAAAACTACACCTGCAACGAGAACAATGTCTGTGTCCAGGCCATTGACAACGGCCTGCTCTGGGTGGCCATCACCGGAGGGGGATTCCAGATGGGGTGTTCACCCGGAGATGTGGACTGCAGCGGTGACGAAAACCCCCCGCATACGGTGGTTCTTGCAGATTTCGAGATCTTGGAGACGGAGGTAACCGAGGCCCAATATCTGGCCTACACCGGACAGGACCCGTCCTGCGACTACGGCGAGGGCGGAGGTCCGAACTCCCCGGTAGAATGTGTGAGCTGGACCGATGCGTTGGCTTTCTGCCAAGCGATCGGGGGCCGCCTCCCGACGGAAGCGGAATGGGAATACGCTGCGCGGGGCGGAACAACAACAAAATATTCCTGTGGTAACGACGTGTCGTGCCTGGATGATATCGCATGGCACGGCGGAAACGCCGACACGCACAAGCACGATGTAAGAAGCAGGGATCCAAACAAATATGGCCTGTATGATATGCTGGGCAATGGATGGGAATGGGTGGCTGACTGGTATTCGCCAAACTACTACACCGGTTCCCCTGAGAACAACCCCGAGGGTCCGGAGACTGGATCCTCCCGTGGCATTCGCGGCGGAGACTGGGCCAGCAGCAAGCCACCTGCAAACAACAGCAAGTATGTCCGCGTTTCTGTCCGCATGACGAGCGCATCGATTCCGGGTGACAGGCTCGGCTTCCGCTGTAGCAGGTAGCCACCGATCGGCTCAAGGAACGACCTGCCCCCGAGCACCCACGGGATCCGGTTCCATGGAACCACCTGTAATTCATCAGCTTTTCGCGTGTATTTGGGAGCCACGCACCGGCTTGCCCGCGCATTGACTCTCTCCCGTGGTGACCTCGGTATCGAGGCGGATGGCGCCTGACAGGTG
>JBDRIT010000149.1:0-19346 GCA_043815665.1 Pseudomonadota bacterium
GCTGTGTCGGGCTGTTCGGACCAGAGCAGCCGGAGTCGATGCCGGAGTATCGTCGAGGACTGCGGCGGGAGAAACGGCCCGAGACTGCAGGAGGATCGGCGGCTGCAGCAGATGGGTGGTGAAAAATGCGGGTTGATCCTCGTGGGCATCCTGCTCGTCGCGTCCTGCAGCGCAGCCGGTGCAGACAGCTGGGCAGACCATGAGACATTGTCGGCGATCGAGGCCACCCTGCACCCCGGCGAGCTGGAGCAGCTCCGGGATCTGGTGGATCCCCTGGCGGTGACGGACCACCCCGAGGACCTGAAGATCACACCCGTACGCGTGGAGGCCGGCGATCCCGTCCTCGGGATCCCGGAGGCCCCGGTGACCATCGTGGTCTTCTCCGACTACCAATGCCCCTTCTGCAGCCGTCACGAGGAGACCATCGCCAAGGTCAAGGAGGCCTTCGGGGACCGGGTACGGGTCGTCTTCAAGCAGTTCCCCCTGCAGTTCCACAAGGAGGCCCGTCCTGCGGCCATCGCGGCCATCGCGGCCGGCAGACAGGGACGGTTCTGGGAGATGCACTACAAGATCTTCGGGAACGCCCGCTCCCTGTCCCGGGAAAACTACTTCACCTGGGCCGGGGAGCTGGGGCTCGACCTCGGTGACTTCGAGACAGCGCTGGCCTCGGAGGAGGTCGCGGCGCAGGTGGATCGGGACATCGCGGCAGGCGGCACGTACAACGTCCGCGGCACCCCCGCCACGTTCATCAACGGCGTCAGCATCTCCGGCGCGCAGCCCTACACGAAGTTGGAGGAGCTCGTCCTCCTGGGCCTCAAGCGGGCCTACGTCCTCCTTCGCAAGGGTGTCCCAGCGGACGACGTCTACGACACCCTCGTCAGCCTCCAGCCCTCCCCGGACGGCGGCGCGTCCAAGCCCAAGGCCGGCCGGCCCGGCTTCCTGCACAAAGACTGGAACTGATCTCGAGCGCGGCGGGGATCTACTCCGCGTCCACGAAGGCCTTGATGTACTGGGCCCGCTCGTAGAGCTCGGGCTTCTCGGTGTGGAACCGGGACAGGCGGCCGCGGAACGCGTCCACCGACGCGAAGCCCTTCTGCTCCATCCAGCTCTCCAGCCCATCCCGGATGGTTCGCAGGTGGTCCACGCCATGGCGGTAGAGGGCGGAGGTGACCTGGACGGTGGTGGCGCCGGCCAGGATCGCCTTGGCCGCGCCCACGGCGTCGTGGATGCCCGTGGAGGCGCAGAGATCACAGCCGATCCGCCCGTAGAGCAGAGCCAGCCAGCGCAGGGGGAGCAGGACCTCCCCGGGGCCGCTCAGGGAGAGCCCGCCGGTGACCTCCAGCGTGTCCACGTCGATGTCCGGGTGGAAGAAGCGGTTGAAGAGCACCAGGCCGTTGGCGCCGGCGTCCTCCGCCCTGGTAGCCATCCGTGAGATGTTGGTCAGGTAGGGGACCAGCTTCATCGCGACGGGGATCGAGATCTCCGCCCGGACCTTCCGCACGGCGTCCAGGTAGACCCACTCGATGTCCTCGGAGGTCCTTGACGGATCCGTGCCCAGGACGAAGACGTTGAGTTCGAGCGCCCTGGCCCCCGCCGCCTCGATCTTCCGAGCGAAGCCCGTCCAGCCCTCCGGGGAGGTGCAGTTCACGCTGGCGATGACCGGAATCGAGACCTCGGTCGCAGCAGCCTCCAGGAGCTCGAGATAGGCCTTCGGGCCATACTCCATGGCCACGTCGGCCTGGAGGTACCCCAGGGCCTCGGGGTGGGCGTAGGACGCGATGGACGCGGTGGTCTCCTCGTACTCCGTTCGGATCTGCTCCTCGAACAGGGACTTGACCACCACCGCCCCAGCACCCGCGTCCGCGCAACGCTGGATGCCGGCGAGGGTCTTTGTCAGCCCGCTCGAGCCCACGATGAGGGGAGAATCCAGCTCGAGCCCCAGGTACCGTGTCTTCAACTCCGCCATGTTCCGCCTCTTCCTCGGGTGCGCTCAGGATCCGGGTCCGCCAGACGACGCGACATTGCCACAGAAGATCCCCCGGATCAACCGGACTTCGTCCCGCCCCGGCGGGCCCAGAGGGCGATCATGAGGGGTGGGGTCAGGGGCAGGGCCAGGGCGAAGGCCAGCGCGAAGGGACGACGAAACCTGAACTCGGCGATCCCGGCCACGTTGAGACAGATCATCACGTACACGGCGAGGACGATGCCCCAGTTGCTCCTGAGGACCTCCAGGGTGGCGGGCCACCAGGTCCCGGCCTCGAGGCCGTCATAGAATCCGTAGAGCCTGGAGCACCCGAACCAGACGGCCCAGAGCACCGCCAGGCCCGCAGCCACCGCGACGGCCCTGGTGAAAACACGCATCCACAGCGCAGGCGTGGTCTCGTCCACCGCAGGCGTGGGCAGCGCGGCGACCTTGGCCGCGATCCTGGCCCGCTCGGCCTCCCCGAAGAGGAACCGCGGCCTCAGGAGGATCGAGATCACCGGCAGGAGGAGGATGGCCGCAACGAGGCAGGAGGCGATGGACACGGTGAGGAGGAAGCCGAAGAAGAAGATCGGCATGAAGTTCGAGAGGAGCATCACGCTGAAGCCGACGATGACCGACAGCGCGTTGACGATGATCCCCCTGCCGGATCCGTTCAGGGTCTGGCGGACCGCCTCCCAGGGATCGTCCTCCTGCGCAATGTGCTCGCGGAAATGCCAGAGGAAGTGGATCGTGTAGTCCACTCCGACGCCGATGAGGATGCTGGAGAGCATCACCGTGGCAACGTTCAGCTCGATCTTCATGAACCCCATGAGTCCGAAGACCGAGCACATCGCCGAGACCAGCGGGAAGGTCACCATGACGCCTGCGACCAGGGATCGGAAGAGAATCGTGGTGATCAGCAGCACGAGGAAGACGCTCACAGCGAGGCTGATGACCTGCCCGCGTACGATGAGGTCGACGAGGACCCCGAGCACCGACACGAACCCCGTCACCACCGGGAACTCTTTCGGGTCCTGGTGTGCCTTGATGTAGTCCTGGGTGTCGAGGACGAGCTGGCGCTGCTTCGTGCTGGAGGTGGAGGTGACCCGGGCTGCGATCTGTGCCTTGGTGTAGTCGAACTCCACCATGTGGTCGAAGTCCGAGGGATCCGCACCCATGGAGTAGAGGAGGAGGAAGTCCCCGACCACGTTGCGTCGTGTCGGGAGGCGGAACTCCTCCGGCGCGTTGTCGTGGAAGACCTGGTTCATCCTCTTGATCGGCTGGACGATGGACGTGACCTGGGAGACCAGGGGCTGCGCGACCAGGAACTCCTCGACCTCCTCCATGCGCGCGAGGACCGCGGGATCCATGATGTCACCATCGACGACGACGTTCATCTGCACCGAGCCACCGAAGACCTTGTTGACGTGCTCGTTGGCCTGCCTCAGCGGGTCGCCCTCGTGGAAGTAGTGGAGGGGGTCGGTGTCCACGACGATCTTCGGGATCCCGGTGAGGGACACGCCCCCGAGGACGACCATCACGCTGGTGAGCTTGACGCCGTGCCGCTTCAACACCCCGCCGAGGCCGTCGAGCACGCGGGTGAGCGGGCCGTGGCTGAAGCGCTCCGCCGTGCCCGACGGCTTCGGGAGGATCGACAGCATCGCCGGGATGAAGGTGAGGGTCAGGACGAACGCGATGACGATGCCGAAGGCCGAGATGAGCCCCAGGACCTGCGCGGAGGGGATCACGTGGGTGGTGAGGGTGAGGAAGCCGGCGACGGTGGTGAGCCCCGCGGCGAGCACCGGAATCGTCAGGGACCGGGCGGCAAGGAGCGCCTGGATCCGGGTGTCGGTGTCCGGATCCTTCCCCACCCTCCCGAGGTAATGGGACACCAGGTGGATCCCGTAGTCGTTCGCGATCGCGATGAGCATCACCGGCATGACGACGGTGATGAACCGGACCTTCTCCCCCACCAGGCCCAGGAGTCCGAAGGCGGAGACCACGCTCAGCATGACCACGAGGAGCGGCAGGATCGCGCCCAGCCAGCTCCAGAAGCTCACCACCAGGAGGCCGATCATCAGGACGATGCCCAGGGGCAGGAAGAGCTTCATGTCCCCCTGCATCCCTTCGGTGACGGAGATTCGGGTCTTGGGGAGACCCACGACCACCACCCCCCCGAGCCCCGATTCGTCCACCGCACCCTGAACCCCGGCGACGATGGCCTCGTCGTCGAAGCCTTCGTCCGGGAGCACGATGAAGGAGCAATACCTCAGATCCTTCGAGACGATGGTCCCGGAGAAGAGGGTGTCCGACTGGATCCGGCGGATGGTCTCGGCGCGCTCCTCGGGGGTCTCGGGCGGATCGTCCGGGTCCAGGAGATCGACCGGCCTGAAGCTGCGGCCCTGGGACTCCAGGGTCTTCATCTCGAAGATCGAGAGGACTCGGGAGACGCCGTCCAACGAGTCCAGCGCCAGATGGAGCCCGTAGAGGGCCTCGACGGTCTCCGGGGCCAGGAGATCCTCGGTCTCCACCGACACCAGCAGGAGGTCCGACGCACCGAAGGTCTCCTCGAACTCCTTGAGGTTGACCCACTCTGGCAGGTCCTGGGGCAACAGGTTCCTGATCGCCGGATCGATCTCCAGATACTGGAGGTTCCAGCCCAGGGCAGCGACAGACGCGAGGACCACCGCAATCACGAAGCGGGGACGGGACACGACGAAGCGGAGGAGACGTTCGAGCATGGGCGTGGACTCCCGTCTTCAGGGGCGCATGAGTTCGAGCTCCCGATCTACCACTATTTCCTAAAGCCGACCAGCCTCCAGGCCGTTCCCCGCGCTCGTCTTGGGGGGGGTGGAGGATGCCTTCCCGGGGGGGAAGGAGCCGGTTGGCTCGTTGAAGCATCCTCCAAACCCGGGACGAGCCCTCGTCCGGCGTGAGCCGGGCGAGGGCTTGTCTCGTTAATCCGCTATCTTCCGTTCCCATCTGCTCGAGTCATTGATCGGTTCGACCACATTGGGTGGTTGCTTTCCTAGCACAATCCGACGGACTATGGATCCCTACAAGAGGAGGACCGCCCATGAGAGCCCGAACAATCATCTGGCTGGTAGTGATCGCCGTGTCGACGAGCGGCTGCTATACCAAGAAGACGTACAACAAGCTCCTTGCGAAGCACGACCTGTGTCAGGACACCCTGTCCAAGAAGGAGGCCTACATCGTCGAGATCCAGGACGAGATCCAGCGCCTCACCGCGGAGCGGAAGAAGCTCCTGGAGGAGAAGGCCCAGATCCTGAAAGACAAGACCAACCTCCAGGGCTCCGTGGAGGAGATGCAGAAGGCCCTCAAGGAGCTGGAGCGCCGCAAGGCCGAGGTGGACAAGCGCCTGAGCGAGTTCCGGGGCTTCCTGGCGCGGTTCCAGTCCATGGTCGACGCCGGGAAGCTCCGCGTCAAGATCGTCAAGGGCCGCATGGTGGTCGAGCTCGCCTCGGACATCCTGTTCAACTCCGGCTCGGCGAACCTGGGCAAGGAGGGACGTGCGACCATCGAGGAGGTGGCGGTCCTCCTCGCGTCGATCCCGGTCCGCTCCTTCCAGGTGGAGGGGCACACCGACGACGTCCCGATCCGGACAGCCCAGTTCCCGTCGAACTGGGAGCTGTCCACCGCCCGCGCCGTGACCGTGGTCAAGACGATGATCGCCGTGGGCATGCCGCCCGCCCGCATCAGCGCGTCAGGGTACAGCGAGACCCAGCCGGCGGTCCCCAACACGAACAAGGAGAGCCGCTCGGCCAACCGGCGGATCGAGATCGTCGTGGTGCCGGATCTCTCCACGATGCCCGGCTTCGACGAGCTGCAGAAGCTGAACAAGTAGCCCCCATGCGCGAGGAAGAGAGCCGCTTCAAGATGACCCCGGAGCTCTGGGTCGTCTCCATCGCGGTCAACGCGTCCGCGTTGTACTGGTATCACGGCCGCAAGGGCGGGCTCGTGGACACGGCATCGGCCCTTGGCTTCGACGTCCCTGCGCCGGAGACCTGGGGGGCCTTCCTCCAATGCGGCGTCGCTGCGATCCTGCTGGGGGTGCTTCCGGTGCTGGGCATCGCCCTGGTCCTGAAGTCCTCCCTGAAGGATCTCGGCTTCGGCGCGGGGGACTGGCGTTGGGGAGCCAAGGCGTCGGTGCCTGCGGCGCTCGGTATCTTCCCCCTGATCGTCTTCACCCAGTCCGAGGCCTCGGGGATCTGCACCTACTACCCCCTCACGGACCTGGTGGGAGACGGCGCCGGCGGCTTCCTGGCCTGGGAGGCCACCTACCTCGTGTACTACATCGCCTGGGAGGGCCTCTTCCGCGGGGCCATCCAGATCGGCCTCGGAGATCGCTGGGGCTTCGCGCCCGCGGCGGCGCTCCAGACCGCGCTGACCACGATGCTCCATGCCGGACACCCCGAGGCCGAGACCCTCGCCGCCTGCGCGGTAGCGCCGATCCTTGGATGGATCGCGTGGCGGTCCCGCTCCATCTGGCCCGTGGTCCTGATCCACTTCGCTGCGGGCGCCGGTACGGATCTCGGCTGCCTGTTCCTGAACCGATGAGGGTCCTGGTCACCGGCGGGAACGGCTTCCTGGGACGCCACGTCTGCCGGGGGCTGCGGGAGGACGGCCACGAGGTCCGGGCCATGTGCCAGCCCGGCACCCTCACGGACGGCATGGAGGGGCTCGGAGACGTCGTCGCTGCGGATCTCCTGGACCCCGAGGATCTCGTGGACGCGCTGGAGGGCTGCGAGGCCGTGGTCCACCTGGCGGCCCTGGTCGCGGAGTGGGGGCGCTATCCCTGGTACCACCGGGTCAACGTGCTGGGGACCCGCAGCCTCGCGGACGCGGCGGCCGCCAGCGGCGCGCAGCGCTTCGTGTTCGTCAGCTCCCTCGCCGTGCACGGCGTCGGGGATTTCGACGGCGCGGACGAGGACGCACCCCGGGATCCAGCAGGCAATCCCTACGCCCGATCCAAGATCGCAGCCGAAGACCTGCTCATGGAGCACGACCGGGACCGGACCCTGGATGTGGTCATCGTCCGCCCGGGCATGGTGCCCTTCGGGGAGGGTGATCTGCGGGCATTTCCGCCCCTGGCCGCGGCCATCTCGACGGGGCGCATGCCGGTCTCCGGGGATCCGAGGCGCCTGACCTGCACGATCTACGCGCCCAACCTCGCCGAGGGGATTCGTCTCTGTCTGACCCACGCGGACGCACCGGGCCGGGTCTTCACGATCACCGACGAGGTCCGCCTCAGCTGGGACGACTACCTCCGCGGCATCGCGCTCCACCTGGGCGTGGAGCTCACCTATCGCGCCATCCCGCAGTGGCTGGCGAGGGGGGCCGCTGCCTGCGCAGAGACCCTCTGGATCCCCTTCGGACCCCGGCACCGCCCTCCCCTCACCCGTTACCTCGCCCGCCTCATGACCCGGGATCTCCACTTCTCCAGCTCCCGGGCGCGGGAGATCCTCGGGTACCGGCCCCTTGTGCCCTTCGAGGAGGGCCTCGCGCGCACCGTCGAGTGGTGGAAGTCCACCTGACTTCCCGCTAGAATCACCCCCATGAGAATGCCCCGAGCCCTCCTCATCCTGATCCTCGACCTCGACCTCGTCCTCGTCCTCATCGGCGGCATACTGCCCCGGCCCGCCGAGGCGGCGGACTACTCCAAGGATCCGGTCCTCATGGTCCACGGTTACTTCCTGCCGGAGTTTGCGACCTGGGCCTCCATCGAGGGGAAGCTCATCGATGACGGCTGGCCCGCTGAGTACCTCTTCGGCCAGACCTTCGACAGCGTGGTGGGCTGCAACCCCAACCACGCGGAGGCCATCGCGGCGTCCGTGGAGATGATCCGGGAGGTCACGGGCCGGGACAAGGTGGACCTCCTGTCCCACAGCATGGGGGCACTGGACTGCCGCTACTACATCAAGTACCTCTGCGGGTACAAATACGTGAAGGACGTCGTGATGCTCGCCGGGGCCAACAAGGGCTCCGTGGTCGCGTGCCTGGATCCGCTCTCCTGCGGCGCGGAGCAGATGTGCGTCGGCGGGTACGACGGCGCCTGGCAGGAGAACCCCTTCCTCGCAGACCTGAACGCCTGTGATCTGACCCCCGGCGACACACTCCTCTACACCAGCATCTGGACCGAGTGGGACGAGATCGTCATTCCCCAGGAGAACTCGATCCTCCCGGGCGCGCTCAACCACGAGCTGGACACCTTCGCTGAGCACGGGGCGATCCTCCTCAACAACGAGGCCTACCAGTGGGTCAAGACCGGCCTGAACGCTGGCGGCTCAAACGACGTGGGACCCGACGGCGACGGCCCCTGCGTCACCGTCTGCGAAGAGCCCGTGGAGCCGGGACCGGAGGTCGTCGAGTGGACCGACGACATCGTGGAGCCCGGGCCCGACGTCGTGGAGGAATTCGTGGAGGTCGTGGAGGGCGTCGACAGCGGCACGGACCAAGGATCCGCCGAGGATCTCGAGCATCCACCGGAGACCATCGACCCGGATGCGCCGATCCCGTTCCCCGAGGTCTCGGGCGAAGGGACCGTCGGCGACGGTGGCGGCCCGGCGGTGGACACTGGGGATGCCGGACCGATGTACTACCTGCAGCCGACGAAGTCCGGCGGCTGCACCGCCGGTGCGACGCCCGCGATCGCAGGTTGGTGGTTGCTCCTCCTCCTGCCCCTTGTTCGACGACGCCTCAGGCTCGTCTGAGGCGGAGGCACCCGGTGTCATGCTGGACAAGGGACGGGGACCGGGGAGGCCGGTCGGCGAGCTCGCGGCTCAGGTTTCGGAGCGGGACTGCAGGTGGAAGAGGATGCTGGCCAGAGCCGCTGGGGTGACCCCTGGGAGACGGGCGGCGGCGCCGAGGGTCCGGGGCCGCGTTGCGGCCAGCTTCTCCTTCAGCTCTGCGCTCAACCCCTCGACGGTGTCGTAGCGCAGCGCCTCGGGCAGGCACAGCTCGTCGGCCTTCCGGACCCTCTGCGCGACCTTCTCCTGGCGCCGGATGTACCCATCGAACTTGAGCTCGGCCTCCAGATCCTCCACCTCAACGGGGCTCAGGTACGGCAGCTCCGGGACGAGGTCCCGCAGGTGCTCCAGGCAGACCTCCGGGCGCTGGATCAGCTCCTGGAGCCGGATCGTCCTCCCCGGGGCCTTTGTCCCGGTGCGGACCGCCCACGCGTCGACCTCGGGAGGCGGCACCCGGTGCTCCAATGCAACGCGCACCGACCTGGCCCGGCGGCCGGTAGCCTCGAAGGCCTCCCACTGCGCGTCCCCGACCAGCCCCACCTCCCGCCCGAGGGGCGTGAGCCGACGGCCCGCGTTGGCCTCCCGCAGGAGGAGGCGGTGCTCGGCCCGGGAGGTGAAGAGGCGGTAGGGCTCGTTTGTGCCGAGGGAGGTGAGATCGTCCACCATGACCCCGATGTAGGCCTCGTCGCGGCGTAGGATCACCGGCGTTGCGTCCTCGAGGAGCCGCGCCGCGTTGATCCCCGCAAGGATCCCCTGGCCGGCGGCCTCCTCGTACCCCGAGGTGCCGTTGATCTGTCCCGCGGTGAAGAGGCCGCGGATCGACCGGGCCTCCAGGGTCGGGTGCAACGCGGTGGGCTGGATCGCGTCGTATTCGATTCCGTAGGCGTAGCGCAGGACCCGCACATCCCGGAGCCCGGGGATGGAATGCAGCATCGCATCCTGGACATCCCTGGGGAGGCTCGACGAGATCCCCGCCGGATACATCTGGTCCGAATGAAGTCCCACGGGCTCCATGAAGATCTGGTGACGCTCCCGATCCGGGAAGCGGACGACCTTGTCCTCGATGGAGGGGCAGTACCGCGGCCCGACCCCTGTCACCTTGCCGGTGAACAGGGGGGAACGGTGGAGCCCTCCCCGAATCACGTCGTGGGTCTGCGGGGTGGTGTAGGTCACCCAGCAGGGCACCTGTGGAAGGGTGGTGGTGCTCGTCCCCCAGTGAAAGAACGGCGGAGGAACATCCCCGTCCTGGCGCTCCATCTTGGAGAAGTCCACGGAGTCCCGGTGCAGCCGGGCCGGGGTTCCGGTTTTCAGGCGAATCAGGGAGAAGCCCATGTCCGAGAGGTTCGCCGAGAGACCGGTGGAGGGAGGCTCGTCCATCCGGCCGGCCTCCCAGCTCTCCTCACCGATGAAGACCCGCCCGGAGAGGAAGGTGCCCGTGGTGAGGATCACCACACGGCACGCGAGATCACCAGCGCCGGCGAGCCGGATCCCCGTGACACGCCCGCCCCGATGGAGCACCTCCAGCACCTCGTCCTCACGGATCTCCAAGCCCGGGATTCCCGCAAGGGTGGCTGTGGCGAGACGACTGTACTCCTCCATGTCCACTTGGACCCGGGTGGACCGTACAGCGGGTCCCTTGCGGATATTGAGGCGCCGGAACTGCAGCCCGGCCCGGTCGGCGAGGGACCCCATGAGGCCGCCGAGGGCGTCGACCTCCCGGACCACGTGTCCCTTGGCGAGCCCGCCCACCGAGGGGTTGCAGGACATCCAGGCGATACGGTCGCTGCGGAGGGTGATCAGGAGGGTGGAGCGCCCGAGGCGAGCCAGCGCTGCGGCGGCCTCGACGCCCGCGTGGCCGGCGCCGACCACGACGGCGTCGATGTCCCGGGTCATTTGCAGGTCTTTTTCAGGGCCTTGTACTTCTCGTCGGCCTTCTCGCCCTCGGAGCTCTTCTTGAACTCGTCCCGGGCGAACTTGTAGATCTTCTTCGCCTTGTCGCAGTCGTTGGTGCGCTCATAGGAGAGGCCGATGCGCAGCACCGCTTCACGGAAACGGTCGCCGCGCTGATAGTTGTCGTAGACCTTCCGGTACTCCGTCACGGCCTCGACGAACCGGCTCTCTGAGAAGAAGGTCTCCCCCACGTAGAACTGGGCGTCGTCGGCCTTCTCGTTGTCCGGGAAGAGCCGGATGAACTCGTTGAAGATCGCGCGGGCGCTCTTGGTGTACCCCGCGTTGTACTTCTCGAGCCCGATCTTGAACATCCCGTCCGGATCCTTGGGCAGGTCCTCGGGCAGGGACTCCCGGTCGCCACCGAGGCGCTCATCCATCAGGCCCTTGATGCCCATGACCTTTCCCTGGATGCCGTCCAGGCGATGGATCACCTCCTCCTGGGCACCGGCGGTGCGGGCGAGCTGCATGCGTAGATCCTCCACGTCCGCCCGGAGGTTGGCCACGAGATCCCGGATCTTCCCGTCCTCGTCATCCACGTACGTCTTGACGTTGTCAATCCGCTTCTCGTTGCGGTCGGTGCGGTTCACGAGCTCGTTGTTCGATTGCTCGAGGGCAACGACGCGCTCCTCCAGGGCTTTGTGCTTCCCCATGGTGACGAGGCAGCCCTGGCAGAGGATGGAGACGAGGATGAGGGAGGTGAGGAGACGGAGCTTCACGGGATGGTCGCTACTTGATGATGATCTCGACCCGCCGGTTCTTCCACCAGCAGTCCTCGCCATTCTCGGTGCAGACGGGCTTGTCCTCACCGTAGGAGATGGGGGACAGGTTCGAGCCGGAGGCGCCCTTGTCGACCATGAAGCTCTTGGCGGAGCCTGCGCGGCGCATACCGAGCTGCATGTTGTACTCGTCGGTGCCCCGCTCATCGCAGTGCCCCTCGACGCTCACGCCCACGCCGATGGTCTTGGCGCACTCAGCGTCGGTGCCGAGGATCCGCCGCGCGTCGGTGGTCAGCGAGGACTCGTTGTAGTCGAAGTAGACGCTCTGGAAGTCGCAGGCCCAGACGCAGCCACCGTTGACGCACTTCTTCCCGCCGGGGCAACCTTCCTTCTCACAGCCGTACTTGATCGCGACGCAGCGCTCGCCCTTGCACTCGTGGTCAGCGGGGCAATGGGAGTTGTCCTTGCACTCACCGCCGCACTTGCCGGTCTCGGCGCCCTCGTCCTTCCAGCACTTTCCACCGGGGCAGTCCGCGTCCGTGTGGCAGCAGCCGGGACGGGTCATGCAGGTGTAGCTCCCGGAGCACATCTGGCACTTGTCGCCGCTCTTGGCCTCGCAGTTGCCGTCCGTCCGGCACTCGCGGCAGAGCTTGTCCACGCAGTACTGGTTGTGCTCCGCGCAGTGCTTGTCCTCGTCGCAGTTCGGGTACTTGGGCCCGCAACCCGACGCAGAGAACATCGCCGTCACGAAGAAGAGGCTGAGAATGGACCAGCCGAATGTCGCCCGCATTGATTCCTCCTTTCAGACTCAAAGTCTCAAGTTTACCGTGTGTTCTAGGGAGCGATTCTCCACGCGTTGCGGACGTTAGTCAACCCCAATCACGGTGTCAAGCGATTATCGCGGGCGTAACGCCCAAGCGCGAATCCGCCCGCGACGCAGGCGAGGACCGACGCTGTTTCGGTGCGGAGGACCAGGGGGCCGAGATGGAGGGCCTCGAACCCGGCGGTCCACAGCGCATCCATCTCGGCGTTGGTATGGCCGCCCTCGGGGCCCGTGGACACCACCACCCGTCCTGACCGTGGACCGCCAGCCAGATCGGCGAGCGCCAGCGCGGATTCCGGGGCGTCCTCCGTGAGGAGAAGACGACGCTCCCCCTCCCCCGGCGGCTCGAGCGCCGCAAGGCCGTTCAGCAGATCCAACACCGGTGGTGCGTCGCGCCGGGACTGCCTGCTCGCCTCCAACACGATGCGCTCGAGGCGGATGAGCCGGGCCCCCTGCTCCTCCTGGACCCAGCGGGCGACGGAGCGCTCCGCCGGGACGAGCCGGATGCGGTCGACGCCCAACTCGGTGGCTTTCTGGACGGCCAGCTCGAGCTTCTTCCGCTGGAGGAGGGGCTGGAGGAGGGTCAGGACCCCGGCGAGGACACTTGATTTCAAGGGTGCCTCGTGGACGAGCCACACTCGATCCGCCGTGGCCCGGTCGATGCGATAGAGGGCCGCCCCTCCATCGGAGTCGACGATCTCCACCTCCGCCCCGACTGGAAGCCTGCGCACCCGGGTGAGGTAGTGATGCTCGAGGCCCTCCAGGATGAGCACCCCCGCGCCCGCCTCATGGTCCACGAAGAGCCGGGGCCGGCTCACGGCGCCTCCCGCAGGAAACACCCGGCCCACCATCCCTCCTCGGTGCGTGCGTCCACGAGCTGGAACCCAAGCCCTGCGGCGCCAACGAAGCGCAGCGGAAAGGACTCGTCCTTCTCAGGAACGCCCGACAGGATCAGCGCGCCGCCGGGGCGAACCCGCGCGGCGAGGTCCGGGGCCAGCGCCACCAGGACGTGGGGGAGGATGTTCGCCACCACCAGGTCCCACGCGCCCTCCACCTCCCCCACGGGCACCAGGCTCGCTCGGAAGGGGGCCTCGTTGAGCAGGGCGTTCCTTGCGCACTCGTCCAGCGCCTGCACCTCGATGTCGAGTCCGAGGATCTCCCCGGCCCCCAGGAGCCGGGCCCCCACGCAGAGCACCCCGGAGCCACATCCCACGTCGAGGACCGACAGCGCAGGACGGTCCTCCCGGCCAGCGAGTGCCTCCTCGACGAGGGCCAGACAGAGCCGCGTCGTGGGATGGGTTCCGGTTCCGAAGGCCTCCCCGGGATCAATGTGGATCAGGATCTTTGCCTCGGGCGGCGCCTCCCATGGAGGTCCCACCGCGAGGGTCGGTGAGATTCGGGTCCAGTGGAAGAACCGGCGCCAGTGCTTCACCCAGTCCACGGTCTCGAGCGCCGACTGGTCCCAGGAGACGAGCGGAGGAAGTCCGATACGCGCCTGCCCCAGGATCCCTGCAGCCTCGGCGGCGTCCTCCGGCCAGAAGACGATCTCCCCGATCGACGAATCGATGTCCGGCGATCGGCCGAGGCCGTCAGCAGCGAGGGCCATGAAAGGAACGCCCAAGGCACCGTGGCGCTCCTCCGCCTCATCCAGATCCTCGTTCCGGTACCGCAACTTCAGCGTCAGTCTCTGGTCAGACATCTTTCCCTCACAGGACGTAGACCCGATTCTATACGAAACACCGAGGGCCGGGTAGGGGCCGGTTTCGCTCCGAGCGCCGAAGCGAGACGCGTCAATGTGCGTCAGATGTTGGGTGCAGAATGCGTGCAGGGGCGGTTCGCAGCCGGCGATCGGAGCGAGACCTGTCCCTAGTCGGCGGTGACGACCCAGACCTTCACGTCGACGACGACGTCCGCGTGGAGCCTCACGGGGACGTTGTAGACGCCGAGGGTTTTGATGGGATCCTCGAGCTTGATCATGCCGTGGTCGACGTCAAGGCCCTCACCATGGAGGGACTCGGCGATGTCACGGGTCGTCACGGAGCCAAAGAGCTTGTCCTCTTCACCTGCGTGGCGGTTGAAGGTGATAGATACCGCGCCGAGACGCGCTGCGAGGCTCTCGGCCTCCTTGCGCTCCTTCTCGACCCGCGCCGACACCATCTGCTTCTGGTGCTGGAGTGTCTTGACGTTCCCCGTGGTCGCAGCCATGGCCAGGTGCTGAGGGATCAGGTAGTTCCGAGCGTACCCGTCCTTGACCATGATCATGTCACCGGTCTCGCCGAGGCCGGGGACAGTCGATGTCAGGATTACCTTCATCATCCCCTCCGATCAGTGCTGGTTCATGGTCGTGAACGGCAGAAGCGCCACGATCCGGGCCCGCTTGATCGCGAGGGACAGGCGACGCTGGTGCTTCGCGCAGGTCCCGGAGATCCGGCGGGGGACCACCTTGCCACGCTCGGTGATGAACCGGGCGAGGACCGAGGAGTCCTTGTAGTCGATGTTCAGAGATTTATCCGCACAGAAGGGGCAGACCTTCCGGCGACGGAAGAACTTCTTCTTTCCAAAGGTTCCACGTGCCATGACTACTCACCCTCCTTCGTCTCGGGAATCGGCGGGGGCGTCGCCGCTTCAGGGGCGGGCGTCGCCTCGGGCGGTGCCCCGATTGGCTCGGGCTCTGGCTCTGGCTCTGGCTCGGGCTCGGGCTCGGGCTCGGGCTCGGGCTTGTCCTCTGAGTCGACATCGAGGTCGACCTCGTCCTCGGTCTTCTCCTCGGTCTTCTCCTCGGTCTTCTCCTCGGCCTTCTCCTCGGTCCGCTCCTCGTACCGCCGCTTCGCGCCGAAGGGCAGGATCGACGCGCGCTCGGTGTCCACGTCGATGGAGTCGGCGGTGACACGCTCGTCCAACTTCACCGTCAAGAACCTGAGCACGTTCTCGGTGATCTTGAGCTGAGCCTGGAGGGGCGCGATCTGGGCCCCTTCCACCGCGTAGCGGAAGTAGAAATAAACGCCCTTGATGTTGTCCCGGATCTCGTAGGCGAGCCTGCGCTTGCCCCAGTTCTGGGACGCGATCACGATGCCGTCCGCACCTTCGACTCGATCGGTGACCAGCTTGGCCACCGCATCGAGCTCGTCTTCACCGAGATCCGGCTTGACGACCAGCAACATCTCGTACTTGTTCATGCAACCTCCCTTTGGGTTACAGCCCCTGGCGACCGTCGCCAGGGGCAGGGAATCAAAATGCGAACGCGGTGTACGACGCCAGGCTCGCTGAACCTCGATTGTCAGTCCTTCTTCACCACGAAGAGCTCGTCGGTGTCCGACGGAGCGTCCGCTGCGGCGTCCTCGATCTGCTCGATGATCGCTGCCGGCTCGACGGTGGCGCTCTTCTTCTCTGCGTTGTCCTCCGCATGGAGGTTGGCCAGGAAGGGGGCGATGACCACGGCCACCACCGACATGAGCTTGATCAGGATGTTCAGGGACGGGCCGGCGGTGTCCTTGAAGGGATCACCGACGGTGTCGCCGATCACAGCGGCCTTGTGGGCGTCGGAGCCTTTGCCGCCGTGCGCGCCGCTCTCGATGTACTTCTTCGCGTTGTCCCAGGCGCCGCCGGCGTTGGACATGAACAGCGCCATGAGCACGCCGGAGGCCAGGACGCCGGCCAGCATCCCGCCGAGCATCTGCGGGGAGATGAGGCCAATGCCCACCGGAGTCAGCACGGCGAGGAGGCCGGGCGCGACCATCTGCCTGATCGCCGCCGCGGTGGCGATGTCCACGCACTTGCGGTGATCCGCCTTGGCCTTGCCCTCCATGAGACCCTTGATCTCACGGAACTGGCGCCGGACCTCCTCGATCATTGCGAAGGCTGCGGTGCCCACTGCCTTCATGGCGAAGGAGGAGAAGAGGAAGGGCAGCATCGCGCCGATGAGCAGCCCAGCCATGATCATCGGGTCCTGCACGTCGAGGCTCATGTGCCCACCGAACTTCTGGGTGTAGGCGGAGAACAGCGCGAGGGCGGTGAGCGCCGCGGAGCCGATCGCGAAGCCCTTGCCGATGGCCGCGGTGGTGTTGCCGACCGCATCGAGGCTGTCGGTGCGCTTCCGGACCTCGGGGCCGAGCTCGGCCATCTCCGCGATGCCGCCGGCGTTGTCTGCGATGGGACCGTAGGCGTCGATCGCGAGCTGGATGCCGATGGTGGAGAGCATGCCCAGCGCCGAAATCGCGATGCCATAGAGGCCGGCGCACTTGTACGCCGCCACGATGGCGACTGCGATGAGGATCACGGGGATGACCGTGGAGGACATGCCCACCGCGAGACCGGAGATGATGTTGGTCGCCGCGCCGGTCTCGGACTGCTTGGCGATGCCCCGGGCCGGGCCCTTCTTCTCGGAGGTGTAGTACTCGGTGGCCAGACCCACGAAGGTCCCGGCGACGAGACCGCTCACCGCGGCAAGGAAGATGCCGAGGTTCGCGGCGATGCCGCCTTCCCCACCGTGGGCGAATTGTCCTTCAACAAACCGATACCCACCCGGGATCATCCACCACACGACCGCCGCTGTAGCGCCGGCGGCGACGACTGCCGCGATGAGGGTTCCGGCGTTGAGCGCTGCCTGGGGGTTCCCCCCCTCCTTGGTCCTGACGAAGAAGGTGCCGATGATCGAGGCGCCGATGCCCACCGCAGCGATGACGAAGGGCAGGAAGATCAGGTTGAAGGGCTCCGCACCGAGGTTCATGTTGGCCAGACCGTGGGCACCGACCCAGCCCAGGAGCATCGCGGAGATCATCGCGCCCACGTAGGACTCGAAGAGGTCCGCACCCATGCCCGCGACGTCGCCCACGTTGTCTCCGACGTTGTCCGCGATGACCGCCGGGTTCCGGGGATCATCCTCGGGGATTCCGGCCTCGATCTTGCCCACGAGGTCCGCGCCCACGTCCGCTGCCTTCGTGAAGATCCCTCCGCCGACGCGGGCGAAGAGCGCGATGGAGCTGGCGCCGAGGCTGAAGCCGGCGAGGACGTTGAGGATCTGTTCGGATTCACCGAGGCCCTGGAAGGTCCCGCCGGAGAAATCCTTGTAGACGAGGAAGAGCAGGGAGAGCCCCAGGACCCCGAGGCCCGCGACGCTCATGCCCATGACCGACCCCCCTGCGAACGCGACCTTGAGGCCGCCGATCAGAGACGTCCGACAGGCCTGGGTGGTCCGGGTGTTCGCCTGGGTCGCGACCTTCATGCCGAAGAAT
Source organism: Pseudomonadota bacterium (assembly GCA_043815665.1). Classification (GTDB taxonomy): domain Bacteria; phylum Myxococcota_A; class UBA9042; order CAIXZC01; family CAIXZC01; genus CAZNWW01. The sequence continues at coordinate 17,451 of JBDRIT010000149.1, forward strand.
CCGGCGAGGGCCGAGAAGAAGGCGCCCACCAGGAACGACACGGCGATCAGCCAGTGGGAATCATCGAGGCCGGCGTTGGCGCCCGCCAGGATCGCAGCGACAACCACCGCGAAGATCGACAGGACCTTGTACTCCCGTCCGAGGAAGGCCATGGCCCCGTCCGCAATGTCGTGGCCGATCTCCTTCATCCGATCGTTGCCCTGGTCCTGCTTCATGATCCACTGCGCCCGGATGAACGCAAAGACCAGCGCAATCACGCCAGCGCCCGCTGCGATCAACAGGGGTGTGGAGTCCAATTCAAGCCCAACAGCCAACTGCAACACGTTCAGATTCATCGCCTCTCTCTCCTCCCTCAGTTGTACCGATTCATCGCCCTTGAAAACCCATCATCCAGCCAGGACGCCACGGCCCCCGCGGCCCCCTGGATCGCCTTTTCCACGTCGGCCTCCTCGTCCCCTGCGAACCGACCCAGGACATGGGAGGTCCCGTCACCCCGCAGGGGGTGCCCGATTCCGATGCGCAGGCGCAGGAAATCGGGGGAGCCGAGGAGCTCGATGATCGATCGAACCCCACGATGCCCCCCGTCGCCGCCCTTGAACCGCAGCCGGAGCTGACCGACGGGGAGATCCAGATCGTCATAGATCACGAGGAGATCATCAAGGGGCACCTTGTAGAACCCCACGGCCCGCTGGACGGCGCGCCCGCTCAGGTTCATCCAGGTCTTGGGCTTGAGAAGCACCAGGCGATCTCCGCTGCGGCGCCAAGTGGCCGCCTGGGAGAGGAACTTGTCCTCCCACGTCAGACTGTGCTCCATTGCCAGCCGGTCGAGGACCATGAAGCCGACATTGTGCCGTGTCCTATCGTACTCGTGGCCCGGGTTCCCGAGCCCAACGATGACCTTCCAGCTCACTCGTCGGCGTCAGGCTTGGCCTCGGCATCGGCGCCTCCGGCGCCCTCCGCGTCCGTGCCCTCATCATCGCCGCCGACGACATCGCCTTCCTCGGCATCCTGCCCACGCGGCAGCTTGACGAGGACCACAGGGTAACGTGCCTTGTAGATGGGTTTGACCCCTTCCGGGTACACGACCTGATCCACGTACACGACCGCGCCTGAGTCCATCGGCCGGATGTCGATACTGAGCGCCACCGGGAAGTGCTCCGGGAGGGCCTCGACCAGGATGTCGTAGGCCGCCCTGAACACGCGACCGCCGAGCTTCTCACCCAACGCAGGTCCCTGGAGCAACACAGGCACCTTGGCCCGGAGGGGCTGGTCCGCCTGGGTCGCCTGGAGATCCACGTGGATCAGGCTCTTCCGGATCGGGTGGACCTGGAAATCCTTGACGAAGACCTTGTGGGTCTCCTCGCCGAGGACCAGCTCGAACAGACGCCCCTTGTTCTGCCGAGAGACCATCGGGAGCATGTCCTTCGGGTCCAGGGACAGGACGATCGGCTCCGCGAGCGGGCCGCCGTAAAGGACGCTCGGTACACGACCGCTGTTGCGCACTCGGCGCGCAGCCTCCTTGCCGGTACCCGTCCGAATCTCACCGCTAAACTGCTTCAACTCCATCGTACTCCTGCCTCCGTCCCTGTCTGGCTGGGGCGCCAGGAATCGAACCTGGGATACAGGGACCAAAACCCCGTGTCATGCCACTTGACGACGCCCCAAACGGGCCGCAGCCCTCAATAGGGCCCTGAAAAATGGACACCCCAATTAACACAGCCGATGGCCGATGTCAACAGCCATCGGTTGGTCTCACAGGGCAATCGCAAAGTCGCCGCTCCCCCAGCGGTCTATCGAACTCTGGCTCGACTCGGCTGGAAGAATGGTCCGTTGCCGTTGCCGTTGCCGTCGCCGTCGCCGTCTGACGATCGATCACATCTTTTCGCTCTTCGCGAT
>JBDRIT010000150.1:0-45481 GCA_043815665.1 Pseudomonadota bacterium
CGCGATCGCGAAGAGCGAAAAGATGTGATCGATCGTCAGACGGCGACGGCAACGGCAACGGCAACGGACCATTCTTCCAGCCGAGTCGAGCCAGAGTTCGATAGACCGCTGGGGGAGCGGCGACTTTGCGATTGCCCTGGACTACCCCTGGGTTGTGGTGAGATGTCCGGGCAGGGCACGGAGGACGTCGAGGAGGGCCTGGAGGTCCGCGCCGGGGAAAACCCCCTCGAGGAGGATGCCCGGATCCGCGGGCCCGGGGGGTGCGGTGGGACCGTGCTGGAGCTGGATGGAGCCCGAGCGCTTGGCGATGTGCCGGTGCCGCAGGCGCTTCTCCTTGTCGTACCAGGCCCGCTTCGTCTTCCCGTCCGGACAGGACGCCAGCTCCGGGCCCGGGTCGCCGTCGTACGCGAGACCTGCGCCCCAGCGCAACTCCGGACAGTGGTAGGGATCGAAGGACAGGTCCCAGATCCGATGGAACACCGTGGTGAGGTCCAGGCTCACCCGCCGCCCGGTGGAGCTGGTGTACGCAAAGCGACACGTCGGATCGGCCTTGTAGATCGCCCAGATCGTTCGGTAGTCGTCCAGGAGATCCCCGGGGCCGCCGTCATAGCTGAGGCGCTCCCGCCCCGACGCGGCCCACTTCAAGGTCTCCATGACCATACGGCGCAGCTCCATGGCCTCGAAGCGCAGCTGCGCATCGAGGTTCGCGGTGCCGTGGCGGGCCCAGTCTCCCTTGGCGCGATAGATGTTGTTCGGGAGGCTGCGCGGGTGGGCCTTCCCGGGGAGCCCCTCGGCGGTGGTCGCCTCCACCCGATCCATGCGCCGCTGGACATCCTCACAGAAGGCCTCCAGGCGCAGGGGGAACTCCTCCAGCGGGTCCACCACCACCCCGGCGCCGCGCATGCGGGCTTGGACGAACTCGTGGTAGGGCACCTGCTCCCCGTCCACCAGGTAGCCGGTCTTGTAGGGCTCGAGGCCGTCGAAGCAGGGCATCTCCGCGTTGCGCTCCCGGATGATCCGGAAGGTGCCCGCGGCCACGTTGAGGACCTCGAGGCGGTAGTGACGCCATCCCCGAAAACCACCGCCGAAGCGGGCGGTGCCCCGGACGAGCTTCGGGCCGAAGGTCTTCAGGGTGAGGGTTCCATCGGGGTGGCTGTCCATGAGGCGGATCTCGCCGGTGTCGCGATCCACCCTGTAGACCACCAGGACGTGCCCGTTGGGCTCGTAGTAGGTGACCCCCGGCTGCACGCAGTAGGGCGTGACCTCCACCGGGTAGGTGTCCGTCCCCTCCAGCTCCGGGCGCATGCGGAAGCTCCCGGAGTTGGCCGCGGTCATGGCCGCCCGGATCGCCCTCCAGGGATGGGAGTACTGGCTCCAGTCCTTGATCCGCTTCGGGTGGTTGCCCGGGGTGTAGCGCTTCCAGGTGTAGCCCTGGAACGAGAAGGGGCGACCGGTCTTGTAGGCGAAGTAACCACGCAGCGCGTAGGCCAGGGTCGCGCAGTCCGTCTTCCAGTTGATCTCCCCGTCCTCGGGGGACCACAGGGAGTTGGCCTCGGGGTCACCGAGGAGGTGGCGGAGCCGACGGGACTTCCGCTCCCGGGCCTCGCCGAGGCGCTGCACCCACGCGGAGAACTCTGCCTCGGCGGCCTCGTCCCACGCGGCGGTCACGGGCCACGCGGGGGCCAGCAGACCCCCCTCGCGTTCCTGGGCGATCACGCCGTCGGATGCGCGGGCCGGGCCCGCGGACGACAGGGCCATGAAGAGCACCAGGATCGTGGCGGGGCGTCGCACCCTGTCCCCCCTCTCGCTGCACCGCACAGGCGTGCGGAAACTGGAAACGAGGGGTGATTATAATGATTTCAGTGGGATGGATCCAGACCTAAATCACTTTCCCGGCATGGGGGAGGCTCCCAGGTCGCAAGCGGCATACTCGGGAGCCTTCGCGATGTAGCATTCGAAGAGCCCAGCCACGTCCGCGATCGCGCCCTCCTCGGGGCCCCGGTGATCCCAGGTGGGCTTGCCCAGGAGGCGGGTGTAGCGGTTCCGGAGACGCTGCTCCTTGCGGTACCAGCGCTCCTTTCGCTTGTCCGCGGGGCAGGTGGCCGACTCCAGGGTCGAAGCGCCCCAACGCAGCTCGGGGCAGTGGTAGGGGTCGAAGGACAGCGCGTAGAGGCGGCCGAAGACGTCCGCCACGGTGATGGGCACCGCGGCCCCCGCGGAGTTCGTGTAGGAAAAACGGCACGCGTCCGACGCCAGGTGCTCCTGCCAGATGCGGATGTACGCGGCCACCAGGTCCTTGGCGGTCCCCTGGTACTGGAGCCGACGGTGTCCCTTCTCTGCCCAGGAGACCGTGCGCACCAGGAACTCGTAGAGCTCCTTGGCCTCGAAGCGGAGCCGGGCGTCCCGCCCCGGGGAGGAGTAGGCCTCCCACTCCCCCGCGGCCTGGTAGATGTTCCAGGGCAAGTCCCCGGGTTGGGCCTTCTTGTGGATCCCCTGCGCCAGGGTCTCGTCCACCGCGCCCACCCGGTCTGCGACGGACTGGCAGAACCCGGAGAGGCGCCGGGGGAACTCCTCGAGGGGATCCACGCGGACCCCCTTGCCGGACATGCGGTAGCGCACCCACTCGTGGTAGGTCAGCTCCTCGCCCTCCACGAGGTAGGTCCCCTGGTACTGCTCTGTCGCGCTGTAGCAGTAGGCGTCCGCGTTGGCCTCCCGCACCAGCCGGAAGGTCTCGGCCGCGGCGTCCACGATCTCCACGTGGTCATGACGCCAGGCCCGGAACGCGCCGCCGAACCGCGCGGAGCCCACGTTCATGGTGGTGTTGAGCACCTTGCGGGTGAGGGTGCCGTCGGGGTGGCTGTCCAGCATCCGGATCTCGCCGGTCTCGTGGTCCACCTTGTAGACCACCATGATGTGGCCGCTGGGGTCATAGTAGATCACCCCGGGGCGGACGCACTGCGGTGTCACCTCCACCGGGTAGGTGTCCGTGGCCTCCAGGGCCGCGTCCATACGGTAGTGCCCGGTGTTCACGATGGAGAGGCAGCGATCGTAGAACTTCCGGAAGGACGGGGACCGGGTCCAGTCCAGGATGTCCCGGGGGTGGTTGCCTGCGGTGTATCGTTTCCAGGTGAAGCCGATGTACATGAAGGGACGACGGGTCTTGTACGCAAAGTAGGCCCGCAGCGCATAGGGAAAATTCGCGCAGTCCGTGGTGAGCACGAGGTCCTTGTCCTCGTCGGTGTAGAGGGGGTTGGCCTCGGGATGCGTGAGGCCCCAACCCAACCGGAAGGATTTCTGCTCTCGGGCCTCGCCGACGGCCTGGATCCACGCGGAGAACTCCTGCTCGGCGGCCTCGTCCCAGGTGTTGGTAGCCACCCAGGCGCCGCCCTCGAGGCCGCCGGTCCGCGCCAGGATCCGGGGAGCCTCCCGAGCCTGTACGGGCATCGCGAAGAACAGCAGCAGGGCCAACGTCGACATGCGGTGGAGGGTCATGGTGTTTCCCACATTCAAGAGTTCGAACGTCCCCGTCCCTAGTCTAATAAGACTGTGGCCATCCCCAAGAATCAGATTCAGGCGGTCCCGGAACGAGGGGAGGGAAGCACGACGGTTCTCAGAAGGTGAACTTTCCCTCGGCCCAGAGGGCGTCGTTGTGATCAAAGAGGCCCGCGGGGCCGGCCGCGTCGCCTCCGGGGAAGACCCCCTGGAGCATCGCGCCCAGGGAGACCCGCCACGCGTCGTCGATCTTGTAGGCGATGGACGGGAACGCGAACCAGTTGAGCATGTGGACCTCGAGCATCCCCGCGAGCTGGAGCTCCAGGGCGTCGAACTCCAGGAAGCGCATCCGCACCGCGAGGGTGATCATGGAGGTCATCTCGTCGATCATGAAGAGATCCTCTTCGTCCTCCACCCCGAGGACGAAGAACTGGTACCACTCTGCGATGACGTCGAACCATCCGCCCTCGTGCCAGTCCATGCCGACGGAGTAGGAGAGCGCGCCCTTGCGGATCGCCTGGGGGAACCCCGCAGAGGACTGCAGATAGACGGTCCGCTCGGGGGACCACGCGGTGTTGAGGGTCAACCCCACCTCGCCAAAGAGCACCGCGGCCATGTCGAAGCCCAGGACGTGCTGGCGACGGAAGCTCGTGCGGAACACGTCGTTCACAGTGAGATCCGTGGGGATCGCCGAGGCGCCCTCCACGAGGCGCCCCATCGCGTCCATGGTCTCGTAGAACTGTTGCTTGGCCACCGGATCATCTGCGAGGTCGCCCAGTATCGCCGCCATCCCCATGAGGCTCGCCGGGTCGTCCAGGTCGATCCCGGTCAGCGTGGTGAGGAACTCCGGGTGGGCGCCGTAGAAGCCCATGACGGTCTGGGCGTCCTCCAGGAGACCGGAGACGCTGCCCATGAGCTCGGTGTTGAGCTGCGTCGTGGGGAACTTGTCCCAGCCGAAGAAGTACGTCAGCCCCAGGTCTACGGGCCCGAAGCGGCCCTGGATCCTGGCCCCCGCCTGGCTCCCGCTGAGGTCGTCCTCCGGGGGATCCGACGCAGCGAGGATCGGCTGGATCCGGTCCTCCAGGGTTGGGTGCATGAGCTCCGCCAGGGTGCCCACCAGGCCAGCCACCCCCGCCGCTCCCGTGAGATCCGGGTGGGCGGCCAAGGCCCCCATCGGTGAAAAATCCTGGCCGAAGAGGTTCACCCGGTTGGGCACGAAGAAGGGGATCCAGACCGCGGCGATGTTCACCGGGCCGAAGCTCCGATCCAGGTGGACCATGGGCACGGGGATCTGGGGGGCCTCCAGGTCGCTCATGAGGCCCTCGCTGAAGTCCGTGGGGTTGAGCACGTCCGTAGGCTTCTGGAACTGCCCCGCCCCCCAGCGGACCACCTGGTTCCCGACGCGTACGTTCACGAAGCGGCTCGGGAGATAGACGAAGGCCTCGCGCAGCTCGACCCGCGCCCGGGACTTCACGTTCCTGCTGTTGAAGAGGAACCAGAGATCATCGCCAGCGTCCTCGCCGACCACGGAGTGGGTGAGGCGCCCCTCCAGGAAGACCCGGGCGCCGCTCAGGAAGCGGATGTCTGTGTAGAGATCCGCCTTGATGCGGTTGTCGAAGACGTCCTCTCCGCGGCCCTCGTGGATCACGTCAGCGGAGAAGCGGTCGATGATCCATCCTCCGAAGCGCACCCGGGGCGGGACCTCCACCGCCGGCGACGTCTCCCCCTCGTCGGGGCGGGTGAGGACGATCCCCTCGTCATCGTCGTCCGCGTCGCCGTCACCGGTCCGCGTCGGGATGATCCCCTCGTCATCGTCCTCCGGGTCCCCCCGGTCCAGGGAGATCTCCTCGTCCGGGTCGGGGGGATCCGTGGGCTGCCCTGCGGCGGGCGCGGCCAGGACCGTCAGCGCGCAGAGGAGCGCCGAGAAGCTCCGCATCATTACTTGCCGAGCGCGTCGGGGTCGAAGATGCCGTCCGGGACCTTCGCACCCCGCTCCAGCTGGAGGATGTTCAGGGTCGTCCGGGAGCCCTTCTGGACGTTCATCATGAGGAGCTTCGTGATGGTGGGCTTGCCGCCCTTGGGCTCGATGCGCTTGGCGATGAGCTTCTTCAGCAGCTGGTCCTTCTTGTCGTAGTAGTAGATCTTGAGCGGGAGGTGGTCCTGCTGGTCGATCCACATCTCGAGCTTCGAGTACTCGCTGGTGCCCGCGTTGGGCTTCGCGATGATGTGGTACGCGGGGATCTTGGAGACCTCGGTGTCCGCCAGGCGCTCGTAGGCCGCGTCCTCCACGTCCCGCTGCTCCATGTCAGCGAAGGTGAAGTCCGTGCCCATGAAGTTGTCGTTCTTGTCCGCCCCCGCGATCTTCCGGGTCTCCTTCATGGAGGCCAGGTAGAGGTACTGGAGGTCGTCCTCCCCCTTCCGCTCGATGGAGAGCATCTGGGTCCCGGCCACGTCGTCGGGCTCGAGGAAGGTGAGCACGAAGCGGCCCAGGCCGTCCACCTTCTTGCCCTTGGTCTCGACCTTGCGGATGCGCTGCTTCCCGCGCTTGTTCTCGATGACCATCTCCACCACCCCGTAGCCCTCGTCGAAGGCCATGGAGTCCTTGTTGACCATGGTGTCGATGATCTCCTTGGCGGTGCGGCCGTCGTCCGCGGCCGCGGAGCTCGAGAGCGACAGGCACAGGGCGAGGACGAACGCTGCGGACATCGGGATGGCGAGCTTCATGGTTTCCCTCCTTGGGGTCTCGGGACTGGTATACCAAGGGCCCGAGACGGTTTCAACCGGAGTGTATTTCCTGAATCCTCCGCAGAAGCGTCTCCAGATCGCCCAGGGTCTTGAAGCGGATCACCATCTCGGCCCCCCTGCGTTTGGAGCGCACCTTGACCGGGAGCGAGAGGAACCGCGCCGCCTCGTCCTGGACCTGCTTGAAGTAGGGCCCCAGCGCGTCGATCTTCTTCACCGGATCGGCGTCAAGGGGGGCCGCGAGCAGGGCGGCGACCCGGTGCTCGGTCTGCCGCACCGAGTGTCCTTGCGTGCGGATCTCCTCGACCACCTGGAAACGCAGCGCGTCGGTCGGCAGGGGCAGCACAGCGCGGGCGTGCCCCGACGACAGGAAGCCCCGGGAGAGCAATTCGATGATCTCCCGGGGGAGCTCCAGGAGCCGGAGAGCGTTGGAGATCGCGCTGCGGCTCCTCCCCACGCGGTTGGCGACCGCCTCGTGGGTGTACCCGAAGTCCTCCACGAGGTGGGCGTAGGCGCGAGCCTCCTCCACGGGATCCAGATCCTCGCGCTGGAGGTTCTCAACCAGGGAGAGCTCGTAGGCTGCGGGCTCCGGGACATCTCGAATCACCACGGGCACGGAGGGGAGCCCCGCGCGCTTCGCAGCCAGGTAGCGCCGCTCCCCAGCGATGAGGATGTACCCTTCACCGTCGGGCCGAACCACCAGCGGCTGCAGGACCCCATGGGCCCGGATGGACTCTGCGAGGGACTCCAGGGGGCCCTCCTCGAAGCGCAGCCGCGGCTGCTCCGGCGCCGGCCTGATCAGCTCGATGGGGCAGCTCCTCATCCCCGATTCGCCCCCCTCGGAGTGGGTTCCGGCGCCGGGGATGAGCGCGCCCAGCCCGCGCCCCAGGCTCGGGGTGTTCTTCTTCTTGGCCATCATCCTTCTCCTCCCGTGACTTGCTCCGCGCGCGCCAGGAACTCCGAGGCCAGACGCAGGTAGGCCTGTGCGCCGGTGGACGTGATGTCGTACAGCAGGATCGGCTTCCCGTGGGACGGCGCCTCCGAGAGGCGGACGTTTCGTGGAATGATCGTCTGGTAGGTCTGCTCGGGGAAGTGCCTGCGAACCTCGTCCACGACCTCCCGGGCCAGGTTGTTGCGTTGATCCACCATGGTCAGCAGGAACCCCGCGATCTGCAGCGCCGGGTGGAGCTTCTCCCGCACCGCGTCCACGGTCCGGAGCAGCTCGCTGAGGCCCTCCATCGCGTAGTACTCGCTCTGCACCGGGATCAGCACCGCGTCCGACGCGACCAGCGCGTTGAGGGTGAGGAGCCCCAGGGACGGAGGACAATCGACGAAGATATAATCATACTTTGTTTTCAACGGCTTGAGAGCCTCGACCAGCTTGAATTCCCGGGCCATCTCGGACACGAGCTCGATCTCTGCGCCCGCGAGATCGGGACCCGCCGGGAGAAGATCCAGGAAGGGCACGTCCGTGGGCCGCACGAGCCGCTCCGTCTCCTGGATCCCGATGAGCGCATGGTAGACGTGGCGGCTCACCGCCCGGTCCCCACCGAGGCCCGTGGTGGCGTTCCCCTGGGGATCCAGATCCACCAGGAGGGTCCGCCGCTCGCACACCGCCACGCTCGCGGCCAGGTTCACCGCTGTGGTCGTCTTTCCGACGCCGCCTTTCTGGTTTGCGATGGCAAATACCTGTGCCATGGGGCCCCTGTTTCACGTGAAACGTCGAAGTTGATGATATCTGCGCCGCGGATCCTGTCAACAGGTGAAATTTGTGGGGGCGGTCGATGTTTCACGTGAAACACAACACGTTTTCCACAGGGAAATCCTGGTTTCCGGAAATGTGACTCGGCGCGTTTCACGTGAAACATCGGAGGCCCTTGCAGATTGTTTCTGTTGTCTTTTGTTGTCTTTTGTTGTCTCTTTCTGGAGAGGCGACGTCCTGAGAGGCCCTCTACGGCGTTTTTCGGCGTGACCCCAGGTGTCTACCACCCCGGGAAGAAGAAGGGCTCTTGCCGACCGTGGTTGGGTCACCGGCCCCCCCCCTCCCGGCGCTGCGCTCGGCTTCCGCCTCGCTCCGCTCCTCCCCCCCGCGCCGGGGGGGCGGTGCCGGTACTTCCATGGTCTCGGGCAAAGACCAGGGTCTGGAGGAAATCCACGGATTGGCGAGTGACCGAGAGCTTGGCGTGTACGGTGCCGAGGGTCCTCCCCCTCCTCGCTGCTACGCAGCTCACCTCCCCAAGGGGGAGATTTTTTCCGTGCCACGTGCAACCCACCGAGGGCCTCGGCACCTGCCCGAAGCCCTCCCGAACGTCACAGCATGCACGGTAACATCGCCCCCATTGGGGGCGACGTCGCCAGAGGCGACGGGGGGGAGGTTGGCCCCTGGAAACGTAAGTTTGCGGTTCCATCAAGACCCCCCTCGCCCCCCGGTGGGGGGAGAGAAGGGAGCCCGGCGAAGCCGCGCGACCGGAGCGGGGGGTTCAGCGGCGCGCGTTGGCCCTACTTCTGCTGGATGAAGTAGCAGATCATCTCAGCCCCCTTCAGGCCGCAGACCGCGCAGTAGAAGGATTCTTCCGGGTAGTGGCTCTCGGAGATGATGACACACTTGCCGAGCCCGATGACCTCCTCGCACTGCCAGTTGAAGGCGGAGAACTGCTCTGGATCCTTGAACCCCTTGCAGTACTCCTCAGGCTGCTCCTCATAGGGGTTGATGTCGTGGGCCGGGACGTCGGCGGCGAGCTCCCCGCCGACATCCAGGGTCCCTCCCCCGCCGCCGTCGCCGGAGCATCCCCAGAACAGAGCAACCGCCGCAATGGCCATGAGGAGTGTCAGGATACGCCGCATCGATTCCCCCTACTCACCGATCATCTTGTACGCGGTGAGCGTGGAGCCGCCCGCGTTGTAGTCCTGGTACAGAGCATACACTGACGCACCGTCCGCCGCCAAGCCGACCACCCCGGATTTGTCGCCAGAGGGCTCCGGGAGGCCGCCTCCGATCCCCGTCACCCCGGGTGTTCCGCCCACGCCGGAGACCGTCGTGTGCGTGAACACCTGCTCACCACCGCCCCTGCCCTGGTAGGCAACGTACAGCGTCGAACCCGCCACGAGCATCGCCGAGGGGGCCACGCCGTCGGGCAACCCTGCCACCACGGACCAGCCCCCGCCGATGGTGCCCGCCTGGACCTCGTAGGACTTCTGGCCGGTCTTGAGGATCTCGAACCAGGCGGCCATGATCTCGCCGTCGCCGGTGACGCTGGCCTTGACCGAGTAGGGATCGTTGGGCCCGGCGCCCAGATGCTGCGGGAAGTCCGGGCAGTCACTCCAGGCATCGGCCTCTGTCGCGTTCGCGGCGATGGATCGGCAGTTGAGCCCCAGGGGGATGTCGTTGCGTACGGTGACGATCGCCACCGTGTCGCCGTCCGAGTGGAAGCCCAGCGCAGTCTCGTTGCTCGCCGCGCCCAGCTGATCCCACTGCATCGCCGCAGCGCTCCCGCGGTTGACGTGGTACTCCGCCACCTCCCAGTTCTTGGACAGGAGGTAGAGGAGGCCGTCGGTGTAGACCATCCGCTGGATTTCGCGCTGCGGGAAGTTGAAGGAGAGATCCGCGGCCTCGCCCTCCAGGTTCACCTGGACCAGGGACCCGGCCTTGCTCTCCCAGAGGGCCATGTAGGTCCCCGCCTCGGTGGCCAGGGCGAGGCCCGTGCCCTCGAAGATCTTCGCGAACTCCTCTGCGCCCCCGGCGAGGTCCAGGTGGAAGAGCCCGGCGCTCACGGGGCTGGTCACCGTCAGGTAAAGCGCACCGGCCGCCGCATCGAAGCCCCTGACCTGGGTGACGTCCCCCAGGGTCGCCCCCGGGACCGCCGCCCACTGCGGACCGCCGCCGCCGCCGCTGTCCTCAATCAGCTCTCCACCGCTGCCGTCCTCCGGGAGGGTGTCGTCTCCGCCGCCATTGCCGCCTCCTCCGCCGCCACCGTCACATGCGGCACCGCTCAGCGCCATGACCAGGGCCACGAGGAACGAGAAACCCGCTGTCTTCATGGAACACCTCTCCGTTCTTCCGTCCGGCGATCATTGTAATTGATGCGCGAGAAAGTTCCAGGAACCCCGCATGCGCTAGATCGGATGGGCCATGAGCTGGCCGATGATCTCCGTGGCGTAGCAGCCCTTGGGGAGGAAGAAGTTGAACCTCAGCCCATGGGGATCCTCCTCCACCGTGAGGTCCCGCGGCGACACCACCAGGGCGCGCCTGCCGCCGCGCTGGATCGAATGGTAGCGCTGGAGATGCTGCATGGACAAGCCCGCGTCCTGGAGCACCTCCAGCTCCAGCTGCCCGGCCTCCCCCGCGGCCCGTCCGTCCTCCCCACCGAAGAGGGGTCCGGTGATCCGCAGATGTCCCCGATCATACGCAGCCTGCTCCTCGGGCAGGTCCACCGCCGGGTAGAACCTGGACTTGCCCTTGCGCTGGAGCAGGTCCCCCTCGATGACCGTGCGCAGGATGCCATGCTCCATGCGTCGGAGGAGGTAGAGGTTGAAGAGGTGGCTCTGGACCGCGCTGATCGCGAGGCGGCGCTTCATCCGCCCCATGCCGCTCACGGAGAGCTCCTCCCGGACCATGGTCAGACCCAGGCGCAGGGTCTCGAGGTTCACTCCGAAGCGCTGCTTCCCGAAGCCGTTGGGCGCGCCCCGTGTCTGGATGCGACGGGCCCACTCCCTGGCGTCCTCCAGGCGATCCTGGTTCTGTCCCCGCAGCAGGATCTTGAAGCGGTTCCCGCTGAGCTGCCCGACGTGCAGGGGACCCGGGTGCCGGGCCCAACCGAGGAGCCGGATCGCGTCGTGGGTGAACCCCCCCAGGCGCTCCTCGATCCGGGCCGGCACGGAGAGGGTCTGGCGGGTCACCGCATGGCGGTCCTTGAGCCCCGCGTGGCCCACGTCCGCGGTGCGAATGTCGAGGCCTTCGGCCAGTGCCCTGAAGAGCTGCTCCATGGACAGCCCGGTCTTCTCGACCTCCACCCAGAGGTACTCGCCCTGCCCCGCCGCGTCCCGCCCGAGCACCTCCTCCACCTGGAAGTCCTCAGGGCGGGACTTGAGCCGTCCGGGGATCGGCGTGAGGTCCTTCCACTCCCGGTGCACCAGGGCAGCCTCCAAGGCTCGGGTCATGTCCGACCTCCCAGAGAACGCATCGCACCGTACAGTCGCTCCGGAACCCCCGGCGCGACCTGGTCCGCGGTGAAGAGCCAATCCTTGATCGCAGCACGGACATTGTCCGAGGAGTAGGGGCACCCGCAGACCGCCGTGGTGAGGCCGAGGCCCGCAACGTACTCCGCCATGCGGGCCTCCCGAACGAAAACCAGGGGACGGATCACCGTGAGCGCGCCCTCGAAGAAGGCAACCTTCGGGGTCATCGTCGACAGGTTTCCGTGGAAGAGCGCGTTCATCACCAGGGTCTCGGCCATGTCGTCCAGGTGATGGCCGAAGGCCAGGATCCCGTACCCCTCGTCCACCGCGAGACGAAAGAGGGAGGCGCGCCGGCGCATGGCACAATAGAAGCAGGTGAGCTTGTCCCCCGCCTCTGCGAGGATCGGGAAGCCCTGGCGATGCAGCGGAACGCCGAGGCCGTCACAGACCCCCCGGAGGACCCGGTCGAAGACCCCCGCGCCGCAGCCCGTGTCCGTCTCCACGTGGGCCGCGGCCAGCTCCACCCCCAGGATCTCCCGGTACGCAGCGAGGAGATGGAGGAGGGTCAGGCTATCCTTTCCCCCGGAGAGTGCGAGGAGCACCTTCGACCCCGGCGGGATCATCTCGTACTCCCGGATCCCCCGCAGGACCTCCTCCCCGAGTTCCGTCGAGCCCGTTGTCGGTGAAAGCATCTTGAATCCCCGCAGTCCATTTGTTATTGTTCCCCCGGCTTTCGATGACAGCAAGTCAAATTATCCATTCCCCAAGGAGGAAACCATGAAGAAGTTCCTGACGATCGTCGCAGTGCTGGCGTTCACCATGGCCCTGACCGCTGGCTGCGGCGGCAAGGACGTAAAGAAGGGCCCGACCTATCCGGCCTGCAAGACCGACACAAACTGCGCTGGCCACAACCAGGTCTGCATGAACGGCAACTGCGTCGACTGCATCAAGGACAACGACTGCAAGGGCAAGTGCAAGGAGTGCTCGAACAACTCCTGCCAGAAGGCCGCTGACTGCTGCGTGTCCAACGCCGACTGCGGAGCGGACGAGATTTGCATCGTGAAGAAGGGCGGCAAGGGCACCTGCAAGACGAAGTAACTCCTCCCTTCGCTCCCTCTCTCTCTCTCTCTCTCTCTCTCTCTCTCTCCCTCTCCCTCCCTCTCTTCCAGAAACTCTAGGAAAGTGCCGCCACCGCGGCGCCGATGAGATTCGCGTTCTCCATGGAGTGAATCGTGACGGTGGTCCCGTCCCCGAGGAGGCGGCCCAGGGTCTGGTCCACCCGCACCGCGTAACCGAGGGCGCCCCAGAAGAGGCCGCCCTCAGCCTGGAGCAGGAGGGTCCCGCCGTGGGGGACGAGGAGGCGGGCGAGCCCCGCGAGGCCCGCGGCCACCAGGTCGGCGGAGCGATCCAGGAGCGCGGTCGCCAGCTCCCGGACCAGCGGCGGGGCGGCGGGTTGATCCCGGAGGGCAGTCACCGCGGCGGCGCCCCGCGCTGCGACCCCCTGGAGTCCCGGGATCTCCGACGCGAGGAGCTTCCCGAGGTAGACCCCGGAGACGGCCTTCTCGAAGCGCTGAGTCCCGGCGGTCTCTGATCCGGCGTCCAGGCGGTCATCGGTCTCCGTGAGGCAGGCAGGAGTGAAATTTCCCGACTCCAGGTTCACGGCCATGGGATCCGGGCCCCCGTGGCCGGCTCCCAGCTTCGTCAACCGATCTCTCCCAAAGAAGGTCGCCATGTTCGTGCCGGTGCCCACGATGAGCCCGATCATCCCGTCCGCGTCCCCGGCCGCGGGCAGGGTCGCCCCCGCCATGAGGCAGGCCACCGTGTCATTGAGCACCGTCACCCCCCGCTGGGGGGCGCCGGCCCGCAGGAGGGCCTCCCTCAGGAGCGCGCCCACGGGCTGCCCGACCACGCCCTCCACGCGGACCTCCTTGGTCCAGCGCAGGAGGACCGCGTCGCGATCCGGCCCCACGACCGCAGGATAGGAGAAGCAATAGCCCAGCGGGAGATCGCCGCTGGCGATCTCCCGGAGCAGCGCGGCCTGGGGGTCAAAGAACGCCGCCGCGTCGATGGGCCCGTCCCGCCCCGTGGGCAGGGGCCCGCCCGCCGGACCTGCGAGGAAGGTCGCCGCGCCTGGGGCCAGGCGCAGCCGGGCGGCGCGCATGTTGGTTCCTCCCGCATCCAGGGCCAGGGCCTCGCCGGAGAGTCCGCCCCGGGGACGCGCCAGCCAAGCGGGAAGGCATCGGAGCTCGCGACCCTCCGCGGCCAGCCCCTCCTCCACCCGCGCTGCGAGGAGATCCGCGACCTCCGTCAACTGATTCTCTGTCAGGCGATACTGGTCCCACATGACAAGACTCCTGGAGATCCGGTCGTCAGGCTCTAAAAAAGCCCGCGGCTCTCGCCGCCGTCGACCAGGAGGCTGGTGCCGTTGATGAACGCGGCGGGCTCCGAGGCCAGGAAGGCCACCGCCGCTGCCACCTCCTCCGCGCGCCCGGCGCGGCCCGTGGGCGAGCGATCGTGCATCGCCTCGATGACCTCCTCGAGGGTCTTGCCCGTGGCCCGGGCCCGGGCCCCTGCGATCTCCCGGGCCCGCTCGGTCCAGGTGTGGCCAGGCATCACCGCGTTGAAGGTCACCCCCTCCTTCGCGTGATGCGCCGTGAGGGTTTTTAATAATCCGTGGACACCGATCCGGACCGCGTTCGAGAGCAGCAGGACCTCCGCGGGCTGCCGGCAGGAGATGCTCGTGATCGCCACCACCCGGCCCCAGCCCCGCGCCCGCATCCCGGGGAGGACCCCGCGGATCAGGCGCACCGCGCTCAGGAGCAGGAGATCCACCGTGTCCTGCCAGTGGGCATCCGTGGCCTCCTGGAAGGGGATCGGCGGGGGCCCGCCCGCGTTGGTGACCAGGATGTCCACCCGGCCCTTCCAGGCCTGGGCCGCCCCGAGGACCCGGCCGACGTCCTCCGGATCCCTGACGTCCCCGGCCAGGGCCAGCACCGCCGCGCCGGTTTCCTCCCGGATCGTCTCTGCGGCGGCCTCGATCCGCGTCGCGTCCCGCGAGAACATGACCACCGACGCGCCCTCCCGGGCCAGGGCCTCCGCGCAGGCATAACCGATGCCCCGACTCGCCGCAGCGACCAGGGCCACCTTCTCCGTGATTCCGAGCTCCATGGGGCCTCCTTGGTTTCGACGGGGCTACGATACTCGAGACCGGAATCCGACGCTACCCTCGGATTCTCCACAGAGGGAACGCGGTGGCCACGAATTGGGCCTCCCCCCCTTCCGTGGTATACATACGAGTCGAGCAAGGAGTGTCACAGTGCTCCAGAGCCATAAAATCCTTCCCTTGCTGATACTTGTCATCCTCTCCCTCACCTGGGCCTGCAAGGACCAGGCGCCGGAGTCCCCCGGAGACGAAGCGCCAACAGCAGAGCCGGCGCCCCCGGCGCCCGAGCCCGAGCCCGAGCCCGAACCTGATGAAGACGTCCCCTCCACGCCCCCGGCTCCCCTTCCCCTGGCCTCCGACGCGGCGCGGCTCCGGGTCACCCCCGAGATCCTGGACGTGCTGCAGCCCAACACCGTGCGTCTGGGGGTCACGCTCCCGGGGGACCGGCCACGGGCCGCGTGCCGGTGGATCCTGTCCGGCGGCGCGGACGAGGCCATGGAAGGGTGCACCGTCGAGGTCCCGGTCCCGGAGGTGTCATCGGACATCGGCTGGACCCTGGTGATCACCGAGGAGCAGACCGAGATCTACCGGAAGGAGGGGCGGATCCCATTGGAGCGGCTGTGGGTGGAGGACGGGGAATCGGGGCCGGAGGCCCCTCCCACAGAGGGGACGAAGATCATCGAGGGGGGGGAGGACTCGGAGGAGATCGGGTGGACCATGACCCCTGGGGTGCTGGAGGTGCTCCAGGACACGGAGGTGGTCCTCGATGCGGATGCCCCCGCGGACGCGACCTGCGCCTGGGACATCGGGGACGGCGCCCCGCCCCACCCGGGGTGCCGGGTGATCGGGCTGTTCCGGGAGGCCCACAGGGACCGGACGGTGACCCTCACGGTGCGAAGAAACGAGGCGGTGGTCTACTCCGGCGCCCGGGTCCTGCCCCTGGAGCGGCTGGCCGTGACCCGACGAACCCCGGAGCCCGAGGGGAACCTCCCCGCGTGCTCCGACGGCTGCAGGCGCCTCGCGGTCGCAGCGGTACAGGGGGCGGGCCTGGATCGAGCCTACTCCCTGGCCACCGGCACCGGGGCCGCGGCCCTGGTCCTCTTTCTCCACGAGCCTCTCCCGGCCCCCACGGCGGTGGAGGACCTGGCCCGGTTCCTGGGTGCCCGCAACATCGGGCTCCTCCCCGTCGCCTGCGGGGAGGGCCTCGGGAGGGACGCCCTCGCCACGCTCCTCACGAACCACGCGCTCGCCGCGGGCCTGGTGCTCCACTCCGACGCAACGGACCTCCCGGCGCGGTATGCGGCGCAGTGGGGGCCGGCGTTCCTCGTCGCCCTCCCGACCCGCGCGGACATCCCCGATGAAAAATGGCTCACGGAGCAGCTGGACACCGCTGCGATGTTCCGGACCCGGATCCTCCTCACCTGCCGCGCGTTCGATCGCCTCACCGGCGAGACGCCGCCTCTCCTGCCCTCCCCGTACCGCCAGTACGAGAAGATGCGGCGGGGGGGCCTCCAACTCTTCGTCAGCGGCGCCCATGAGGCGTTCTACCCCGGCACCTACGGCAACCTGCGCACCTTGTCCCCCGGGCGCCTTCAGGGGCCCTCTGCGCCCCTCCTGGGTCAGGATGCGCCCCAGGGCCCCGTCGCGGCCCTCATCGACATCGACGAGAGCCGGATCCGGCGGATCATCGGCGTCGTCCCCTCGGGGGAGGGCTGGGCGCCCTTCCCCGAAGAAAACCTCCCCGAAAAGGTCGGTGTCTACCGCATCTGGAAGTGAACGTGCTCGTGAACGTGAACGTCAGCTCTCCCAATCCTCGCTCAGGATCGGGTTCCGCGCCGCCCGGGTCTCGTCCATGCGCGACCACGTGGTCAGCACCGGCGCGTCCTTGAGGGCCTGAGGGTTCTCCCGGGCCACCGTCGCGATCTCCACCATCGCGTCCACGAAGTCGTCCAGGGTCTCGAGGGTCTCGGTCTCCGTGGGCTCGATCATCAGGGAGCCGTGGACGTGGATCGGGAAGGAGATCGTTGGCGGGTGGAAGCCCCGGTCGATGAGACCCTTGGCCACATCCACGTTGTTCACTCCGTACTTCAGCAGGTCATGATCCGACAGGACGCACTCGTGCATGCAGCGCCGGGGGTAGGGCACGTGGAAGTGCTCCTGGAGGCGGGAGAGGAGGTAGTTCGCGTTGACCACCGCGAGGGTGGTCGCGTCCTTGAGCCCCTCCCCCCCCATCTCGAGCAAGTAGGTGTAGGCCCGGACCATGATCCCGAAGTTGCCGAAGAACGCCCGGACCCGGCCGATGCTCCCGGGCCGCTCCTCCTCCAGGCGGAAGCCCCCCTCTCCCTTCACGATCCGGGGCACGGGGAGATGGGGCTCCAGGACAGCCTTGACGCCCACGGGGCCCGCGCCGGGGCCGCCTCCGCCGTGGGGTGTGGAGAAGGTCTTGTGCAGGTTGAACTGGATCACGTCGTAGCCAAGATCGCCGGGGCGTGCCCACCCCATGAGGGAGTTGAGGTTCGCGCCGTCGCAGTACATGAAGCCGCCCCGATCGTGGACGATGCGGGCGATGCAGTCGCACTCCGCCTCGAAGAGGCCCACGGTGTTGGGGTTGGTCATCATGATCGCGGCCACATCCCCGTCCATGGCCGCCTCGACGTCCGCGGCCCGAACGAAGCCATCGGGCCCAGAGGCCACCGGTCGGACCTCCCAGCCGTTGAGGGTCACTGTCGCGGGGTTGGTCCCGTGGGCGGAGTCGGGGATCAGGACGTAGCGGCGCCGATCCCCGCGGGCCTCCAGGGCCTGTCGGATCATGCGCATTCCGGTGAACTCGCCGTGCGCGCCTGCGGCGGGCTGCAGGGTCACCGCGTCCATGCCCGAGATCTCCTCGAGCATCCGCTCCAGCTCCCACATGAGGGCGAGGCTCCCCTGGATCCAGGCCTCCGGGTGGTAGGGATGGCCCATGGTGAATCCGGGGTACCGAGCCGTCGCTTCGTTGATCTTCGGGTTGTACTTCATGGTGCAGGAGCCCAGGGGGTACATCCCGTGATCCACCGCGAAGTTGTGCATGGAGAGACGCACGTAGTGACGGACCACCTCGGGTTCGGAGACCTCCGGGAGCGCCGGGGGCGTCTTGCGAAGCAGGGCCCGGGGGATGTCGCTGCAGTCACCGTCCGTTGCCCTCGAGTTCAGTGAAAAACCGATACGGCCCGGACGGCTCTTGTCGAAGATCAGGGGCTCGGCGTACTTGATGCCGGTGACGGCCCGGGGGCTGCTCATCGATCCTCTTGGGTGAGTTGGACGCGCTCGATGTTCGCGCCGAGTGCCCTCAGGCGCTCGTCGATGCGTTCGTATCCTCGGTCGATTTGTCGCACGTTGTGGATGTCCGACCGGCCCTCCCCGCAGAGGGCCGCGGTGACGAGGGCCATCCCTGCCCGCACGTCGGGGCTCTCCAGGGAGGTCCCGTAGAGCTGGGACGGGCCCACCACCACCACCCGATGGGGGTCGCACATGATGATCTGCGCGCCCATGGAGATCAGGTTGTCCACGAAGAACATCCGACCCTCGAACATCTTCTCGAAGAAGAGGACCGTCCCCTTGGCCTGGGTCGCAGCCACGATGGCCATGCTCATCATG
This sequence comes from Pseudomonadota bacterium, assembly GCA_043815665.1. Taxonomy (GTDB): domain Bacteria; phylum Myxococcota_A; class UBA9042; order CAIXZC01; family CAIXZC01; genus CAZNWW01. The sequence goes on from JBDRIT010000150.1 coordinate 18,206, forward strand.
TCCGTGGGGAACTGGGGCCAGGGCGCGTCGTCGATCTGGGGGATGGTCCCGTGGAGGTCATACTTCACCCGGAGCTCCTGGTCCCCGGGGACCACGAGGACGTCCTCCGCCTCCCACCAGGTGCGGATGCCGAGGCGCCGCAGGTTGGCGAGGATCACCCGCATGTGTTCCTTGCAGACCCGCTCCACCCGCAGCTCGCCGCCGGTGACCGCGGCCAGGATGATGAAGCTCCCCACCTCGAGGCAGTCGGTGCCGATGGTGTAGTCCGCTCCCCCGAGCTCGGTGACCCCCTCGATGGTGAGGAGGTTCGTGCCGATGCCTTCGATCTTCGCGCCCATCTGGTTCAGGAGCCTGGCCAGGCCCTGGACGTGGGGCTCACAGGCCGCGTTGCGGATGGTGGTCGTCCCCCGCGCCCGGGACGCGACCATGATGAGGTTCTCCGTCGCGGTGACCGAGGCCTCGTCCAGGAAGAGGTCCGTTCCCTTGAGCTTCTGGGCCTCGAGGAAGTAGGTGTTCCCTGTGGTGAGTTTCGCGCCCAGTTCCACCATGCCGTCGAAGTGTGTGTCCAAGCGACGGCGCCCGATGACGTCGCCCCCCGGCGGGGGCAGCTCCACCCGCCCCTTGCGCGCGAGCATGGGCCCGGCGAAGAGGATCGACGCACGGATCCGGCTGCAGAGATCCCGGGGGAGCCGCCAGTCCTCCACGTCCCGGGTGTCCACGATGTAGGTGTTGTCCTCGGGACGCTCCACGGAGGCGCCCATGGCCTTGAGGACCTTGAACATCACGTGGCAGTCCCGGATCTCGGGGACGTTGCGCAAGGTCACGGGCTCGCAGGCCAGGAGCGTCGCTGCGATCGCAGGGAGCGCCTCGTTCTTGCTGCCCATGGGGATCAGGTTGCCGGCGACGGTGTTGCCGCCATGGATGATGAACTTCTCGACCGCTTCAAGCTTCTTCGGTGGCATCGCGCTCGACCCTCCCTTCGTAGACATGGAACAGGGCCGCCTCGGTGTTTTGTAGCACATATTTCGGGGTGGTGGTAGTGAGAATCACCTGTCCGGCGTGGGCGCGTACACCCTCCATGATCACCCGATAGTGGTCCCGATCGAGCTCACTGGAGAGGTCGTCCATCATGAGGATGGGCGCCTCGCCCTGGCGTCGACGCCACAGGATCAGCTCCCCCATGCGCAGCGCCGCGGCGAGGCTCCGGATCTGACCCTGGGACGCGTGGACACGCGCCGGGTGATCGTCGAACCGGATCTCCAGGTCGTCCAGGTGAGGACCGACGCTGGTGCCGGCGCGGGCCATGTCTTCTGCCCGGGCGCGGGCCAGGGACTCCTCCGTAGCTGCGAGGAGGGTCCCCGCATCCATCCCCTCGGGCTCGAACCCGTAGCCGCTGCGATACCGCAGGGTCACGCTCCCCCCGGACACCGCCTGCACCCCGGCCCAGTAGCCAGCGATCTCCGCGCCGAGATCCGCGGCCAGGCGGGCGCGAGTCGCGGTGAGCTCTGCGCCCCGGCGGATGAGCTGCTCCTCGTAGGACTCCAGGAGCCCCGCGGGGAGGCGCCCGATGCCGAACTCCCGGAGGAGTGTGTTCCGTTGGGACAGGAGCTCCCGGTACACCTGGACCCGCTCGAGGTGGGCCGGATCCTCCCGATAGGCGGCCCGGTCCAGGAACCGTCGTCGCTCCTCGGGTCCCCCCTTGATGAGCTTCAGGTCCTCGGGTCCGAAGAAGACGATCTTGAGATGCGCTGCGATCTCCGCGACGCCGGCGACCCGCTGGTCATCCAGGAACCAGCTTCGACGGCCTCCCTCCAGCTGTAGGGCGAGGGCGAGGTCGCCGTGCCCCGTCGCCAGGGTGCACTGCACAGCGCCCTGCTCCGCGCCGGTCATGACCCAGTCAGCGAAGCGCCCTGCACGGAAGGAGCGCGGCATGGCCAGGAGGTAGAGGCCCTCGAGGAGGTTGGTCTTTCCCTGGCCGTTGCGCCCGGCGAAGACGTTGAAGCCGTCCTCCAGCTCCAGGCGGACCTCCGCCAGGTTGCGGTACGCGAAGAAGCGTGCGGTGCGGATAAACATGGACGGGCGGGAGCCCCTAATTGAGTTCCATGGGCATGATCACGAAGAGGCTCTGCTCCGTCTCGTCCTCCGGCTTCAGGAGGCTGGGTGACTCGGCGCCGGTGATCCCGAGGATCACCTGCTCGGAGTCGACGTTGCTCAGGGAGTCCAGGAGGAACCGGTAGTTGTATCCCACGGTGAGCTCTGGTCCTTCGTACTCTGCGAAGACCTCGGTCTCCACGTTTCCGAGGTCCGAACGGCTCCCGGAGATCACGACCCGATCCTTGGAGATCATCATACGGATCCCCTGGGAGTGGGTGTCCACGATGGGGGACGCGATGCGCACCGCGTTGGTCAGCTCGGTCCGGTTGACCCGCAGCTCGCCGATGAATTTGCCGGGGACCACGCCGGAGTAGTTCGGATACTCCTCCTCGATCTGCCGCACGTACAGGGCCGTGGTCTCCGTACAAATGACCACCTCGCCCATGGCGAAGCCTAGGGTGGCGTCCCCGTCCGCGCAGTCCTCGAGGAGGCGCCGCATCTCGAGGACGCCCTTGCGATGGATAATCGCCTGCTTCTCGTCGAAGGGGAGGGACACGTCGGGGACCTCGCGCTCCACCACCGCGAGGCGGTGTCCGTCGGTGGCCACCGCGGTGATCACCGCGCCGGTCGCGGTCCCCTCCGCCTTGCGGAGCTTGAGCAGCATCCCGTTCAGGTTGATGCGGGACGGATCGTCGGACATGAACGGGGTCATGCGTTGGGCCAGGTGTGCGAGGAGGCGCGCCGGGACCGTGATCCCCTCCGTCAGCTCGTCCTTCTCGATGAGGGGGAAGTCCTCGGGATCGAAGGCCATGAGGCTGGCCTTGGTCCTGCCGCACTGGCACTGGACGTTGCCCCCGGGGAGGGCCTCCACGTCCACGGTGGCGTCTTGCCAGAGCCTCAGGGAGTCGTAGAAGGAGCGGGCGTTAAGCGCAATTTTCCCCCCCTTGTCGACCTTCGCTGGGAAGGAGGTGAGCAGGATCACGTCGTAGTCCGTACACTTCACGCGGATGGTGTTGTCGTCCACGCTCTCCAGGAGGACGTGTGCAAGGACATTGCTGACAGTCCCCTTCTTATCCGCGATGCCCTGGGCCTTGGCCAGGGTATGCATCAGAGTTCCCCGATCAGCCGAGAACTTCATTTCGCTCCTCCTGTGACGAATGATCTTCCTTGAAGAGTTCTATTTAGGATCACCATAATCATCAGCCCTGTGGAAACCGTTGAACAACCCGGAAGGCCCCGAAAAAAAAGCAGAAGTACTCCACCGATGGGTGTGGAGAACCTGTGCCTTGCCTGCGGCTCGGTCTGCCCCGGGGAAACAATCAACAGGTTTGTAACACAGCCGGCACAGACATCTCAACAGGAACGACACAGCCCGGGAGCCGCTCAATGTCTGAGCTTTCCCTCGAGCTCGTCGAGGAGCGCGGCCAGCTCGCCGTCCTGCTTCCGTAGGCGGTCGATCTTCCGGTAGGACGTGAGCACCGTGGAGTGGTCCCGGCCGCCGAAGCGCTCCCCGAGCTCCGGGTAGGAGATCTGCAGGAGATGGCGGCAGAGGTACATGGCGATCTGCCGGGGTTGGGAGACGCTGCGTACCCGGGAGGGGGAGCGTAGGTCCGCCTTGGTGACGTTGAACCGGGCCGCTACCGTGTTCATGATCTGATCCGGAGTTACCCGTGGGGCCCGGTTCTTGATGAGGGTGCGCAGCGCGTCCCGGGCCATGCGCAGGTCCACCGGCGCGGCCTGGAGGTTGGACTCGAGCTGCAGGCGCACGAGGCAGCTCTCGAGCTCCCGGATGTTGGTGGTGACGTTGGTGGCCACGTAGTCGGCGACGTCGTCGGGGATGATGATCCCCGCGGCTGTGGCCTTCTTCTGGAGGATCGCGATGCGGGTCTCCTTCTCCGGAGGCTTGATGTCTGCGATGAGGCCCCATTGGAAGCGGGAGCGGAGCCGATCCTCGAGCTTGGGGATGTCCCGGGGGAAGCGATCGGAGCTGAGCACCACCTGGGTGCCCGCCCCGTAGAGCGCGTTGAAGGTGTGGAAGAACTCGTGCTGGGTGCTCTCCTTCCCCCCGAGGAACTGCACGTCGTCGACGATCCATACGTCGGCGGCCTCCCGATAGCGCGTCCGGAACGTGTCGTAGGTCTTTCGCGCCACCGACTGGATCCAGTCATTGATGTAGGTCTCGCAGGAGATGTACCGGACCCGGAGGCCTGGATCATCGGCCCGGATCTTGTGCCCGATGGCCTGGATCAGGTGGGTCTTTCCGAGGCCCGTTCCGCCGTAGATGAACAGGGGGTTGTACTGGCTCGCCGGGCGGCTGGCCACCGCCCGGGCCGCGGCCGCCGCGAGCTGGTTCGACGGTCCGACCACGAAGGTTTCGAACCGGTACCGGGGCAGGAGCGGCTCCCCCGCAGGGGCCATCGGAATCTCCGAGAACTCATGACTGGGGGGAAAAAGCTCCCCCGGGACAGCATTCCGGACCAGGGTCAGGGGCACCGGCCGGCCCGCCCGGGCCTCCAACAGGGCCTCCAGGCGCTCCTTGTACTTCTCGGTGACGAACTCCTGGACCTGGCGGTTCTGAACCTCCAGACGGAGGCCGCCGTTCGCATCGGCGCGGGGTCGCAGGGGCCCCAACCAGGCGTCGAACTCCTGCTGATCCATCTCGAGCCGCAGGATCTCGAGGGCCTGACCCCACAGCCGCTCCACGTCCGTCTCCGTCGTCCCCATTCCTTCCCCCGCACGCGTTCATCGAGATCCCGATCCTTGGGAGGAGCACGAAACTGTCAAGGGAAACTTCCAGGGGAGGGGACGGTCACCGCGTCGTGGACGCGCTGACCTTGACACGGAGGGGCGGGAGGCGGACAATCCCGACCAGCGGAGGTGCGGATGATCCTCGGAGAGGTCCTCGGCTCGGTGGTCGCAACGCAGCGCTATCAGGGCCTGGAAGGACAGATATTCCTGCTCGTGCAGCCCCACGAGGCCGACGGAACGCCGATCGGCGACGCGGTGGTCGCGGTGGACACGGTGATGGCAGGACCCGGCGATCGGGTCTACATGGTCCTCTCCCGCGAGGCTGCCCTCGCGCTGGAGCCCTGGTTCGTCCCCGTGGACCATGCGATCGTTGGCTTCGTGGACTCCGTGGACCTCGCGGAGGAAGACTGATGGTCCTGGGGAAGGTCATGGGGACCGTGGTCTCCACCATCAAGCACCCCGACTACCACGCCTACAAGCTCTACGTGATCCAGCCCCTGGATGCGGACCAGCGGCCCAAGGGGGAGACCTTCCTCGCGGTGGACACGGTCCAGAGCGGGGTGGGGGACACGGTCCTCGTCATGCGTGAAGGCAACGGCGTCCGCCAGATCTTCCAGAAGGAGATCTGTTGCATCCGCTCCCTCGTCGTGGGGGTGGTGGACGCGGTGGACGTCCCCGCGGTGCGCCGGACGGAGCCCGCCCGATGAACATCCAGGCCCTGCGCCGCCAGGTCGCAGAGACCTCTCGGCGTGTCTGGGAGAAGGGCTGGGTGGCCAATCACGACGGCAACATCACCGTGCGGGTGGACGGTGGGCGTCTCCTGGCGACCCCCACCGCGGTCTCCAAGGGTGCGATCCGGGAGGAGGACGTGCTCCTCCTGGACGGCGGAACCGGCGCGGTGATCGCGGGCAACGGGCGCCCCTTCTCCGAGCTGTACATGCACCAGGAGATCTATGGGGCGCGCCCCGACGTCACCGCGGTGATCCACGCCCACCCCCCGGTGCTCTGCAGCTTCGCGGTCGCGGGGATCGAGGTGGAGCCGTCGATCATGGCCGAGCCCGTGGTGAGCCTGGGCTCTCGTATCCCTCTTGCGCCCACGGTGCTGCCGGGGTCCATCCAGGCGAAGCAGCAGCTACGGGCCCTCGCGACGCTCTTCGACGTGATCCTCCTCGGCAACCACGGCCCCGTGGCCGCAGGCACGGACCTGGAGCAGGCCTACCTGCGCCTCGAGCTTGCGGAGCACGTGGCGGACATCCAGCAGCGGGCCATCTGGCTGGGCGGCGTGCGACGGATCCCGGATCGCTTCCTCGAGCCCCTGCTCCAGTCCCGGAAGAAGGCGGGGCTCGGCCCCGCGGCCCGGGGCCCCGTCCCCCCCGGGACGCCCTCCCTGGAGGACGCAAGCGTGGAGGACCTCGTTCGTGCGCTGGTGGAGGACGTCAGCGGCTCCGCTTCTTCCTGATCTTGACCTCCTCCATCATCGACTGTGCGAGGCGCACCTTGGAGCGGCCGTGCGCCCGGAGCGTCGCCCGCAGATCCCGAAGGGCCAGGACGAGGGCCGCGAAGAGGAGACCCATGAGCAGCGGCACCGACCACAGGGGGATCGCCTCTCGGGCGGAGAAGAAGAGCAGCAGGGCCACGCAGGTGAAGAGCAGGGAGAAGATCGTCATGCGGCGTCGCAGGCGGCTCAAGGGGTAGGGGAAGAGGTGGGCCTCGGGGTGGCGATTGGTCGCCGAGAACCGGAGGACCTCCCCGGCGGCGAAGCCCGTGAGGAGGACCAGGAGCAGCGCGTATCCCAACACGGCTATCGTTCATCCCCCGGTGCATGGAGCGGAGCGAAGAAGGGCTGGAGCTTCTCGAAGGTCGCGTCCAGGGCCTCGGGGATCACCCGGGTTCCGCCGACCACGCTCATGGCGTTGGTGTCCCCGATCCACCGGGGCACGATGTGCCAGTGGATGTGATCCGCCACCCCGGCCCCCGCCGCGGCCCCCAGGTTCATGCCCACGTTGAGCCCGTCCGTCGAGAAGGCCCCTCCGAGGATCTCCACGCTCTGCACGAGGAGCTCGTGGAGGTCGGTGCGCTCCTCCGGGGTGAGGTCCGTCGGGCGGGACACGTGGCGCTGCGGCGCCACGAGGAGGTGCCCGTTGGAGTACGGGTACCGGTTCATGATCACGAAGGAGTGCCTGGTGATCGCCAGGACGAGGGACTCGGGGGAGAGCCCGTGTCCGGGTTCTTCACAGAGGAAGCAGGTCATGGGTTTCTCTCCGAGGATGAAGTCGATCCGCCAGGGGGCCCAGAGGCTGTTCATCTCTCCTCCTCGCTGGCGGTCGCCAGGCGTCGGAGGGAGGCCCAGCCCGCGGCAGCGACCACCAGGGCGCTGAGGCCATAGGGGAGGATCTCCTGGTCCATGATCCCCACGAGGTGGATCAGGACGCCGGCGCTGGAGACCGCGACCCCGGCCAGGAGATAGACCTCGAGGAACCGCACCCGGGGGCGCAGCCAGAGCAGGACGCCGCCGACCACGAGGAGCAGGTGTCCGGGATGGAAGAACAGGACGGTCCCGTTGGGGCGGGTCTCCGGGTAGGGGGAGGCGATCCAGCCCACCAGGAGGACCCCTGCGTAGAAGGTCGCCGCCAGGCCCACGAGGATGAACTGCGTCGCGAGGAGCCGTCGGCCACGTCGGGCCAGCGCGGGCCACCCGAACGCGACGACCAGGAGGACCAGGGTCAGGATCCCGGGCCATGAGGACGGGGCCGGTGGTGCGTCGAGGCGCACACCGGCGAGGACCCGCTCTCCAGTGACCACGGGGCGTCCGTCCGCGGTGAGGCCCCGCATCTCCTCGGCCAGGAACCACGGCAGGAACATCTGCTCCCAGCGGGTGACGGGCTGATCGATCTCGCCGTTGAGGAGGCCGTAGACCAGCCAGCGGGTGGGCGCGAACCGAGGCCGATGGAGGCTGGCGTTGATCAGGTCCCGAAAGGAGACCCCGGCGTCCGCTGTCCCGGTGCGGGCGCGCAGGGTGCCCCCCAGCACCTCGTCCAGGAGGTCACGGAGCTTCGTGGCGCAGTTGTTGTGGAAGTGGTGGTAGCGATAGGTGGTGTGCGTGACCGCGGGATCGGTGAAGAGGCGGTCCCGCAGGGCCGAGAACTCCCCCTCCGTGAGGGCCGCGTCCGGCGTCGCCAGGTCAAAGTCCGTGAGGAGGCGCCGCAGGAGGGCCCGGGCCTGGGCCTGGTCGAGGTCCAGATCCTGCTCGATGATCCCTCCGAAGTCGTCCTTGTACCAGGAGATCATGTCCCCGAAGTTCGTGCGGCTGCAGTAATAATCGAGCTTCCCGACCAAGAAATTCCAGCCCATGAAGGGGTCGGAGGTGTCGTAGGTGCCGTAGTCCACGGAGATGTCTGCGCCGCGGTACTGGAGCCGCAGCGCGATGTGCCCGAAGCCCGTGAAGAGGCTGTCCCCGGGAAACATGGTGACCAGGGAGATCTCTGTGGGAGGGGCTTCAGCCCCGACTCCCCCTGTGGGAGGGGCGTCCACGCCCCGATTCCCTGTGGGAGGGGCGTCCACGCCCCGATTCCCTGTGGGAGGGGCGTCCACGCCCCGATTCCCTGTGGGAGGGGCGTTGTAGTCGAGTTGAGCAGACGAAGCTCCGCTCGTACGAGACTGACACCCTTTGGGTGCCACGCCCCGATTCCCCTGGCCCAGCGCCGGCGCCGTGAGGAGCAGCCCCACGAGGGCCAGTCCCCAGGTCCCGCGCTCAAGACATCTCCGCACCGCCCTCTCCCTCGTTGTGCTGCCGATACCGTCGCCCCAGGTAGAGCGCCAGGACGATCCAGACCCCGGCGAGGAGCACGGTCATCATCATGTACCAACGCAGATCCTCGATGCCCCGGATGACGAAGAAGGCCTGCAGGGAGATCATCGCAATCCCGGCGACGGCCTTCGCGGTGCGCAGGACGAACATGTCGATGAATGCGAGGGCCTTGTACTTGTCCTTGCGCGGCACGGGGATGAAGAGCATCTCCCGGGAGGTCTGGTTGATGGAGTAGTTCAGCGCGTTGTCCGTCAGGTACAGGAGCTCCACGGTGAGGAGCACGGGGACGATGAAGAAGCCCGTGGAGAGGATCAGGAGGAGCACCGGGAGCACCAGGAGGGCCGCGGTGAGCCCCAGGCGCCGCAGGATCAGGGGAGTGAGGATCAGCTGCGCCCCGATGGCGACCATGTTCAGGATGAGGAAGAAGCTCGAGAAGAAGCTCCCGAGCTCGCTCTTCGGGAGGAGGAGCTCCACGGCCTTGTGGAAGCAGAAGTCGTTGACCGTGGAGATGAACTCGTAGGAGGCAAGGAGGAAGCAGATCGCCAGGAAGTAGGGTGATCGCAGCACGGTACGGGCCCCCTCGAGGGCCTCGGCGAGGCGGGACTGGTGGGCCACGACGATGGGGCGCTTGTCCCGGAGGTCCGTGCCCAGGCGGCGGCTCACCCCCCAGATGATGAAGAAGAGGAGCCCATAGACCACGAGGACGATGAGCATCAGGGTGCCGGGGCCCGTGACGGCCTCGATGGACTTGTTGGTGAAGGAGCCGACGAAGCCCCCGAGGACCCCCCCCGCGCCGATGATCCCATAGAGCCGGTGCGCGGAGTCCGAGTCGGAGATGTCCGCCAGGAAGGTCCAGAACAGGGCGACGTTGATGGTGATGAAGAGATCCAGGAAGACGTAGAAGCTGTAGTAGAGGAGCGCGGAGCCCTCGAAGCGGTGGAACGCGAACGCGAAGAACGCGATGAGCCAGAAGAAGGCCCCGATGACCAGGTAGGCCAGGCGCTCCCGGTTGACCCGCGTCACCAGCACGGAGTAGCCGATCACCACCAGGGAGAGGAGCAACGCGGAGACCACCCGGAGCTTCGGGATCGGGTCCGCGGAGAGGTTCTGCACCGTGAGCGCGCTGCGCGCGGGCTTGAGGAACCAGTAGGATGCGATGACGATGAAGTAGTACATGAACATCAGGAGGGTGCGCCCGCGCTCCCCCTTCCGGATGTCCAGGATCGTCTTGAAAAAGTTCAACCGCCCTCCGGGATCGATGGTTCGCATGATAGGTCGGGGGCAGCAACCCGTCAACGCAAGGCACCATTCCAGGCGTGATCGCCCCCCGTCATCCCGAGCCCAGCGAGGGATCTCAAGTGTAGCGAGGGATCTCAAGTGCAGCTCTCGGGCATCGCGCAATCCGTCATCCCGAGCGCAGCGAGGGATCTCAAGTGCAGCTCTCGGGTGCGGCCAACCCGCCATTCTCACCTCCACGTCGGCCCCCGGTGCCGAAGGATGGGGCTGGATCGACTCGTTCAGTCGTGACCCGCTGGGGACTTGCGTCTCTGCACGGGGTCCAGCCCCCTCAGGCCCTGCGGGCCAGCTCCCCCACGGGGGAGCGATCAGGGTTGTGTCGGTTTTCCCCTCCTGGCCTGCGGCCTGCCTCCCCTGCCGGGGAGGGAAGATGGAGGAATTGCCGAAACCAAGGACGGTGTCTTGGGATCCCCTTCAATTGTCTTTCCTCCCCTGCGGGGGAGGCGCCGAAGGCGGGAGGGGGCGAGCCGACACCCCCCCGATCCTTCCCCGCGGGGAAGGTGGCCCCGGCGCAACGCGCCGGGGTCGGATGGGGCTTGTCCCCGTGCAGAGACGAAACGACTCTGTGAGATGCTCCGTGCCCGAGAGCTTCACTTGAGATCCCTCGCTGCGCTCGGGATGACGGGGACGGGACGCTGCGCTCCGGATGACGGGGACGGGACGCTGCGCTCGGGATGACGGGAATGGGATGACGGGAACGGGACGACGGGTGATCAGTAGTTGGTGACGACCATGATGCAGGCGTGGTGGACGACGGTGTCGAACTTCCCCTCTGCGAACGCGATGATCTCGTCGTCGAAGGAGCCGTCCTGGAGCCAGATCGTCTTGAAGCGGCTGGGATCCAACTGCTCCAGGACCGCGCGGGTGATCTTCGGCGGGGTGACCATGTCCATGATGTGGACCGGGTCCGGGAGCTCTGCGGGGCTGGCGAAGACCGGCAGGCCCTGGATCGTCTCCTCCCGCGGGTTCACGGGGAGGACGGTGTAGCCCTTGCCCTTGAGGTTGCCGGGGATGATGTTGCCGTACTTCGCTGGATCATTGCTGGCGCCGATCACCGCGATGCGGGTCGCCGGAGTCTTCACCGCGAGGCGGGCCCTCACTGCGTCCGGGATCGGGTGCGCCGCGTCCATGCTCAGCCCTCCGCCCGGATCACGCCGAGGCACTCCGGCGCGGGGGCCCGCCAGCCCTGTGCGACCAGATCCGCCACGGTGGTGCCCCGCAGCACCTCCAGTGCCGCCTGGGAGGCCCGCACGATGGTGTCGTGGATCGGGCAGGTGTCCGGACCCGGGCAGCGCCGGCTGTCGTGGAGGCAGAAGTACTCGATGGCATCCCGCTCGATGGCCACCAGGATGTCCGCGATGGTGATCTCCGCGGGGGCCCGCCCCATGCGGAACCCTCCGTTCTTCCCCCGCTTGGAGATGAGGATCCCTTCCTGCGCCAGCTTCTTCAGGATCTTGACCATGTACGAGGACGAAACGCAGAGCTTCTCGGCGACCTCCGGGGCCTGGATCGGGCCATCCTCGCGGTGCATGGACATGTACCACACCGCGTGGATCGCCATCTCGCTCGACATCGTGATCTTCATGCAACCCCCTGCGCCATTCCGGGATTGTTGACCATCGCCATCGTGTTCGTCAACCTGCTTTCGCCCGCGGCCCCGCGTCACCCGGGTTGTCGTCTTCGGGGTTCCGGTCTATCCTGTGCTCCCGTGAAGGAGGGACCCATGTCCGAGGAAACCAGGCGCCCCACCCTCGACGCGATCTTCCGTCCGAAGAACATCGCGGTCATCGGCGCCTCGAAGAAGGTCGGCAAGATCGGCCGGGAGCTGGTCAGGAACCTCTTCGGGTACGAGTTCGAGGGGACGGTCTTCCCCGTGAACACCCGGGAGCGGTTCATCTCGTCCACAAAGTGCTACCCCTCCATGGAGGCGATCCCCGACCCCGTGGACATGGCGGTGATCTCGGTCCCCAAGGCCCAGGTCCGGGGAGTCCTGGAGGACTGTATCCGCAAGGGCGTGCGGGGGCTGGTCATCATCACCGCGGGTTTCAAGGAGACCGGGGAGGCCGGCGCCATGGAGGAGCGGGAGCTCCGGGATCTGGTGCGGGAGGCCGGGATGATCGCGGTGGGCCCCAACTGTATGGGCGTGATCAACACCGACCCCGCGGTGCGGATGAACGCGACCTTCGGCCCCGGCCAGGTCCTCCCGGGCAACGTGAGCTTCCTCTCCCAGAGCGGCGCGCTGGGGGTGGTCCTCATCGAGCAGGCCACGGAGCTGGGCCTGGGCCTGAGGATGTTCGTCTCCCAGGGCAACCGCATGGATGCGTCCGCGGACCAGTTCCTGGAGTACTGGCACGCCGATCCTGGGACCGACGTGATCCTGATGTACATCGAGAGCTTCGGCGCGCCCAGGTCCTTCCCGCGCATCGCGCGCACCGTGGCCCGGGACAAGCCCATCGTGGTCCTGAAGAGCGGCCGCACCGCCGCGGGGGCCCGGGCTGCGTCCTCCCATCCGGCGCGCTGGCCGGCGCCGACGCAGTCTATGATGCGCTCTTCCGGCAATGTGGTGTCTACCGGGTCTCCTCCATCGAGGAGCTCTTCGATGTGGGCAAGGCCTTCGCGTACCAGCCTGCCCCGGCGGGCCCCGGCGTGGCGATCCTCACCAACGCGGGGGGACCCGCGATCATGGCTGCGGACGCCTGCGGGGGCCTCGGCCTCCTCCTGCCGGACCTCGCAGCGGAGACCATCCGACGCCTCGATGACTACCTCCCGCCGGAGGCGGCGCTCCAGAACCCGGTGGACATGATCGCCAGCGCGACCCCGGAGAGCTATCGGGTCTGCATGCGCGCCCTGGTGGAGGATCCGGGGGTGGACTCGGTCCTCGTGATCTTCGTCGCGCCCCCCACGGTGGATCCCACCGCGACCCTGGAGGCCATCGCAGAGGTCGCTGCGGAGGCCAACGGGAAGACCGTGCTGGTCTGCCTCATGGGGCGCCTCGAGCAGCTCTCCCGTACGGAGCTCCTCCGGGAGCGGAAGGTGCCGGTCTACATCTACCCCGAGTCCGCGGTGCGGGCCCTGTCCGCGCTGGTGAACCGGGGACAGTGGCTGTGCAAGCCCGTGGGTGCGGTCCTCGACGTGGCCGTGGACCGGGAGGCTGCGCGGGCGGCCCTCGGGGCCGCGGCCGGGCGGGGCGGGGGGTACCTCCTGGACGACGAGGTGCAGACCCTCCTCACGGCCTACGGGATCCCCCTGGCCCGGTCCCGACGGTGCCGGACCGAGGACGAGGTCGTGGATGCCGCAGCGGCGCTGGGCCTGCCCGTGGTGATGAAGATCTCCTGCCCCGAGATCGTACACAAATCCGACGCGGGAGGGGTCTTCCTGAACCTGCGGAGCGAGCTGGAGGTTCGCGGCGCCTATCACCGGATCCTCTCCGCCGTGGAGCCCAGGCTCCACTGCAAGGCCAGCTTCGGCGTCGTGGTGCAGGAGCAGGTGGACGGCGGGCAGGAGACCATCATCGGCATGACCGCGGATCCGAACTTCGGGCCGCTGATCATGTTCGGGATCGGGGGCATCTACGTGGAGGTCCTCAAGGACGTGGTGTTCCGCCTCTGCCCGATCACGGATCTCGACGCGGACGAGATGCTCCGCGAGCTCCGGGGCTTCCCCCTGCTCACCGGGGTGCGGGGCACCGAGCCGGCCAATCTGGACTTCCTCAAGGAGATGCTCCAGCGGGTCTCCCACCTGGTGAGCGATCACCCGGAGATCGCGGAGCTCGACATCAACCCGGTGAAGGCCTTTACGGCGCGGGCGCGCTGCGTTGCGGTGGACGCACGGGTACGGGTGTCGACGCCCTGAGCGACGTCTGCTCCAACGCCGTCACGCAGAGGAGCGCTCGCTCACTCGGAGCGGTGATCGTCTCGAGGGCAGACAAGGCCTCGGCCGTGTTCAGGTGCACCCCGACCGTCGTGATGAGCTGCCGCCGGAGCACCGGATCCTCCACCAGCGCCATCCCATCCCGGAGATGGGCAGCGGGGGGGAGATCGCAGCGCTCCAGGAGGGCCAGGAGATGTCGATCCCGGGTGTTCGGGGGGAGGCTGTCACGGAGGGCCCGGGACCGCCGGAGCCACTCCCGGGCCTCCTCGGCGTCCAGGCCCTGGAAGAGCGTGACCAGGGCGGCGGCCTGCCACGCGGCGTCGGGGATGGCCTGGAGCGCGGCCCGGGCCCCGTCCCGGTTCCCCTGCGCCATCGCATCCGTGATGTCGCGGGACCGGCAGGCGCTGAGCAGGTTGGGATCGTCGAGGCCCTCGCAGCCGTGGAGTGGCGGCGTCCAGGGGGCCGTCTCCGGGATCTGACCGGCCCCCGCCGCGCGGGTCGCAGCGAGACGCAGGGGGATCTGCGCGGTGGTCGCTTCGGTGTCTTTGAGGACCTGCAACGCCAGGTCCGGGAAGCCCTGGCGGATCCAGGCCCAGGCCGCGGCCTCCCGGACCTCGGCCCGGCGGGCGGGGTCGACCACCGCGTCCGCGCCGACCAGGGCCGCCTGGGGCCGCTCCGCGGCGAGGTGTATCAGGGCCCCCGTCCGGGCCCAGTCCCGGAGCGCCTCATCCTCGATCCTCTCGAGGGCGTCCTCTCCCCGCGCCGCCCCGATCTCCGCCAGGGCCTCCCTGCGGAGGGTCTCGTCGCGGATCGCCGCGACCCAGGTCAAGGCCACGGCCTCGTTCTGTCCGGCGAGGTCCCGGGCGATGGTCAGCGCGGTGCGATCGCCACGCGCTCCCAGGGTTCCGTGGCAAGCGCTGGCGGTATCGGGGAACTCCAGGACCAGGCCCCGGGCGCACCGGGTCAGGACGCGGCGGGTCGCGGGCTCCGAGAGCTCCGCCGCCGAGAGGAGGGTCGGCACCGAGCCCGGGGCGAGGGCCGCCGCGAGGAGCGGCAGGAGGTCGGAGAGCGCGTCCTCCCGCGCCGCCTCGGGGAGGGCGAGGGCCAGGGCCGTCGCCCCTGCGAGGTCCCGCCGCGCCCAGGCCAGGAGGAGCCGGCGCGTGAGCCCGTCCTGCTGCAGCGACGGAGCTCCCGCACCCAACGCGTCCAGACCGGCCCGCAGCAGCGCCTGCTCCGTCTCCGGGGGCTCCTCCCCGGGACGCATCGCCCCGAGCAGCTTGTCCCGGGAGACCGGCGCCACAGGCGCCACCGTGCCCGTGTCCGTGGGCGTGTCCGTGACCGTGGGCGTGTCCGTGACCGTGTCCGTGACCGTGTCCGTGACCGTGACCGTGACCGTGACCGTGTCCGTGTCCGTGACCGTGTCCCCCGTGACCGACCCCCCCCAGGCGCGCTCCTCGAGGGCCGGCTCCTTCGCAGGCTCGCGGCACCCGACGATCGAGAGGAGCACGAAAAGAACGAGCAGGTGTCGGGGTCTCACTGCGCTTTGTACAGCTCTGCGCCCGTCACCGCCTGGTAGGCGCCCAGGTGGACCTGGATGCCGCCGAGGAGGAGGACGCGGCCGTCACTGAGGAGCGACGAGGAGTGGTCCCAGCGCCCAGCAACGAGGGGCGCTGGGGGGCCCACGTCGATGACCTTGGAGTGGGTCTGGTTGATGTATTCGAAGATCGTCTCGTAGGTCCCCGCGGTGGTGTTGTTGGAGGTGAGCCCCCCGGCCAGGAGCACCACGTTCCCCGGCAGGGTGGTGGCCGTGAGGCCGCCCCGGGGGATCTGGAGCCGGAAGTTGTCCCCGGCGTCGTCATTGAAGACCTCGCCCTTGACGTTCCACACACAGATGTCCGTGGTGGGGTTGTCGTGGGTGATGTCCGAGAAGCCCCCGACGAAGTACAGGAACTTCTGACCCGGCACCAGCGCGGCTGCGTGCATGGTCTTGGCCTTGGCGGGGGCTCCCTGGAGCTTCTCGTTCTCCGAGAGACAGAGGTCGTAGGGGACGGGGTCGAAGCTCGGCGTCTGGAGGGAGAGGTCGAAGATCTCGTAGGTGGACTTGACCCCTGCGTCGTCCTCGCCGCCGGCGATAACGATCTTGTCGCGGCTGTCCTTGATCCCCTGGATCAGGGTGGTGGTGTGGCGCCAGCGGGCGCCGTCCTTGAGGACCCCGGAGCCTACGGTGCCGCTGGTCTTGTTCCAGATCTCGTACTTGTCCGAGCCCGAGCCGAAGCCGCCCGCGAGGAGGATGAAGCCGTCGCCGATGTCGCTGAAGACCGTGGCGGAGTGCCAGGCGCGGGCGAACTGCATCGACGGGCCGGCCTTGAAGGTCCCGGAGAAGGGATCGTAGATCTCGACGGTGCTCAGGGCCTCCTTGTTGTCCCCGATGCCTCCGAAGAACGCGATCTCCCCCGAGGGCAGCTCCGCCGCGGTCGCGAAGGCCCGCGCCTGGGACAGGAGCTGCGCGGTCCCGAAGCCCACCGGTGCGAACTGCCCCGTCGCGGGGTCGAAGGTCTCCGCGGTGTTCAGGACGCTGTTCAGACACTCCACGCCGTCCCAGTCCGTGCAGCCGTCCTTGAACTCGGCGCCGCCCGCGATGAGGATCCGGTCATCATACATCACCTGGACCGCAGCCCCCCATCGGGTGACGGTGGGCACGGCCTCGCTCCCCAGGATATCCACGGGGGGCATGGTGGTGTTGAGCTTCTGCATGAAGAGGTTGACCGACTCGGGGGCTTCACTCTTCGTGTGGCTGAACGGTGGTGTGCAGCCGCCGGAGAGGGCCTCGCCGGGCATGGGTGTGCCGGCGTTGTCCACCACCGGGAGGCACTCGAGGCAGACCATCACATCGTCCCCGAAGGGGAGGGGCTCCAGGGCCGCGGTGCCGTCGACCTCGAGGACGGTCTTGCAGTCCTCCTTGCCCCCTGCGGTGAAGCAGACCCGGACGTAGTGACAGAACTCGAACGGGTCGTCATCCGGGAACTGCGCCGGGTCGGGTGCGATGACGTTGACCGTGGTCCCGAGGGGATGATCCACGCCGCCGTCACAGGCGCCGGCCGAAAGAGCCAGAATGCTGAACAGGAGTATCGGTGAAGCGCTTCTCATGCCCCTCTCTCTCTACGCCGCGTGCGGCGGTCCTTGTGGGCCGTCACCAGTTGACGGTGGCCGTGTACCCCGACGTGCCGCCGCCGCCCAGCGACTCGCCCAGGAAATATCCTCCGACGCCGATCGCGCTCGCAGCGACCACACCGACGCCGGTCCAGAACCACCATTGCTTGTGGATGGGCTTGCTCAGCCCATCCTTCTTCCTGGGGGGAGGCTGGACGATGTCCGTGGTGCCGGTGAGCCCCAGCTCCTCCTCGGTGGCGAAGATGGAGGACAGCTCTCCGTAGTCCTCCTTCTTCGTGATCCCGTCGGTGCGGGATGTGAGCACCGGGGTCTTCTCCACCCGATCCGGGGTGACCCGGACGGGCTCGACCTTCTTCTCGGGCCGCACGACCACGACGTGGGTGGGCTCCTTCTTCTCGATCCTGGGCTCGGTCTTGGTGATCTCGGGCTCGGTCTTCACCGGGTCGACGACCGGGACCGGTTCTTCCTTCTTTACCACCACCGGCGCGACGGCCTCCGGTTCCTTGATCAGGTAGACCGCTGGCACGTCCTGCACCACCCGGTCCTTGGGGAAGGTGCGCAGCGCCGTGTCGAGGTTGGCCTCGAGGTAGAGGAGGTAGACGGAGAGGTTTGCCAGGTCCGCCGAGAACGCCACGGGCTCAATCTCCGCGGTGGCCTTCCACTCCTCCTTGAAGAGGAAGAGGGTGAGCTTCGTGCCCTTGCCGTCCATGCTCACGTAGCCGAAGAGCAGGTAGGGGATGTCGGACTTTCCGGCGAAGTCTGCTGCGGCCTGGTTGAACTTGTGGCCGTAGTCGCCCTTCTGGGCGTACTGGTAGACCTCGAACGCGCGGCGGTCCATGCCCTCCCCCATGCCCCCGGCCTTCTTCTCCGCAGGAGTCAGGGTGGCGACGAGCTTCTTGGTGCGTCCCTTGGCGGGGACCCCCGTGGTCATCGCCCAGATCTGGAACCCGTCCTTGAACACCTGGACGAAGTGCTTGCCCCGCATGAGGTCCGTGACGTCCACGCCGGTCTGGCCCGGGCCGAGGGTCCCCTTGAGGAGGCCGTCCACGTAGATCTTCGCGCCGTCTCCGGGGGCGGCCTCGATGCGCAGGGTCCCGGTCTCTGTCTTGGCGAGCTGGTTCTTGAGTTTGTCCAGGGAGGCGACGAAGTCCTTGGGGTACTTCTTCTTGTCCACCACCAGGGTCGGGCGCCAGACGATGACGTCCTTGAGCAGGTCCTCGCCGTTGTCCTTGTACCCGGCCATGAAGAACGCGATGGACAGCTGGAAGGAGGAGTCGACGAGCTTCTCGTAGTCCTGGAGGTCCGTGTAGTGCTCCACGTAGATCTGGCGGGCCTGCATGAGGGTCTCGATGGCCTTGGCGTATTCCTTCTTCTCGATGTGGTCCATGCCCTTCCAGAGGAGCCCGTTGGCCTCGTCGAGCCAGGGCGCCTGCTGGCCGGCCTCCTTGCGCTTGACCAGGACCTCCTTCTCGTCCTGCTCCGCCTGGATGTCCTTGTCCTCCATCATGCGGAAGCGGAGGCTCATCCGGAACACGTTGAGATAGTCCCGCTGGATTCGGAAGAACGCGGTGTCCTTGACCCCGGACCCCTTGATGAGGGGGAAGGCGTAGACCCGGAGCTTCCCGGCATCCCCCCCCGTCTCTCCCGCTGCCCCCTGGGCGGTTGCGGTGGACGCGTGGGCGAGGAAGACGAGGCTGATCGCCGCAAGAAAGACAGCGAGTCGGCGTACGTCGCGCAGCATGGTGTACCTCCTGACCATAGGATTTGCGGTTTATCGAACCGAAAAAGACCTATGGTATCAACGCTTGATACCACCAAAGGTATTCCAGGTCAAACCCTTCGTGGGCCTCGACGACGTCCCGTTGACGCGCCCCGAAGCAGGGGTACAATCACCCAATGATGACCCCCCTCCTTACCCCCCGCAGCGCCCGGTCACTCCTCACCGAGGTCGCCGTCGTGATCCTCGGGGTGGAGGCGGTGACCCTGGCGGTGACCCTCCTGCCCCTGGCCTGGCCCGCGGCGGGTCCCTACCAGGGGGTGGTGATTGCGCTGGCCTTCCTCTATGCGCCGGTGTTCGCCGATCGCTGGGCCGGTGAGCGACCGGCCCCGGCGCCCCGCGGCGCGGCCATGAAGAGTCTCGGCGTCGGCCTCCTGGTGGCCGCGTTGGTCCTCCCCCTCTTCGCGGCGGGAAACCACCTCTTCCAGCGCCATGTTTTGGGGCGGGAGTTCCTGGACGGGGATCGGATCATGCGCCTGAAGTCCTGGCCCGCGGAGTGGGAGGGCCGTCCCTCGGCCCTCGACGGGGACCTGCCGCGGGTCTGGGTGGCCGAGGGGTTCCTGGCCGTCCTGAACCCCCCCGGGGGCCCAGCGGTGGCGCGGGTGGATTGGAGTTCGGGGCCGGGGGCGCCCCCCCCCCGTCTCGCGCGGATGGTCGACGGCGCGCTGCGCGACACCCTCGGGGTGTCCCACGGGCCCATGGACCTGTCCCCCGGCGAGGCCCTGATGTTCGACCCCCGGGGGGTGGACCGGCTCTCCGTGGAGGGCGCCGGAGAGGTCCTCGCCGGGGCCACCTCGGCCCGTCGGGAGGCGCCTCGGGACCAGCGCCCGGGGTGGGCCTGGTGGTTCTGGATCCTGGCCAGCCAGGTGATCCTTATCGCGTTGCCCGAGGAGATCTTCTACCGTGGCTATCTGCAGCCGCGCCTCCGCCGGGTCTGGCCCGGCGGCCTGCGGATCCTGGGCGTCCGCCTGGGGCCGGCGATCCTCCTCACCTCGGTGCTCTTCGCGGTGGGGCACGTGGTGACGATCCCGGCGGCCTTCCGGCTGGCGGTCTTCTTCCCCTCGCTCCTCTTCTGCTGGCTGCGGGACCGCACGGACCATGTCGCGGGGCCCGTGGCCCTCCATGTCCTCTCCAACCTGGCGATGCTGACGGTGATGCGCTTCTACGGCTGAGGGTACGGAGTCGGCCGATTGATGGGGAGCCAGATGGTCATGCGGGTGCCCTTCCCCGGGACGCTGGTGCACTCGAGGGTGCCCCCGTGGCGCTCCACGATGGTCTTGCTCACGTGGAGGCCGAGGCCGGTCCCTGTGCCCTCCTTGGTGGTGAAGAATGGCGTCCAGATATGCTCCAGATCGTCGTCAGGGATTCCGCTGCCGTTGTCCACCACCTGGATGTAGGCCTTCTCCTCGGTGCAGCCCACCTGGATGTTCACCCGGCCGCCCCGCGGCTCCACCGCCTGGACCGCGTTGCGGAGCAGGTTGATCAGGACCTGCTTGAGCTTGTCCCCGTCCACCTCGATGGCCAGGTCCTGCTCCACGGTGACCTCGATGGGGATCTCCTTGATCTCCCGGTCGTAGCGGAGGAAGCGGACCACGGAGGTGACCAGGCGGCCCAGGGCTGTGGGCTCCGGGCTGTGCTGAGGGCCCTGGCCCGAGGAGAAGACCCGGATCTCACTCACGATGTCGAGGATCCGCTTGTGGGACTCGAGGATCGTGTCCGAGTACTCCCGGATCACCTCGTCGTTGGGATAGCGCAGCGGGATCATCTCCGCCAGCATGATGGGACCCAGCATGTTGCGGATCTCGTGTGCGATCCCCGATGCGAGCTGCCCCACGGACGCGAGACGCTCCTGCTCCACGAAGCGCTCCTGGGCGCTGAGGAGACGGGTTTGCGCCTCCCGGAGCTCGTCGATGGTCCGGCGTTGCCGCTCCATGAGCCGTGAGTTCTCGATCGCCGTGGCCGCGAGGCTGGCCAGGACCGTGAGCAGGAACATGTCCTCCTCGGAGAACGCGCCGGCCTTGTTCCGGGTGGTCACCTGGACCAGGCCGATCACCCGCTCCATGGTGATCATCGGGACGCAGAGCACCGAGTGGATCCCGTACATCATGATGCTCTGCGCGCCGGTGAACCGGTCGTCGGTGGCCGCGTCGGAGGTGAGCACGGCCCGCTTGGAGTTGATCACCTCGTTGATGATCGTGTTGCTGATCTGGACCTCGTCCTGGGTGACCCCCTTGCGGTCCCTGGAGAGGGCCGGGACGAGCTCCGAGGTCTCGGGATCCATGAGGACCACGTTGACGAAGTCCACCACCTTGAAGACCTGGAGGACGAACTCCCCGACGGTGTCGACGATGTCGTCGAGGCCCAGGCTCTTCTGCATGGACTTGGCCGCGTCGTAGAGCACCGCGAACTGCTGGGCCTGGCGCAGGAGCCGGCCCTGCTGGCGAGCCCCGTCCTCCCCCGCAGTGAGGTCGTGGATGTCGGAGATTCCCGCCGCCTTGAGGTAGTTCTCCAGGCCCACCCGGTCCAGGTCGGGCAAAGCCATCTCCGCCGCAGAGCGCACCAGCATTGGGGTGTTCATGCTGAGCTCCTGGGTCACCAAGAGCCGCTGGTTCGGGTTGGCGTTCTTTCGGGGGAGGGACACCAGGAGCTCCGTGTTCCCGACCCGGATCACGTCCCCGTCCCGCAGGGGGCGCTTCTCCACCCGGATCTCGTTGACCAGGGTCCCGTTGTAGCTCCCCGCGTCCTCGATCCAGTAGTCGTCCCCGTCGGCCCGGATCTCCGCGTGGACCCGGGAGATCTGCGGATCAGGCAGGAAGAGCTCGTTCTCCTGGGAGCGGCCGAGGCGGGCGTTGCCCTCCAGGGAGACGGTCTTGCCGGCCTTGGCGCCGGTCTTGATCACGAGCTTCAGCATGGCCCTCTTCCCTCCGCAGGGAGGCGCACGACGAAGGTCGCGCCGCCGTCGGTTCCGGGTTCCTCCAGTGAGATCGTGCCTTCGTGCTCCTGGACGATCCCGTAGGTGATCGACAGACCGAGGCCTGTCCCGGCCCCCAGGGGCTTGGTGGTGAAGAACGGATCAAAGATCCGATCCTTCAACTCCTGGGGGATCCCCGGCCCGTTGTCCGAGACCACCATGTCGACAAAGTCGCCCTTCGCCGGACGGGTCGCGACGCAGACCCGCCCCCCCTCGGGGGTGGCCTGGAACGCGTTCTGGAGCAGGTTCACCGCGACCTGCTGCAGCTTGTTGGCGTTCCCGTGGGCCCGGGGCGCGTCGTCGTCGAAGGTCTCGACCAGGGTGACGAGCTTCTTCTTGAACTGGGTCTGCACGAGGAACAGCGCGTCGGAGAGCACCTTCGCGAGGTCCACGGGGCCCATCTCGTCCTTGGGCGCCCGGGAGAAGTCCAGGAGTCCCCGGACGATGCGGGCGCAGCGCTCCGTGGCCTTCAGGATCTCGTCGAAGTCGTCGACGAGATCCTCGTCCTTCATCAAATGTGCGCGGCTCTGGCCCATCTGCGCGAAGGCGCGGATCACCCCCAGGGGGTTGTTCAGCTCGTGGGCCGCGCCGCCTGCGAGCTGGCCCACCGCGGCGAGCTTCTCGGACTGCACCATCTGGCGCTGGAGGTTTCGCTCTTCGGTGACGTCGCGGTACGAGCAGACGTAGTACGGGCTCTCGTCTTTGTAGGCCCGGAAGCGGTAGGCGTGCATCCGGAAGATCCGCCGGGACGGCTCGTGTTCGAGCTCCACGTGGCCCACGAAGCCCTCGTCCCCGGTGTGGGTCGCGCTGTCGATGGGGCAGCCCGCGCAGGGAACGCTTCGTCCGAAGAGGACCAGGAAGCACCGGGAGGTCAGGACGTCCCGGATGTCACAGGTCCCCACCCTGGAGACAGCGAGGTTGGCGCGCTGGATGTGGAAGGTCGAGTCCACCAGGTGAACCGGATCGAGGATCGCGTCGATGGTGCCCTCGAGCTCCTTCTTCGCGCGTCGGACGGACTCGTAGACCCGGTCCCGCTCTGCGGGGGACCTCATCGAGACGGTGTCGAAGACGTCGGGGGCCATGGCTACAGATCGTACTCCTTCTCCAACGCGGCCAGCTCCTCGTCAGAGATTGTGAAGATGGCCTTGCCGGAGGCCTTGGGGGTTGGCGCGGCCGCGGGGGCGCCGGCGAGCTGCGCCTGGAGCCGCCTGATGGTCTCCGTCTGTTGCCGCACCACCTTGGAGAGGCGCTTGTTCTGACGCGCGATCTCGTACTCCCGGAGGCCCATGCGGACGGTGAGCAGGAGGTCGTTGTTGTCCCAGGGCTTCGTGAGGAAGCGGTAGATCTCCCCCTGGTTGACCGCGTCCATTGCCATCTGCAGGTCCGCGTTCCCCGTGAGGATCAGCCGGATGGCGTCCGGACGGATGAGCCGCGCGGTCCGCAGGACCTCGATGCCCGTCATCCCGGGCATGGTGTGGTCGCTGATCACCAGGTGGATCTCCTCCTCCCGCAGGATGTCTGCCACCTCCTCCGGTCGGGTGGTGCTGCGGATGGTGTACCCCTCGTACTGGAGCAGGCGGGACAGGGCCTTGAGGATCGGGGCTTCGTCGTCCACCAGCAGGATCGTGTAGCCGGCCATGGGGCCTCCTTGCGCCTTCAGGTTAAAGGAGCTCTGCGTTCAGGACGCAGATGCTCTTGGCCGAGTAGGTCATCGTGGTACAGGTGAAGCCGTCGCCGCAGTCGAAGGTGGACTGGCAGCGGCGCATGCAGACGAACGTGGTGTCCTTCTGGACGCAGAGCGCGCCGAAGGGGCAGTCCGCACCGAGGCCGCAGGAGGTCGCACAGAACCCGTCCCCGCCCTCCGGCCGGTAGCAGGCCCCGTTCGAGCACTGGAGGTCGTCCTCGCAGGGCGTCCCCCCGAGGCCCGAGGTCACCAGCGCGCAGGCGTACTTGCCCGAGGCGGGCGGGTAGACGGGATCGCCGAAGACGCAGGTCATGCCCATGCCCCCGGGGCCGCACGGCTCGATCGCCCCGCCGCAGGACGACGCGCAGACCAGGGAGGGCCCGCCCATGTCCACGCAGAAGCCCGCGTCGCAGTACTCCGTGTCCGAACAGTAGTCGGTGCAGACCCCTTGTTGCACCGACGGGTCCGCGATGCAGACCCCCATCTGGCAGGACTGGTCCGAGGAGCAGGGCTTTCCCGAGTCGGAGCAGGTCCCCACCACCGCGAGGTTGCACACGCCGGACTGGCACTCGGCGGCGAAGGCGCACGCGCTGCCGAGTGGGAGGCCTGCCGAGGGGGTCGTACACACGTCCACCGGCTTCTCCGAGAGATCCTCCCGCTCCTCACAGGCCAGCGCATCGCCCAGCGTCGCGCAGTCCGCGGTGGACGCGCAGGTGGGGAGGCAGGCGCTCACCCAACCCAGCCAGATGCAGGCGTGGGCCTCAGGGCAGGCGGTCTCCATGTCGCAGCCCACCTTGGTGCAGCGGAAGCCGCCGCCCAGATGGACGCAGGAGAGGTCTCCCACGCAGTCGCCGTGGTCCTCGCAGGTCGCGCCCGCAGGGAGGTGCGCGTCTCCCACGGGGTGGCAGATCAGCTCAGCGCCCCCTGTGGCGTTCGGGATCCCCTTGCAGCCGTATCCCGGTCGGCATTCTCCGGGGGCAGCGCAGCGGTCGAAGCAGCCGGTGCCGTTCTCCAGGAGGGGGAGGCAGGTGGCGCCCTCGGGGCAACCCTCCGCGCCGGTGCAGCCCAGGACCGTGCAGTAGCCGCCGGGCCAGTCGAAGCAGACGGCCTCCTCGTCGCAGTCCTTGTCCAGGAAGCAGGCAGCGCCCACCGCACCGGCAGGCACCGCGTCGGGATTCCCGACCTGCTCCGCGGCGTCCGGGAGATCGGCGTCGTCGGCTCCGTCCAGGCCGTCGGTGTCTGGGGGAGCCACCACGTCCTCGACGATCGGGGTGTCCTCGCCCGTGGTGTCCGCGGGGGGGTTCCAGTTCGGGTCGGGGACGCACTTCGCGGTGGTGTGGTTCACCTTCTCGCCGGGGTCGCACTTGTAGCAGACCTTGAGGACGGGATCGTAGGCCTCGTTTGGCCTGCAGGTGATCACCCGCTGAGGGGAGCAGGCGCCCAGGAGGGCTGCCAGCAGGACGATCGGAACTGCGCGCGCGTTGGACATCGATCTTCCGTCCATGGTGGTCCCGTTGAAGTGTACAGGAATCAGCGGGGCGCGCAACGACGAGGTCCCTCGTTCGGCTAACGTGCGGGGCGGAGGCCCGCGTAGATCGAGAGGGAGCCGCCCTTCTCCACGGAGATCTTGATCTCCCGGGGCAGGTGCCCGTCCATCTGGAACATCACCGAGTGCGGTCCGTCCTTGAGCCAGCGCACCACGGGGGTGTGGAACTGGGTCTGCTTCGAGATCTCGTCGATGAAGACGAAGGCGCCCTGGGGCGAGGAGGCGACGAAGACCTTGCCGTACTCCTGCTTGAGCATCCCCTCGAGCTTCTCCACTTCGTCCGCGATGCGCTTCGCGACCTCGTCGCTGGGCTCGTACTGGTTGAAGAGCAGGTACGCGTCCAGGGCCCGTGGGAGGTTCCCCAGCTTGACGTAGGCGCTCGCGATCTTGAAGACGTACTTCGACTTTGGGTAGGTCTGGTAGGCCTGGACGTAGAGGTTGAGCGCCTCCTGCCACTGCCCCTGCCCCGCCAGGGCCTCCCCCTGCCCGAAGAGCATGTCCGCGTTCTCCATGGGGCCGCCCAGCACGGCCCCCGGGAGCGCGACCGCGGTCAGGAGCACCGCCGCCAGGGCGATGTTCCGAAGGGTCCGGAGCGTGCGCATGTCGTATCCTCCTCTCGTCCGCCCGTCTCTACACTGGAGCGGGGGGCCTTGTCCACTGGTTCCGGCCTACTCCCCGGGGGTCTCCTCGGCGGTGCCTCGCACGATCGCGTTGAAGGTCTCCGGGGGGATCACGTCCTGCAGCTCCTCGAGCTTGGAGAGCACCTCTCCCGCCAGGGGGGAGCGGAGCCGCTGCAGGAGGTTGTAGGACTGGACCAGGTCGCGCAGGGCCTCCTCGGGGTCCTCCAGGTCGACCCGGGCCAGCCCGAGCTGGGCCAGGGTGCGGGCCTGGCCCTCCCCGTCCCCGAGCTTCACCTCCAGGCGGAGGGCTTTCTGATAACACTCCACCGCCTCGTCCAGCTCCCGGGTCTTGATGTGCAGGTTGCCGAGCTGGTGCCAGGTGGCCGCAAGGCCCGCCTCGTCGCCGAGGTCCTCCTTGAGGGACAGGGAGGCCTGGTATTGCTCCTTGGCCTGCTCCCAGTCCTCGTCCAGCTCCGCGAGGCGGCCCAGGTGGTGATAGACCCGCGCGATCCCCTCGTCGTTGTGCTGCCCCCGCTCGATCTCGAGGGACTTCTCGTACAGGGCCCGGGCGCGATGGAGCTCGAGGTTCTTCTCGAAGACCATGGCCATGCGGCGGTAGCCCGCCGACAGGCGGACCGCGTCGTGGAGCTCCTCGTCGATCTCCATGGCCTCCTCGAAGGCCTTGAGCGCGCGATCGAGCTGCTCGGTCTGGTAGTGCAGGAAGCCCTTGAAGGCCAGGGTCTCGGAGAGGCCCCGGGGGCTGTCTGCGACACGCCAGTTCTCCAGGGCCTGCCCCACCCACTCCAGGGCCGCGTGGTGGTCCGCGCGGACCGACGCGACCTCGCCGAGGAGATGGTAGGTCCGGGCGAGGCCCTCCAGGTCGGAGTTCGCGTAGAAGATCTCCACCGCGCGCAGCAGGAGCATGCGGGCGTTCTCCATCTCCCCGGCGGTCATGCTGCTCTTGGCCACCTTGATCAGGTACTGGGCCGAGTCGGTCTGCTCGAGGCGTCCGAGGAGCTTGCGGGTCTCGTTCGCGTCCATCGCACTGCCGCCGGAGCCCCCCTCGCCGCCCTCCTCATCCAGGTCGATGCCGAGGGCCGTCTCGGTCACTCCGGGCTGGAGGGGCCAGGCCAGATAGGCGAGCTTCGCGTCCCAGGCGTCGGGCACGCGGTCCGCGAGGATCTTCACCCCGGAGGCCAGGGTGCAGAGCACCACCCGATGCCCCAGCCCGCCGTCCTTCAGCCCCAGCTCCAGGGAGGAGAGGAACTCGTCAGGGATGCTCCGGGGCTCCCCGGGCATCCCCCAGAGCAGGAGGTAGCGGGCGCGCTCCCCGGTGGTGAGGGTCTTGTACAGGCGGGCGCCGGTCTGGTCGTCGGCCAGGTCCACCACGTCCCAGGGGATCCGGCGGTAGGCGCGCTGGATCATGTCCAGGCCCCGCTCCCGGTCCACCGGGGAGTGGAACCGCACCACCAGGAGCCCCGGGGCGCCGGCAGGGCCGGTCTTCAGGGCCACGCCGAGGCGCTTGAGGACCGCCTTGACCGCGGCCTTCCATTGTTCGGCTTTCGTCATGGGGCTGCTCCCGGGGGCGGGCTCAGAATTGGCCGGTGAGGGTGAAGAGGAGGCTCCACGTGACGGGTTCGTCGACCTTCATCCGGTTCCCCGGCTTGTCGATCTCCTCGAGGTAGACCGGG
>JBDRIT010000151.1:0-8527 GCA_043815665.1 Pseudomonadota bacterium
CCCCGAAGCCCATGTCCGCATCAAGATCACCGGTGGAGAGGGCATCCGCAGACTACTCGGCCCCCCCGACGGCCGCGCCATGACGTGAGCCGAAGTCCGCATGGGGCCAAGGTTCCCATGGAACCGGATCACGTGGGCACCCCCGCCGAAGCCGGTGCGCTTGGCTACAGCGCGCGCGACCAATCGGATGGTTCGAGGCCGGTCGACCCTACTTCGCTCTACGACCTTCGAAGGGTCTCCGACGAGCTCCCGGTTCTGTTCTGTCCATCTCTGTGCCCCACCGGTACATGTTGCTGCGCCTCCGGCGGAGGTCGGGTGTTCTGCCGAGTCCACTTGACCCAACCTCGATCGCGAGGAGCCGATAAACTCGAGACGAATGTCGGAACCGACGCCCCGGAGTCGGGCCCGCTCCCACCGGGGAGGAAGAACCGGTGCTGCACCCAGAGGGTGTCTGTTTCGTACGAGCGGAACTTGGTCCGCTCAACTCAGCTTCAAAGCCCCTCCACAGGGGGAAGGTTGTTCGCTTTGCTTCGGACTGGGGGGGACGGAGGGACTTCGACGGGCTCATGTCCAGCATCAGCGGCGTTGCCGAGTTCACACCTCCGGGATATCATCTGCACATGAGAACCCACATCATCATCACATTTACCGCGCTCGTGATGGGCTGCGCGGGCGGCGGGGGACCCTCCGGGACTCCGGACATCGTCGTCTCCAAGGAGGATGCAGCGTCGCCCTCGGACGTCATGTCGCCCGAGGACGTCATGTCGTCCGAGGACAGCACTCCGCCCGAGGACAGCACTCCGCCCGAGGACAGCACTCCGCCCGAGGACACCACTCCGCCCGAGGACACCACTCCGCCCGAGGACACCACTCCGCCCGAGGACACCACTCCGCCCGAGGACGCCACTCCGTCCGAGGACGCCACTCCGCCCGAGGACACCACTCCGCCAGTCTGTGAGCCAGGGGAGACGCGCTGCGCGGATGAAAACTCCGTAGAGACCTGCACCCAGGACGGGAGCGCGTTCCAGGTCACCCAGGTCTGCGAGGACACCGAGGTCTGCGAGGACGGCGAGTGCGTTGAGGTGGTCTGCCCCGAGGGCTTCGAGGGCCCGGGGTGCGAGACCAATATCGACGACTGCCAGCCCAACCCGTGTCAGCACGGCGGCATGTGCATCGACGGCGTCGCCAGCCACTCCTGCGACTGCCCCGACGAGTACACAGGGGAGGACTGCGGCGAGGACATCGACGAGTGTGCGACGGAGAACGGCGGCTGCGGGGACGTGGCCTTCTGGATCTGCCTGAACAACGAGGGGGCAGCGCCCACCTGCACGGACATCGACGAGTGCGCGACGGACAATGGCGGCTGCGGGGACGTGATCTTCTGGATCTGTACGGACAACCCGGGCGCGGTCCCCACCTGCACGGACATCGACGAATGCGCGACGGACAACGGCGGCTGCGGCGACGCGATGTTCTGGACCTGCACCAACAACGAGGGTGGGCCGCCGACCTGCGCGGACATCGACGAATGTGCGATAGACAACGGCGGCTGTGGCGACGCAGCCTTCTGGACCTGTGCGGACAACGACGGCGGGCCGCCGACCTGCGCGGACATCGACGAGTGCGCGACGGAGAACGGCGGCTGCGGTGACGCAGCCTTCTGGACTTGCACCGACAACGAGGGCGGGCCGCCCACCTGCGCGGACATCGACCTGTGCCTGGAAGACAACGGCGGCTGCGACGGGCACGCCACCTGCATGGCGCCCGAGGACCCGGAGGCGCCGCCGATCTGTGTCTGCGACCTCGGCTACTCAGGGGACGGGATCACCTGTGACCCCATCGACGTGGACGAGGACGGCGTCCCCCTCCTGGAGGACTGCGACGACTCGGATCCGGAGGTGGGTTCGATTGCTCTGGACCTGGACTGCGACGGCAGTCAGAACGACGCGGACTGCGATGACGAGGATCCAGAGGTGCATCCTGGTGCGATTGAGGTCTGCGACGGCGTGGACAACGACTGCGACGGAAACCTGAGCCTGCTCACCTACCAGTACGCGTCGGGGACGCCGTCGACCAACAACATCGCGACGGCCTCCAGCGGGATGTTCCGGGTGGATCAGAGCGTCCACCTGCGGGGGTTCGGCGTCGAGGTGAACGCCAACGGCGAGAAGTCCCTCCACTGGACCGTGTTCGAGGGGCCCTCGGAGACCGGCCCCTTCACCGAGGTCCACGCGCACAACACCCTCTCTGACAGCAACGACTTCAAGTGGTATGACTCCGGAAAGCTCGACATCCTGATGAACGCGGACTGGCACTATGTCCTGCGGGTGACCTTCTCGCAGTCGAAGGTGCGCTTCGGCTCGATCGCCTACTCGACCCCGACCCAGCGGGACACTGGCTGGGGAGAGCTCCTCGGCACGGCATCGGGCGTGGGCTCGTCCTTTCAGCCGGGGTCATCTCTCACGCGGATCAGGGTGACCACGGGCTACGAGGAGACCGACGGGGATCAGGACGAGGTCATTGCCTGCGCGGACTGCGACGACGACGATCCCGACCTCGGCGACTCGGCCCTGGACGGGGACTGCGATGGCGCGCTCCTCGGGGACGACTGCGCCGATGATGACCCGCTCCTCGGCGACTTCGCTGAGGACGGGGACTGCGACGGCGTCCTCACCGGGAGCGACTGTGATGACGGGGATCCCGCGTTGCCTCCCATCGATGACTTTGACTGTGACGGCGCGGTCTTCGATGACGACTGCGACGACATGGATCCCAACTCCACCCTGGTGGTGGAGGACTGGGACTGCGACGGCGTCCTCACCGCGGAGGACTGCGATGACACGGACCCGGACCTCGGCGCGGTGGCAGAGGACGGAGACTGCGACGGCGTGGTCACCGCGTTGGACTGCGACGATGAAGACCCCGAGGTGTACCCAGGTGCGAAGGAGCTCTGTGACGGGAACGACAACAACTGCGACGAGAGCCTCATCTGGGCGCCGACCTTTGAGTGGTCCCTCCTGGTTGGCAGCTCCTCCGCGGCGGGGCGGTACCGGGGGGACCTCTTCCACGCGGAGGATGACGTCCTGCTCACGGGCTACGAGATCCACCTGGACGCGACGGTCGACCAGATCCTGACCTGGCATGTGTACGAGCGAGAAGCGTCCGCAGGGGACACCTTCACGCGCATCTTCCAGGGCACCACCACTGCGGCCGGCGACGCAGCAGCCTGGCATCCGTCCGGTCCCTTGGTTGTTCCCATCCACCAGGACGCGGACTACGCGCTCCTGGTGAGCTGGGGCTCTCCCTCCGCGACCTTCTCCTGGGGGGCCTTGACCGACGAAGCAGCCCCTCCCTCCGCGACCACCTGGGGTGAACTCAGCGGCGGCCTCAGCGGATACAACAGCCAGCTCGAGGACAGCGGGACCTTCTCCGCTAGCAGCAGCTTCGTCACCAACGTTCGGGTGAGCACCTTCAACCTGAGTGAAGAGGATCAGGACGACGACGGGACGATGCACTGCGCGGACTGTGACGACGACAACCCGACGTCCACGATCGTCGCGGAGGACATGGACTGTGATCAAGCGCTCACCGCGACGGACTGTGACGACGAGGATCCGACCCTCGGGGACGTGGCCCTGGATGGAGACTGCGACCGGGTCCTCACAGCGGACGACTGCGACGACGGAGATCCGGACATGGGGGCCCAGGCCCTTGACGCAGATTGCGACGGGGTCCTGACCGAGGACGACTGCGATGACCAGGATCCCGACCTCCCCGCCACCGACGCAGACTGCGACGGTGCGTTGACTGCGGAGGACTGTGACGACGCCGATCCGAGCCTCGGCGCGATCGCCCTTGACGGGGACTGCGACGGTGCGCTGGGGTCCGTGGACTGTGACGACGGAGATCCGCTCTTGGGGGACATCGGCCTGGACGCGGACTGTGACGGGACCCTGACCGACGATGACTGCGACGACCTCGAGCCCACGGTGTACCCGGGGGCCGAGGCCCTCTGCGACGGGGTGGACACGGACTGCGACGGGGCCCTGGAGTATACTGACCTCTTCGAATGGCTCGGGGACGTGGACGACATCTACGCGCCGTCCAACCAGTTCTACGGGAACAAGTTCCTGGCCCTGGAGGACACGATCCTCACGAAGTTCGCGCTGCGCATGGACCAAGCGGGGTCCAGCGCCTGGCTCTACTGGACCGTGTACGAGGCGGACGAAGAGGACGGGACCTACTACCGGATCCTCAACGAGCACACGGACTCCGGCAGCACCAGCATGTCCTGGCACGAGTCCGTCCCCCTGGAGGTGCACATGACCGCAGGCCGCTACTACGCGTTCGTGGTCAACTCCAGCAAGTCCTATTACGTGGACTGGGGCGACGTGGACGGCGGGGCCCCCAGCGAGGACGCGGGCTGGGGAGAGATGCTCAGCGCGGTCTATGGCGCCGGGGTCCCTACCTACTCCGAGGCATTCCCGACGGCGGACTTCGGGTACTCCATGCGGATCTGGACCGGCCCCTCCGAGAACGACGACGACGGCGACGGGCACTGGAGCTGCGACGACTGCGACGACCACGAAGACGCCGCCCACCCCGGCGCGGAGGAGATCTGCGACGGCGTCGACAACGACTGCGACGGTCACATCGACACCGACGACCCGGACGTGGACGACTGCGGCCCGGTGATCTGCGACGGGGACTACGAGATCGTGGACGGGTCCTACATCGGCGGGCTCTCCCTGTGCACAGAGATCACCGGGGACCTGGTCATCACGTCCCAGCTGAGTTCCCTGGCGGGCATGGAGCATCTCACCGCGGTGGGAGGGGACCTCGTCATCCAGCACAACACCCAGCTCACGAGCCTCGAGGGTCTCTCGGGCCTCACGTCGGTGGCCGGGGACCTGACCCTCTACAACAACGACCAGCTCCCGGACCTGACTGGCCTCTCCGCGCTGAGCGACGTGGCCGGGGAGTTCCTGATCTGGTCCAACGACGCCCTGGCGGCGCTGGACGGCCTGTCCAGTCTCGTGTCCCTGGATGGCGACCTCACCGTCCTGTCCAACCCCGCGCTGGTTGACTTCGGAGGCCTCGCTGCGTTGACCTCGATCACCGGAACCCTGCACATTCAGAACAACCTGGCGCTGGCGCAGCTCTCCGGCCTCTCCAGCCTGGCGTCGGTGTCCGGCGCCGTCACCATCCAACACAACCCGGCCCTCCAGGACGTGGACGGACTCGCCGGGCCGGTCGCCGTGGGCACCAAGCTCAGCCTCTTCAGCAACGCCTCGCTGACCAGCCTGGCGGGCCTGGCGGGCCTGGCCGCTGTCCAGCAGCTCGAGATCAAGAGCAACCACGCGCTCCCGCTCATCGAAGGCTTCAACAACCTCAGCGGACCGGTGGCCTTCCTGGACATCAACTTCAACAACGCGCTGACAGACATTTCCGGGCTCAACGGCCTGGCCGAGGTCACCTACAGCATGCACGTCAACGGCAACGACGTGCTCACGAACCTCTCCGGCTTCACTGCCCTCCAGACCGTGGGCAGCATCCTGCAGATCAGCAACAACCCCCAGCTCTGCACGAGCCTGGTCGAAGCGTTCCTCGCAGGCCTCACCGTCGGCAACCTCGTGAGCCCCACGGGAAACGACGACGGCTGCTGAGGTCGCAGGGAACCAAGTGACTTCCACCGTGTGAAGGTGCAATGCACCCTACGTCGTTGCTGGGGGTCGTTGATTTCACTCGCTGGTAAAGTCAGACTACGCTGGTTAAATCTGGCTACGCTGGTTAAGTCGAGTAGCCCGGGGGAATCGCACCCCCAGGCCCTCACAGAACCGGACGTGAAACTCTCGCCTCATCCGGCTCCTCCTGTCCCAGCCGCAGGTCGTACATCAAGCTGCCAATGGGCAAACAGGTTTGGGTCTCGCCGGGCTATGCATCCCAACCAATAGGTAGCTGCCCGCTCGCGGCATCGGAATCGGAGAAACTTCCGACAGACCCATGCCACGAGAGCCCTGTCCAGATGGCGCAAGACCGTCTTCCACTTCGACGGATAATACCGCGCGTAGTAGTTGGTCCAGCCCCGCACCACCGGGTTCACGAGCTTCGCGAGGTCTTCCAGGCTCCGATGGTTCCTGGTCGACGCCATCCGCCACTCGCGGATGGTCTTGCGGGTTCTCCCTTTGCATCGGAGCGGTAGGTTCCCACGTTCCGCATAAGAGCCTGGACCGGGCTCGCGCCGCCTTCATGCCCGGCCGCCACCTGGGTAGAAAACAGGCATCCCCCAACCGTCCGCAGACCGTCCGCAGGTTGACACCCCAGAACCGGACCTCCGGCACTTGGCCTGGAGGCAAGAAACACGGATGAAAGTTCTTACCGGCTCAGGCGATCTGCGAGTGTGGTATTTCCTGGAGTACGGGCCATGGCGATGATCTCCTTGATGGTGTGGTAACCCCAAGAAGATCAGAAACCATGGCCCATTTCAATTACTTAGGTGCTTATCCGAACACGGATGTACCCGCGTGGTATCCCACTACCTTTTCTCGACACGGACCCTCAACTAATTTGAGCATCTGTGCTGCTTACTCAGTCTGCGCCGACACGCATCCTAAAAATATTTTGGGTTCCGTGTTGACTTGGTCTGGCGGCCAAGAGATACTCGCGGCAGACAGGGAGGCAACAGTGGGGCGCTCAGCAAAGGAATCGTACCGGAGGCTGCTTACAACTGCCGGGCAGCAGCAGGGCCTGTTCACCGCGAAGCAGGCCGGCGAGGCCGGCTACTCCGATGCCGCCCGCGTCTACCATGTGAAATCCGGCAACTGGCTCCGCAAGGCCCGTGGGGTCTACCAACTGGTCGACTACCCCAATACGGAGCGGCCGGATCTCGCGCTGTGGAGCCTCTGGTCCCGAGGGGTAGACGATGTTCCGGTGGGGGTGTACTCGCACCAGACCGCGCTCTCCATCCACGAGCTGACCGACCTGCAGCCGGCGAAGCTGCATATGTCGGTCCCGATGAAGTTCCGTCGCCGGAGCGCAATCCCGAAGATCCTCGTTCTGCACTGGCAGGATCTCCCTGTAACCGACATCATTGAGATGGAAGGCTACTGTGTGACCCGGCCGCTGCGCGCCATCGTCGATCTCCTCCAATCCGGCGAAGTGCATCCCGGGATCCTGCAGGATGGAATCAAGCAGGGCATGGACAGGGGACTCATCACAATCGCGGAAGTCCGGAAGGCTCTCGACGCTGGTCTCCTCAGTCCCATAGAGGTTGACGCCGAATGACCGACGCCCCACGCACCTACGCAACTCCCGCTGCTTTCCGACAGGCCCTCGAAACGAGACTGCGCCGGCACGCGGAGGAGCAGGGTGAGGAGCTCATGCGTGTCAGGCGCCAGGTCGCCTTCGACCGTCTACTGGCCCGCATCTTCGCTGACCAGGGTGGCCCGTGGGCTCTCAAGGGAGGATACGCGCTTCAGCTTCGATACGAAGAGGCCAGGACCACTCGGGACGTCGACCTCAGCCTACGCACTCCGGCCAACCTTCCTCCTGGCGCCACGATTGCCAGGCAACTCCAGGTAGAACTGCAAAGACTCGGCAATCTGGACGCCGGTGACTTCTTCGACTTCGTCGTCGAATCTGCAACGCTCGATATCGATGCAGCGCCATACGGAGGAGCACGATTCCCCGTCGATGCCAGGCTGGCTGGCCGTACCTTCGTCAAGTTCCATGTTGACATCGGCATCGGCGATCCGCTTCTCGAACCCACTGACCTGCTGACCGGCCGTGACTGGCTCGGTTTCGCAGGCATCCCGGCACCGGTCTTCACTTGCATCTCGAAAGAGCAGCAGTTCGCGGAGAAGCTGCACGCCTACACTATGCCGGATCGGCCTCGTCCCAATTCAAGGGTCAAGGACCTGGTGGACATGGTCCTGATGATCCGGCGGTTCGACCTGTACCGCGACCGTCTTGTTGACGCGATCGATGCAACCTTTTCACGCCGCGACAGCCACTCGCTGCCAGCGGAAACCCTCCCTCCGCCGCCAGAGAACTGGGCACAGCCCTTCGTTGCCCTGGCCGAGGAAACAGGGATGGAGATGAACGCCAACGAAGCCTTCGCCGTGTTGGAGCAGTACCTCCGGAGCATACGGAACAAGTGACGCTGATGGTGATACGTGCGAGCGAAGAATACTGGCCAGGTTGAACCATCAGGAGTCCACCTTGAACCTTGCCGCAGTCACGCTCCAAATCATGCAGATGTTGCTCGTGGCGATCCGGGGCCTCTACGCCGACCGTTCGCAGCTCATCCTTGAGAATCTGGCTTATGCGGAGCTCCGCATAAGCCAGGTCTGGGGTATCCATCTAACCGGACTTGGCGTATGCTGGGCAATGGATGCTCCTCGCGCCGGCACGCACTATCCGAGGTCCTTGGGTGAGTTCCAGTCGTGGTTCCGGACTGATGCTGACTGCCTGGACTACCTGGAGTGGCTACGATGGCCCGCTGGTTTCTCCTGTGAGGACTGCGGCC
>JBDRIT010000152.1:0-2822 GCA_043815665.1 Pseudomonadota bacterium
GCAGTTCGTCGGGCACAACATCCTGGACTTCGCCAACCTCCCGGCCATCGGGGTGGATCCCAAGGCACCCATCGGCTTCGCGTGGCTGAGCTGGGAGGAGGAGGCCGGCGTCGCCTGGATCCGGCTGACGGACCCGGAGAAGTTCAAGGTGACCGTCTACAAGCTGGCCGGGCTGGCCAAGGAGACCGTGACCCCGGAGACCATGGGGGACGCGCTGATCCTGTCCTTCCGGGGGGAGGGGGAGGTCAAGGTCGTGCTCCGCGGGGAGTTCGCGTTCCTGGTGTTCTCCGATGACGGCGACGAGGAGGCCATGGGCTACGCGCGCCGGATCGCCTCCACGGATCGCGCCGGCTCCATCCTCGAGGTGGAGCGCTTCAAGTCCCTCGTGGGTGCCCTGGAGTCCGGGCGGGACGGCGCCCTCTACCTGGACGTCGCCACCCTCGTCGACCAGGTGCTCGGCCAGGGCACGAAGATGCGGGCGCAGTCCAGCAGCTGGGCCGAGACCGAGCTGAAGAACGCCAGGGAGCAGAACGCGGACCCGGCGGAGATCGAGCGGCTGACGAAACAGGTCGAGGAGGAGTCCGCCTGGCAGAAGCGCTACCAGAAGCGACAGGAGGCCGAGGCGGACCTCGCCCGCAAGCTCTGGGGCGGCCTGGGGGCCGTGGCCCTGGGTGCGGAGATCGGCGTGAACTCCGTGAACGCCCACGCGGTGGCCTCGGTGGACGGCGGCATGGTCATCGAGCTCTTCGGCAAGTCCGAGGGGCGGCCGCTGATCACCAAGGTGGTCTCCGGGAAGCCCTGGTTCCTGGCCGGCGCGACGGTGGACGTCGCGACCTACCGGGCGCTCTTCGAGAAGCTCCTGGCCACGGAGAGCACGGAGTGGTCCGAGGTCGAGGAGGGTGCGCGGACGTTGCTGGGCGTGGACTCCACAAAGGACATTCTCGCCCTCCTGGACGGCCAGATGGGCCTCTACATGGGCGGGAAGCTCCTGCCCCGCGCCGACCCCCCGGAGTCCTTCAGGGAGCTCGAGGGCGGCGCGTACGTCGGCATCAAGGACCCAGCGAAGGTCGCCGCGCTGCTGGAGAAGATCGCCGCGCATCCGAAGGTGGCGAAGCGGGTCAAGGCGGTGGACGGCGGCTGGGAGCTCGTGGTCCCCGAGTGGCGCACGGTCTACGTGAAGGCGGTGGACGGCTACCTCGTTGCGACCACGGACACGGCCTTCATCGACCGGGTCGTGAAGGGCGGCGGCGGGGACTGGCCCGGGTCCATGGGCAACGGGGAGCTGGAGGCGCTGTTCACGAAGACCGATGCCAACGCGGCCTGGATGATGGACATGGCCCTCGTCGGCTACATGACCTTCGCCAGCTTCGCTGGACGGATGGAAAGCGCCGCGGAGATCGCCCCCGGGCCCGACGAGGCCCCTTACTCCCAGGCCTGGACCGACAAGAAGAAGGAGATCGAGGACACGGAGAAGTCCATCGAGGACGCCCGGACACGCCTCGAGACCGAGGAGTTCGAGGTCCTTCGGGCCATGTTCGGCGCCTTCGGCGTCACCGCGGCCGTCGGCGGTCCGGGCCCCAAGGGGCTCCAGATCCGGGGCGGGCAGTACTTCGGCCTCGAGTCGATCCCTGCGGTGGCCAAGGAGATCGCGAAGCGGGCCTTCGAGATGGAGGCCCTCTCCAGCCGACGGCACACCGAGGTCTGGCAGCGCCAGGACCAGATCTGGAAGATGCAGGAGGAGCTGCGCGGGATCCGCGAGAACGACATCCGGGAGACCTTCGAGAAGAAGAACGTCGAGGAGGCGAAGGCCCTCGAGGGGGCCGGCGAAGCCGGGGATGCCGGCGGCACCATCGAGATCATCCGTACAGGGGACAGAAAAGCCCCCGGCGAGTAGGAGTCACTCCATGATCACGTGGGACGAGATCCGGCGTGAGCGGGGCATCCCCGTGAGCCGGGTGTTCACGGACCCGGAGTTCGTCGCGCCCATGGAGGCCTACCTCACGCCCTGTCGTGAGGCTCTGGATCGCCTCCTCTGGGCCTTCGAGCAGGATCTCTACGTCTTCGGGGGGCCCCCCCGGGACGTCTTTCGGTACGTGCTGGAGGGATGCACGCGCCCGAGGCCCGCGGACCTGGACATCTTCCTCGACGACGGGGAGGAGCGGATCGACCTGGACGAGCTCATCGGGCGGGTCCGCATGTCCGGCCTCGGGGAGCCGCAGGTCTTCGAGTTCGGGAGCGTCCAGTATGTCCAGGTGAAGGGAGACCTCGAGTTCGAGGTCTTTCCCTTCTCCCGGAAGTTCGTGTACCTGGATCACCCAGAGCTCCCGGTGACCCTGGACGCGACCCTCGGCGCAATCGACCTCAACACCTCGTCGGGCTGCTACGACCTGCGACGCAAACGCATCGTGTCCTGCGGCGCGTTCGAGGGGGTGCGGGATCAGGAGGTGGAGATCAACTACGTCCACCCCCTGGGCGTCCAGGACTCCATGGTCCGCGTCGTCGCCCACGCCCGGCGCTTCGGCTACCGCATCGGCCCCCGGGCCCGGGACCTGATCCGCCGGGAGTACGACCCCGGGAACGACGACGCGCTGCGCGCCCACGTCCGCCGCAAGCACCCCGACATGGACCTGGCCCCGATCCTCGCCGCGCTCCGCCGGATCTGAAATCCCACAGCGCTCTCGGTCAATGCTCCAGCACGATCTTGATCGCCCCGGAGCGTCCCTTGTCCAGGAACGCGCGGACCGCGTCCTTCCAGCGGGCCACGGGGAAGCGGTGGGTGAGGAGGAGGCCCGGGAGCGCAGGGGTCGCGGCCAGGAGCGCCG
>JBDRIT010000153.1:0-6252 GCA_043815665.1 Pseudomonadota bacterium
TACGATAGGTCCCATAACCCTTGATGCGAAGTGTGCAGGAGCGCGTAGTGCGGGAAATCCGCACGCTGCGTGCGATGAGGAGGGGGCTGGAGATAGGCTCAAGGTTTGGAGATTGAGGCACTCCCAGAGGAAACGGGGAGAAAACAGATGGGCCAAACCTACCGGCACTACGCCAGTCCTCGACCCTACCGAGGACATCCGAATCGTCCCGGATTCTGACACCCAGGCTGACACCCAAGCCGATTTTGGGGTACATGAAGGGGCAGAAAACAGAGCCTAACGTGTTGAAATGATTGGAGCCAACGGGGAGATTCGAACTCCCGACCTGCTGATTACGAATCGCAGGATTACCTAGTCGGCGTGCCCCTGCTATCCGTTGACAACCCCTAGTAACCATGCGACAAACAGGGAGTGAGGCGTTGATATCCTGACTGCGTGGATCTCTTCCAGGGTGAGGCCCTGGTGAGGCCCGGGTGGGATCGCAAGCCGGAACCCTGGCCCTGCTGACTTTCGAATAGCGGGTCCACCGAGGAGGCGTCAATGGGTGACAAGAAGCTCCTGAAGCGGGTTGTAGACTCCCTCCCTGTCCCGAGCTCCGGGCGGCAGCGGTACGTGGA
Source organism: Pseudomonadota bacterium (assembly GCA_043815665.1). Taxonomy (GTDB): domain Bacteria; phylum Myxococcota_A; class UBA9042; order CAIXZC01; family CAIXZC01; genus CAZNWW01. The sequence goes on from JBDRIT010000153.1 coordinate 618, forward strand.
TTCAGAGCTGAAGGGGTTCGGGGTGTCGGTCTATGCATCGGGCCGCAAGGTGTTCTTCGTCCAGTACGGAAAGAAGCCGCGCGTGAAGATAACCATCGGCCCCTACGGTCCGATCTCACCCGAGGAGGCCCGGAGACGCGCCGGGGATATCCTGGGCGCGGTGGCTCGCGGTGAGGACCCCCGGGAGGAACGGACGCGCCGGAAGGCTGTCCCCACATTCAAGGCTTGGTCCGATACCTACCTGGAGGACGTGGAGCAGCGAAAGAAGAGCGTCCGCAACGACAAGCGATACCTCGGAATGGCCGTTAAGCGTTGGGGCTCCCGCACCCTGGACTCCCTCACCGTGGAGGACGTGCGCAAGGTGTTCCGTTCGATGACCGTGGCCGGCAAGCGGATCGACGCGAACCGCTGGCTTGCCTCCGTGCGGGCCTGTCTGCAAGCCGCGTGGCGCGAGGACAAGATCCCGGACAACCCGGCAATGAAGGTGAAGCCCAACCCCGAGAACCCCCCCCGGGACCGGGTGCTGTCAGACGACGAACTGACCCGGCTCCTGGAGGCCGTGGACGCTGTGGAGGAACCCCACGTCCGCGCGGCGTTCACGATGCTGATCGAAACGGGAGCGCGCTTGTCCGAGGTCCTGCGGACCCGGTGGGAGGATCTGGATCTTGACGCTGCGACCTGGCGCCTCCCGACCACGAAGAGCGGCCGGCCGCAGCTCCTCCCCCTGGCACCGAGCACGGCCGCGATGCTGCGGACGATCCCCAGGCTCGGGCCCTGGGTTATCCCCGGGCGGGACCCGGACAACCACCGCTCGGACCTGAAGAAGCCATGGGAGGCGTTGAAGGAAGCCGCGGAGCTGGACGGGGTGCATATCCACGATCTCCGCCGTACCTTCGGTCTCCACGTCGCGCGCCGCGCTGGCCTCCACGTCGCGTCGAAGCTCCTCCGGCACTCGGACATCCGCGTCACCGAGCGCCACTATGCCCCCCTCGGGCTGGACGATCTGCGCAAGGGCCTGGAGGCCCGCGACGCCGTGATCCTGCCCCTGCGCCGCAAGGCCAACGGCAACGGAGAGGGGGAGGGTGAGGGATGACACCACGGAAGCGACAGTCCCAGACCGAGCCGCCAGAGGGGGAGGGTCGGTTCGGACGGAGGGACGCGTGTCTGTTCTTCTGGAAGCGCCTGGAGGACCTGCGCTCCCAGTGCCTGGAGGACCTGCGCTTCTGTACGGATCGCTACCGGGAGCTTTCACCGCCACCCGACCCAGGAGATCCCTTCTGGTTCGTGTCGCCGTGGCGTCGGAGCCCACAGGCGGCCAAGGATCTTGTGCACGCGTGGGCCCAATCCTGGCGTCTTCGCTGTACCCAGGACAGTGACAACTACTGGCCCGAGCACTTTGCCCACCTGTACCTGGAGGCCCCGTATCGACCGCACCTTGAATGGTTCCCTTCGATGGACCGGGGCCTCGAGGTTCTGTCAAGTCAGGCGCCGGAGGGAAGGGTGGAGATGGGGCAGTTCCCTCTCTACAGCTCCGGGAAGCTGTCAAGCACGGACCCAGAGAAAGCTGCACGAGCACGGAGCGACCGACATCCGGTCTTCGAGCTTGAGGCTGAAGTCCTCCTTCACAGAGCGATCCCGGAGGGCTTCGAGACGGAAGCGGAGGTCGCCGCGGTCAACAGGTTCATCCGGATCCTCGCAGAGGCCGGGGCGCGCTTGGACGCCCCGACTCCTCTGTTCCCATGGTCGCGCCTGTTCGAATTCGAGGACGGCTGGAACCCCTGGGAAGAGGAATCCCGCACCAAAGCATATGATCGCATCCAGAAGCGCTTTCACAGGAAGCTGGAGGTCTATCTTGACCAGATTGAGGCCGGTGCGTGCTGGATCCCGAAGGCTCCGGAACAGGACTCCATTGGACGGTTTTTCAGGGACGCAATCGACCTGGACGGTGAATACTGCAATGGACCGTCGCCTCTTCGCGACCCCAAGATAGGCGTGTTCCGGAAGGATGCGTTCGACTGGCTTGTCTTGAGAGTGGTCCCTGAGGTCAAGGATGGTCCGACCTGGTCCCCCGGGACGATTCGGGATCAGATTAAGCCCAAGCAGGGATGTCCGAAGCCGGACCGAACAACGATCTACGACAACACCGACGATCTTGCTGACTTCCTAGACCTGGAGATTCCGGAGCTCAAGAGAGGTCCCCGGAGGCGGTGAGTTTGTTGCCCAGACCTTCGGGTTAGTACCCCAATATCCAAGCGCTAGTACCCCGTGCGACGCTCGGACTCAGGCGGGCACTACCACGTCCGCAGGAGGTCCACCGATGCAGACCCTTATTTCGAGCAAGCAGGCGGCCGCGGCCCTGGGGATCCGCCTGCAAACATTACGGACCTGGAGAATGCGCGGCTCGGGGCCGCGTTACGTGAGGATGGGAGGCAACCGGCTGGGTCGCGTTGCCTATCGGCCCGAGGACGTGTCCGCCTGGATCGAAGCGCACTTGGCCGGCTCTACATCCGAGGAAACCGTCCGCCAAGCGGCCGGCGCGGTGCGAGATGCTGCGGCGGTACGTTAACGCCGCTCTCTTGGGGGCCTGTGACGCTGTAGCGGGGGCCGGGCCTGGTGCTCGGAACAACACCTTGAACAGCTCCGCGTACGGGCTGGGTCAGCTTGTCGGGGCCGGGCTCCTGAGCCGTGACGAGGCCGAGGGCGCTCTGCTACAGAGCTGCCCGACGGACAGGGAATTCACTCCCTGGGAGGCACGCTACACCGTTCGGCACGCTTTGGCTGATGGGGAACGGAGCCCGCGGATTCCTGAGCCTGCGCAAGGGCGGCGCTCGTCGCGAAGGCCGCGGAAGCCTGCCCCCCTGTCTAGACGCCACCGAGAGCCTGGACCCGTGCGGCCCGACGCCGCGGAGCTGGCCGCGTTGTGGGCCGATGCCGTGGTCGTAGACTCTGCCGCCTGGGAGGGACCCCAGGACGCGGACCCGCCATGCTGGTTGCAGTCTCGAGGCCTGGACGTGGACGCGGTAGCCGCGGCCGACTTGGCCCGGGCCATACCGGACGGGTTGACGCTGCCGAGCTGGGCCATGTATGGCGCGCGCTCCTGGGCCGCTGCAGGATTCCGCCTGGTGGTGCAAGCCGGGGGGCCGGATGGCCGGGAGGGCGCCGAGCTCGTTGGCATCTCCGCTCCGGAAACAGACGATCTGCGCAGGGGCGAGCCAACATGACGGTCCAGGACGACCCTCTCCTCGAGGCCGCGCTCTCGTACCTTCAGGCGGGCATCTCAGTCCTGCCCTGTGAGCTCCCGAACAAGAACCCCGCCTTCCGCTTCCTGCCCCGCGACGAGGGGGGCAAGCCAGTGTGGGAGCCGTGGACCCGGGCCCCGGTCACCGAGGATGAGGTCCGCGGCTGGTTCGACCACCCGAGCCCTCCGACTGCCCTGGGGATCATCGGCGGGGCCATCTCGGGCAACCTCGAGATCATCGACATCGACGACGCCGACCTGGTGAAGCCCTGGGCCGACCAGGTCAAGGAGCTGGACCCCGCGCTCTTCGCCCGCCTGGTGGTCGAGCGCACGATGCGCGGGCGCTGCCACGTCCTCTACCGCTGCGAGGCGCCGGTACCGGGCAGCCAGAAGCTGGCAGTCGGATCCCTGGACGAGAAGCACAAGGCGCTGGTCGAGACGAAGGCCGAGGGAGGCTACGTGGTCGCGGCACCGAGCCCAGGCTACAGGATCCTCAAGGGCGACCTCGAGCAGCTCCCCGTCATCACCGCGCAGGAGCGCGCGGACCTGATCCAGATCTCCAGGTCGTTCACGCGGGCCTCGGTGGTGACCGACGCGCCGGCGCCGACCGGGGACCGCTCACCAGGGATCGACGGGGACCGCCCGGGCGACGAGTTCAACCGCTCCGGGGACTGGCGCGCGGTGCTCACCGCGCACGGCTGGCAGTGCATCCGGAGGCACGGCGAGGAGGAGGGCTGGCGACGCCCGGGCAAGGACCGCGGGGGGATCTCTGCCACCTGGAACCACGTGCCCAACGCCTTCTACGTGTTCTCGACCGGGGCCCACCTCCTCGAGGACGGGCACGCGTACTCACCCTTCGCCCTGCTGACGACCCTGGACTTCGACGGGGACTACTCGGAGTCGGCCCGGGCCCTGCGCCGTGAGAACAAGGGCCCGGGGAGCTGGCCGCAGGATGCGCCGCCTCCACCTGGTGACGGGGACGCGCCGGGCTACGTGGACCGAGAGGGCCCGCCACCGGGCCCGAGTCCCGCGGCAGCCGAGGCAGTCGCCGAGGAGCCGCCACCGCCGCCCGAGCCTCCGGCGTACCTCCGGGTGGTCCCGCCGAACCCCAACGCCATCGAGCGACCGGCGCTCCACGCAGGGCAGGACGACCTGGCCAAGATCATCGACCAGGCCTGGGCCGCGCTCGAGGCTGCGAACCACCCTCCGAAGCTCTTCCACGTGGGGACCTCTGTGGCCGCGGTGATCCATGACTCCGGGGGCCTGACGGTCCTCGAGCACCAGACCGCGCATGCGATGCGGGAGCAGATGGCCCGCGCCGCCCGCTGGTACAGCTGGAAGCCCGGCAGCAAGAAGAACGACCCGCCCGAGAGGAAGGATGCGAAGGCCCCGCTGGACGTGGCGCAGTGCCTGGTGGCCGGGGACCCGCGCAATCTGCCCCCGCTGAACAGGACCATCAGCGCGCCGATCATGGCTCCATCGGGGAGGATCGTTGACCAGGCAGGGTACGACAAGGAGACGCGCACCTACTACGTGCCCGCGGGGCTCGAGGTGCCACCGGTACCGCAGCACCCGACCTGGCCCGAGATCGAGACTGCCAGGGACCTCCTGGTCGAGGACCTGATCGGGGACTTCCCGTTCCTCGAGGTGGGCGACGGGCCAGAGGATCGCCTCCGGTCCCCGGACCGCGCCAACGCACTGGGCATGTTCATCCTGCCTTTCGCCAGGGAGCTGATCCAGGGGCCCACGCCCCTGCACCTGATCGAGAAGCCCACCCCGGGATCCGGTGCCTCGCTCATCTTCCAGGTCCTGGGCCGGCTCGTCTCTGGCGCGGACCCGGCGATCATCACCGAGGCCTCCACCGAGGACGAGTGGAGGAAGCGGGTGACCTCGACGCTGATGAAGTCCCCCGAGATCATCGCCTTCGACAACATCCGCAGGCGCCTGGACTCGTCTGCGCTGGCCGCGGCGCTCACCGCCGACGTTTGGGAGGACCGCCTCCTGGGCGTCTCCTCGAACGTGCGGATCCCGATCCGGAACGTCTGGATGGCCACGGGGAACAACCCTGCAGTCTCCAACGAGATCGCTCGCCGGTGCGTCAGCATCCGGATCGACTCGCGCATGGAGAAGCCCTGGGACCGGGGCCCGGATGCATTCAAGCACCCGAAGCTGATCCTCTGGGCGATGCAGAACCGGCCGCAGCTCATCTGCGCAGTGCTCACCCTGCTGCGAGCCTGGGATGACGAGGGCAGGCCCTCGGGCGACGAGACCCTGGGCAGCTACGAGAACTGGGCAGCGGTCATCGGCGGCGTGCTCCAGGTGGCCTGCGTCGGGGGGTTCCTCAAGAACCGCGCCAAGTTCTACGAGCGCGCCGACCAGGAGACCACGGACTGGCGG
>JBDRIT010000154.1:0-21675 GCA_043815665.1 Pseudomonadota bacterium
CATCTTCGCCAGCTTCGTTCATCGGGCCAAGACCGTCCTCAACGTAGGCGCTGGCTACGATTCCGGCGATCTCGACCCTCGCGCCTCGCCGTCGAAGCGGCCCCGGCTTCTCGCCACGAAGGGACTTTATGGACGGAGACTGTCTCGGGCCGTTTCTCCCGCTGCAGTCCTCGACGATACTCATGCATCGACTCCGGCTGCTCTGGTCCGAACAGCCCGACACTGCAGGATCTCGACGGCTTCGCTGCGATGTCTGGTGAGAAACTGCGGCTAGCGGCAGGACTCCCGGCCGCCGTCGAGGTCGTAGGTCATCACGAGCCAGTCGAAGTTCATCCCATTGGCGTCGTCGCAGAAGTCCTCCGCGTCCAGCTCGTACTCGACACCGAAGACGGCCTTTCCTGCGTCAACGAAGGGGAGGATGGCATTGCACTCGTGGTACTGGAAGCACTGCTCGTTCAGGGCCCAGTCGAAGAAGCCGACCAGGGCGGGGATCTGGCTGAGGTCGTTCTTGAGGCCCACGGAGAGGTTGCGGGCGTGGGCGGCCTTGGCGAGCCAGCGGTTGAACGCGATCTGGTCCGCGCCCGCGAGTGGGAAGCCCGAGTCGTTCTGGTACCCGTCGACGTTGTCAGGCTCCACGCCGTCGCAGCCCTTGGCCACCGCCATGTCGAGGCGGGCTTCGAGGATCGGTGCGAGGACGTCCAGGGCCCGCACGTCCAGCCAGCGCTCGTCGGGCCAGCCGTCGAGGGTGTCGCCGCGGACCGCCGCGGGGAAGTCCGCCGCGTCAGGGCGCCAGTCCTCCCAACTCCCGGCGCTGAAGTAGCAGATGACGATGCGGCCCTCCGCCTGGAGCCCCGCGATGGTCGCCGCGGGGGTGTCGAAGAGGTCGATGTCGTACATGTCCACGTCGTAGGAGAGGTCCAGGTCCCCCGAGAGCTGCCACTGCCAGGACGTCCCCGGGGCGGGGCGCCACCAGGGGCCGGCGGGCTCACCGACCCGGTCGGCGACGAAGTCCCCCCCGTAGATGTCCTCGTCGCCGCCTCCGCCTCCTCCGCCGCAGGCGGTCAGCATTCCAATGACGAGGGTGAGACCGATGGCGTTCCGCATGGGTGCTCTCCTGATGGCATGCAGCGGCTACAGGTCCAGGACCAGATCCGGACGTGCGATGATCACCTCGGGGACTCCGAGGTCCTTGAGGCCCTCCTTCAGGGCCCTGCGCGCCTTGTCCTCGCCGTGGACGAGGATCACCCGGCGGAGGGGCCCCGCGGCCTTGACCGCGCGGACGAAGCCCATGAGGTCGTCCCGGTCCCCGTGGGCGGAGAGGCCGTCGAGGACATGGACCCGGGCGTTGACCTCCCGCTCGACGCCGAAGACCTTCACCTCCCGGCGTCCCTCCCCGATCCGGCGCCCCAGGGTGTGCTCGGCCATGAAGCCCACCAGGACCACGCTGTTGCGCTTGTCCTCGAGGCCGCTCACGAAGTGGTGGAGGATCCGCCCGCCCTCGCACATGCCCGAGCCCGCGATGATGACGCAGGGCTCCCCGCTGGCCTGCAGGGCCTTGGAGTCCCGCGCCTCGGAGACGTAGCGCAGCCCCGGCGGAGAGAAGGGGTCATTGCGGCTGAGCAGGCGCTCCCGGACCGGGCCATCGAGCCACTCGGGATGGAGCTTGTAGACCTCGGTGATCGCAATGGCCAGGGGGCTGTCGATGTAGATGGGGACCCGGGGGAGGGCGTCTCGCTCGAAGAGGCGCTCCAGGGAGAACAGGACCTCCTGCGCCCGCTCCAACGCGAAGGTCGGGATGAAGACCCGGCCCCCGCCCGCGATGGTCGACCGGACGATCTCCCCGAGGCGGTCGTCCACGGTGGAGAAATCCGGGTGGAGGCGATCCCCGTACGTGCTCTCCAGGAGGAGGGTGTCAATCCCCTCGGGGATCTCCGGGCTTTGAAGGAGTGGCAGCTCCGCGCGGCCCAGGTCCCCGGAGAACAGGAGCCGGCTCCGCCGGCCACGTTCCTGGAGGTCAAGCTGCACCAGGGCCGACCCCAGGACGTGCCCCGCGTTGTGGAAGGTCAGCTGGACGCCCGGGATCACGGGCAGGGGCCGGTGCAGGGGGATGGAGATCATCAGGCGCATGGCCGCCTGTGCATCGTCGATCGAGTAGAGGGGCTCGACCCGATCCTCCATCCCCTCCCGCTGGAAGCGCTTGTTGAGGTGGCGCGCATCCGCCTCCTGGATCATCGCCGCATCCCGTAGCATCACGCTGCAGAGATCCCGGGTCGGGGGCGTGCAGAAGATGTTCCCGTCGAAGCCCCGCTTCGCGAGGGTCGGGAGGCTGCCGCTGTGGTCCAGGTGCGCGTGGCTCAGCACCACGGCGGTCGCATCCCGGGTCCACCGGGGGAGCTCCCGGTTGCGCCGGTTGGACTCCTCCCGCCGGCCCTGGAACAGGCCGCAGTCGAGGATGACGTCAGCGTCGCCAACGGTGAGGCGGTGCAAGGACCCGGTGACGCCGTCCGCGGCGCCGTGGAACCTGAGCTGCATGGTGGACTCCTCTGGTCGTGAGGTTGCGCCCCCATCCTATCCGAGATGGGACGCTCCCGGCAACCGCCGCGGGGACCGATGCCTGGTTCCGCGTCGGGGGGATTGTCGTTCGGGCGCGGATGCACTACCCTCTCGTTGCTGTGGCATCGACCCGGGGAGGGACCGTGGGCACACCGCTGGAGTGGGGCATCTTCGCCGTCATCGTGCTGGGAATGCTGGCCCTGGACCTGCTGGTCTTCCACAAGCGGGCCCACGCGGTCTCCATGCGGGAGGCCGCGGCCTGGAGCGTGGTCTGGGTGACCCTGGCCCTGCTCTTCGGGGTCTTCGTCTGGGTGGAGCACGGCCCCGATCCCGCGCTGGACTACCTCACCGCGTGGATCGTCGAGAAGTCCCTCTCCGTGGACAACCTCTTCGTGTTCCTCGCGATCTTCGCGCACTTCGGGGTCCAGAACGAGGACCAGCACCGGGTTCTCTTCTGGGGGGTCCTGGGGGCCCTGGTCATGCGGATGATCTTCATCGCGGCCGGCGCGGCCCTCCTGGCCCGGTTCTCCTGGATGATCTTCATCTTCGGGGGCTTCCTGGTCTACACCGGCGTGATGATGGGGATCGGCAGGAAGGGCGATGTGGATCCTGAGAGCAGCCGCCTCCTGCGCTTTGCGGTGAAGCATCTGCGGACCACGAAGGAGCTCCGCGGCCAGAAGTTCATGGTCCGGGAGGGGGGGGCCTGGGTGGCGACGCCGCTCCTGCTGGTCCTGGTCCTGGTGGAGCTCTCGGACGTGCTCTTCGCGTTCGACTCGGTGCCCGCGGTGCTGGGGATCACCACGGATCTCTTCATCGTCTACACGTCCAACGTCTTTGCGATCCTGGGCCTGAGGGCCCTCTACTTCCTGCTCACCGGTGCGGTGGCCCGCCTCCAGTACCTCGACAAGGGGCTGGCGCTGGTGCTGGCCTTCATCGGCGGGAAGATGGTGGCGTCGCCCTGGATCCACATCCCGGTCTGGGCCAGCCTCGGGGTGGTCTTCGCGATCCTCGGCGCCACCGTGGCCGCGTCATTGATGCTGCCTGCGCCGAACGAGGAATGATCAGGCGGAGAGATCCGCGTCGCCGTTGGAGCGCACGAACACCGCGTCCACGTTGAGATCGGTCCACTGGGACATGTACTCGGTGATCTCCATGGTCTCCGAGAGGCCCAGGAAGACCAGGTCGGCGTCCCGGGAGTTCTCCGAGATGATCCTGTAGATGCCCTTCTCCTTGTCGAAGCTGAACCGGCGATACCGCAGCGCGCCGATCTGGAAGCGGCTGTTCTCGATGAGATCTTTGAGATAGCGCTCCTGCTCCCAGGCCCGGTCGTCGTCCGCGACGTAGCAGATCGTCACGTGCGCGTCCTTCCACTCCTGCTGGCTCAGGAGGATGTAGGACAGGATCACCATGAGCTGCCCATTCTCGGGCTTGGACCACCAGATGTGGATCTCCTTCTTGTTGCCGAAGAGCCGGTGGCCGTAGCGGAGCATCAGGACGTTCTTCCGGATGGCCAGGAGCTGGGGGTAGACCGGGGACAGCATCTCCGCCTCTGCGAGGCTGTCGTCCTCCACCGCGAAGAAGAGGGTGTTGGAGTTGTGGCCGCCGGTCTGGGCCTTGTCCAGGATCGACGCGGAGACGTCCCTGGTGAGGATCACGTCGGGGATCAGGTGGGAGCGCCGGGCCCGAATGAACTGCTCCAGGTTCTCCATGGCCCGCTCCCGCTCCACGAGGTGCGCGCCGAAGTCCTCGTCGTAGGGGATCATCTGGCAGAGGTTCACCAGGCCGTGGCGGGCGCCGATCCAGTCCAGGAACTTGGTCACGGGGCGCTTGTCCAGCGGGTCGAGGCTGATGGCCTGGATCGTCGGCTGCCAGTTCTTCGCCTCCATCTGCTTCGAGCGCAGGAGGAGCGCGGCCTCCCGCTCCACCCGGAAGAGCACCGAGGTGAAGATCGTCTGGGTGGTGGGCGAGGGGATCCGCCGGCGTGCGTACCAGATCGTGAAGAGCAGGAAGAGCACCGAGGCCCCGAAGATCGGCGCGTCGATGTTCACCGCGGCCACCAGGGCCATGAGGAGCCCGCCGAGGGAGAGCCACCAGGGAGCCCGCTGGGCCGGCCGGTAGGAGGGGTTGTTGGAGACGTTCTCCAGGAGGCTCGCCGAGCAGTCGGCCATGTAGGTGATCAGGAAGAACATGGTCACGAAGCTGGCGATGATCTCCAGGTCGGCGAGGAACAGCAGGGGCGCCGCGATCCCGACGCTGAAGAACAGCGCAGGTACAGGCTCCTTCTTCTTCCCCCAGAGGGACCGGAACAGCCGCGACACCGGGAGGACCCCGTCCTCGCTCATGGCCTGGAGGGTCCGGGGCGCGACCACCATGGACCCGATGAGGCTCGAGAGGGACGCGACGATGAGGCCGATGTAGATCAGCGGGCTCCACACGGAGACCTCGGCCATGACCATCCGGTTCTCGACGAGCTCTGCGGGGCCGGCGGCCAGGGCCAGGAAGACCGCGATGAGGCTGTACACCACGAAGCTGATCAGGGTGGCGAGCTTGGTGCCCCAGGGGATCTCCCGCTGTGGGTCCCCGAGCTCACCTGACAGCCCGATCCCCATGGTGTTGCCCGTGAACGCGGGAAAGACGATCGCGAAGCCCGCCCAGAAGCCCATGCCCTCGGGGATCCGGGCCCGCCAGTCGATGGACGCGAGGTCAATGCCACCCCCCTGGATCAGGACCCCAAGGAAGAAGCTGAGGACTGCGACGGCGATGACGACGACGATGGGGAAGATCAGCTTCACCGTGACGTCGCCGCCGATGATGTTCAGGGAGAAGACCGCCGCCACCACCGCCAGGGCCACATACTCGAGGGCGGGGGGCCCCAGGCCCATGAGGCCGCTCGCCCACGCGAGGACCGGGTCCAGGCCGATGGCCACCGCCATCGCGTAGAAGGTGATGGAGATGGTCTGGGCGACGAAGAGGGCCACCCCGATCCCGGCGCCGATGTGGACGCCGTGGGTGGTCTTGACCATCGCGTATTCGCCGCCGCCGCCGATGCGCTTGTTGGAGGCGAGCTCCGACGTGGTGTACGCCACCGCGCCGGTGACCACATGGCCCAGGACGATGATCAGCATCATCTGGAGGAGGCCCACGTGCCCCAGCGCAGTGCCGAAGAGCAGGAACATCGCGGCCCCGAAGATCGTCCCCAGGGCCTGGTACAGGACGCTGTATCGGTTGAACTTGATCACCCGCCCGTCGGGGGGGCTTGTCGTCGTCGTGTCAGTCATTCCCACCTCGGTGGCGAGTATAACAACCATTGGATCCCCCGGGAAGACCCCGCACGGGGGCGCGCGCTTTTCAGTGGACGCCGCTGAAAACCCAGCGCAGAATTCCCCCCGATGGAAGCACTACTCATCCTGGCCGTGGCCTTCACGGTCCTCGTGGTCCTGGGCATGGCGGAGATGACCCGCCACCGTCGGAACCTGTCCCGCATCCCCATCCGGGTCCACATCAACGGCACCCGGGGCAAGTCCAGCGTGGTGCGCCTGGTCACCGCGGGGCTGCGCGCCGGGGGCATCCGGACCTGCGCGAAGACCACGGGCACCCTGGCCCGGATGATCCTCCCCGACGGCAGGGAATATCCGGTGTTCCGTCCCCACCGGGCCAACGTCATCGAGCAGGTGCGCATCGTTGCGACGGCGGCGGCCTACAAGGCCGAGGCCGTGGTCCTCGAGTGCATGGCCCTGCTGCCCTACCTCCAGTGGCTCTCCGAGGACAAGCTGGTCAGGGCCACCCACGGGGTGATCACCAACGCACGGCCGGACCACCTCGACGTCATGGGGCCCTCGGAGCTCGACGTGGCCGACGCCCTCCTGGGCATGACCCCCCGGGGCACGGTCCTCTACACCGCGGAGCGGGATCACCTCCCCGCGTTCCAGGCCGCCTGCGAGGACCGGGGCAGCCGCCTCGTCGCGGTGACCGAGGCGGAGGTCGCTGCGATCACCGCCGAAGACATGGCCGGCTTCCCCTACGTGGAGCACCAGGAGAACGTGGCCCTCTCCCTGCGGATCGTGATGGACATCGGCATCGATCGGACCACTGCGCTGCAGGGGATGTACGAGGCCGCCCCGGACCCGGGCGCGATGACGGACCACACCATCGACTTCTTCGGCCGCCGGGTCCACTTCGTCCACGGCTTCGCGGCCAACGACCCCGAGTCCACCGAGACCATCTGGAACATGGCCATCGACCGGTACCCGGACGTGGGGCGGCGGATCGCGGTGTTCAACTGCCGGGCGGACCGGGCAGACCGGTCCCGCCAGCTCGGTGAAGCCTGCGCGCACTGGGCCCCCGCGGACAAGTACGTGCTCATGGGGACGGGCACCTACATCTTCGGGCGGGCCGCGGTCCACGCAGGCGTGGACCACAGCAAGCTGGTCTTCGCCGAGGACCTCTCGGTCCCGGACGTCTTCGAGACGATCATGTCCCAGGTCGGTCGCTCGGCCCTGGTCATGGGCATGGGCAACGTGGCTGGGCAGGGCCTCGACCTGGTGCAGTACTTCAAGAACCGCAGCGTCCTGGGCGGGACGGGCGACAACCGGACGGTGAGCGCGCATGATTGAACTCCTGAGCCTCTCCATCGGCCTCGGCCTCGCGGTGAGCCTCCTCTTCGTGGAGCTCTTCGGCGTGGCCGTCGGTGGGATGGTGGTGCCGGGCTACGTGGCCCTCTACATGGACCAGCCCCTGGTGGTCGCCGTCACCATCGGCGTGGCCATGCTGACCTATGGCGCGGTCCACGTCCTCTCGTCGGTGGTGATCATCTACGGGCGGCGGCGCACGGTGCTGATGATCATCCTGGGATACATCTTCGTGATGGCCCTGGCCCTGCTGGCCCACAACGTCGCGGCGATCGCCGAGGTGGAGGTCCTGACCATCGGCTACATCATCCCGGGGCTCCTGGCGATCTGGATGGACCGCCAGGGCGTGACCGTCACGGTCAGCTCCCTGCTGATCGCGGCGGTGGTGGTCCGGCTCCTGCTCATCCTGACCATCGGCGGGGGGCTGGAAGCATGAGACGCATCTACTGGCGCCCCAAGAAGATCTCCCGGACCGTCCTGGTGGTCCTCGCGATCCTGGCCCTGGCCGGCCTCACCACGGTGGAGCTGGTGAAGACCACCACCCGGCAGCCCCGCTATCGGGAGAAGATGCATGCGGCGAAGACGGCGCAGGCGGCCTTCGACGCGATCAAGACGGAGCGCATCACACGGGGCCACGTCCTGGACCCCGCCATCGACCCGGCCCAGTCCGGCTTGGTGGGCATGGCCATGAGCGAGGTCACCTCGAACTCGGGGCACCTCGGCGCCAAGCGCACCTCGGTCAACCCGAACTTCGCCGCGGTCGCCGTCCACCTCCTGGACCGCGCCGGCGTCGAGGAGGGGGACTCCGTCGCGGTGGGCCTCTCGGGCTCCTTCCCTGCGCTCAACATCTGCATCCTGGCCGCGCTGGAGGCCATGAACGTCGAGCCCGTGGTGATCTCCAGCGCGTCCGCGTCCCAGTGGGGCGCGAACGTCCTGGACCTGCTCTGGCTCGACATGGAGCGGATCCTCGAGAGCAAGCGGATCCTGTCGACCCGGTCCATCGCGGCCTCCATGGGCGGCGTGGAGGACCGTGGGATCGGGATGTCCAAGGAAGGCAAGCGCCTCATCATCGAGGCCATCGAGGTGCGCAGCAAGATCCAACGGCTCCAGCCCCGAAACTACGAAGACAGCCTCGAGCAGCGGATGCTCCTCTTCGACGAGTGGGCCGGGAACGAGACCTACGCCGCCTACATCAACGTGGGCGGCGGCGCGACCTCCGTGGGGACCAAGGTGGGGAAGAAGCTCTTCCAGCCCGGCCTCAACCGGAACTCGCCCAGGGGCGGTCCCCCGGTGGACTCGGTGATGATGCGGTTCGCAGACCGCGGGATCCCGGTCCTGCATTTCGTGCAGATCGCTGAGCTGGCGAAGCACTACGGGATGCCCGAGGAGCCGAACGCCACGCCCCTCGTCGGCGAGAGCAACGTCTTCGCCAAGGAGGACTACAACCCCTGGCTCGCCGGCGGGGTCCTGGTGGTCCTCCTGTTCCTCCTCTACGCGTTCATCCGCTCCGACGTCGGCTTCCGGATCCTCCACCGCCCCCGCCGCCAGGCCGGGGATGAGCGCCCGGAGCAGATGGTCTAGCCGCAAGTTCTCACCAGACATCGTAGCGACGCGACCGAAAAACGGTTCTGACACGCGGTCGAGACCCTGCTGTGTCGGACCGATCGGACCGAAACAGCCGGAGTCGATGCAGGAGGTTCGTCGAGGACTGTGACGGGAGAAACGGCCCGAGACAGCAGGAGGATCGGCGGATGCAGCAGATGGGTGGTCAGCCGTTCTTTATCGGACCACCGTCTCCAGGGCCTCGAACATGGCGGTCGCCGCCTCCAGCGCCTGGCCGGCCGACTCCTCCGAGGGAGGTTCCATGGCGGCGAGGTCGAGGACGCCTGTGATCCCGTCACTCGACGGACCATCGAGGAGCCCGGCGTCGCGGAGTCGTCGCAGCGCCTCGGCAGCGGGCAGCCCGTCGCTCTCGTCGTGCCACCAGGCGAGGGCCCGAAGCCCGACCTCCAGGGCCTCGATCAGGGGGCGCAGAGCCTCCACCGCGAAGCCGCCGTTGGCGAGGACCTGCGCCATCTGACGGCTGCGGGCCGTGGCTGCCAGCCGCCGCTTCGCCTCGTCCCGCCGTCGGGCGCGGGCGTCCGCCTCCGGGTCGCCGAGGCTGTCGTGCGCGTGGATGCGCCGGGCAGGGGTCTCTCCGAAGCGGACGAGGCCCGCCCGGGCGAGGCGCTGGAGGGTCTCCCAGGTGCCTCGATCGAGGATCTCCAGGACCGGAGGTGCGCCGCCCCAGGCCCGGCCGGCCAGGCCGTGGGCCAGATCCGCGACCTCCGCCGGATCACCGTCCACCACGACCAGCAGGGTCTCCTGCCCGCTTGGGGGCGCTCGAAGATCGAGGAGGAGCAGGCGATCTGCGAGGCGCGCTGCGAGGTCCTGGCGGAAGCGCTCCTCCGGCGGGAGCTCCGCCGACGGCCCAGCAACGGGTGCTGTCGTCACCCGGGCCGGCGCCGCATCGCCTCCCATGATCGTCTCGAGGCGCTCCATGAGGGCCGCGCGGCCCGTGTGCAGCTTCAGGCTGCGGAGGTCCCCGGCCCCGTCCAGGACCCCGTCGGCCAGCTCCTGCTTGAGTGCGAGGGTGCCGAGCATGCGCTCCTCGATGGAATCCACGGTGACCAGGTTGATCACGTTCACCGAGCGGGTCTGGTGCTTCCGCCAGGCGCGGGCGATGCGCTGCTCGAGCTTCGCTGGGTTCCAGGGCAGGTCCAGGTTGATCACCGTATCCGCGACCTGGAGGTTGAGGCCGGTGCTCCCGGAGTCCGTCGAGAGGAACACCCGGCAGCCGTCGTCCTCCTTGAAGCGCAGGACCTCCTGCCGCCGCTTGTCCTGCGGCACCGAGCCCGTGTGCCAGGCGTAGTCGATCCCTTTCTCATCCAGGCGGGCTCGCACGAGCTTCAGCATCCGCGCCCACTCTGAGAAGATCAGGACCTTCGATCCCTCCCCATCGAGCGCCTGCTCCAGGATGTCGTCCAGCTCGTCCACCTTGGGGCTGATCCGGGTCTCCTGGTCCAGGATGAAGGGGGTGTCGCAGAGCATCCGCATGCAGCTCAGGGATCTCTGGAGCCGCTCGAACTCCTCCCGCCGCAGCGGGCGCCTTTTCGCGAGTTGGATGAGTCCGGCCACCCGCTGCTCGAACCCGGCGTAGTTCTTCCGGGTCTCCGAGGGCATGGAGACGAAGTGGTTCTTCATGCGCCGGGGCGGGAGCTGCTCCTCCACGTCCTGCTTGCGTCGCCGCAGCATCACGGTCCGCACCCGCCGGTGCAGTCGATCCAGGTTCTTGCAGCCCACGGGCCGCCCCTGCTCGTCCAGATCGTAGAACTCCCGGTTGAACCGGAACAGGGGCCCCAGGAGGTGGGGGTCGAGGACCTGGAAGATCGAATACAGCTCGTCGATCCGGTTCTCCAGGGGCGTCCCGGTCAGCACGAACGCGTAGGGACTGTGGAGCAGCTTCACCGCGTCTGCGGTCTTTGCCTGCCAGTTCTTGATCCGCTGGGCCTCGTCCAGGATCACCAGGTCCGGCGTGAGCACCGTGTTCAGGGCGTCCCAGTCGCTGCGCACCTGCTCGTAGTTCACCAGGGTGTAGAACGGGGGCCGCTGGTAGGCCTTGAGGCGGACGTGACGCGCCCCGATGATGATCTGGGCGGGCCGCCCGGAGAAGCGCTGGATCTGTTCCTCCCATTCGGCCTTCAGGGACACGGGCGAGACCACGAGGACCCGCTCGATCCGACGGGTCTGGGCCAGGATCTCCGCGGCAGCGATCGCTTGGATCGTCTTGCCCAGCCCCATGTCGTCCGCCAGCATGGCCCGCTCCCCGAAGGCCAGGTGGAGCGCGCCCTCTCGTTGATAGGGGTACAGGGTGGCCCTGGGCGGATCGAGCCGGCGCTTCCCCGCTGCCACGTCCTCCAGGAACATGGTTCGTGCCCCGTCCCGCAGCTGCCGACGTCGGAGATCTGCTGCCCGGTCGGAGACCTCCCGGGACATACGCACGCACCTGCGGATGGCCCTGGGCAGGTCGTCGACCGCACGCCGCAGCGCAGGCACGCCGTCCGCAGGATCCGCCAGGAGCGTTCCATCCGTGGCGAAGAAGGGCGCCAGCGCCGTCCGGAGCTCCTTGGGCGCCGGGTCCGCCCAACGGAGCCGCACCGACGGAGGCTCCGCCTGGCGGGAGAGATGGATCTCGGTGATCCTTGACCCGCGGAGGCGGGCGGTCTTGTACCCCCGCCGCCCTGCCAGATGCTGGAGGACCTTCTCCACGTGCTTGCAGGTGCCCAGGCCGTTCACCCGGAAGTCCATGCACGCGCAGGTGTTCTCCAGCTCCGTGAGCGAGCGGATCTCCACGCCGTAGCTCCGTCCGGTCCCCTGCGTGTCGGCCAGGAAGTCGCCGTAGAACGGGTCGGTGTCCGGGACGTGCCGCAGCGTGATGGGCTGGGTCCGGGCCCGCTCCCGTCGTCGCTCGATCTCGTCAGCGTCCGAGGTCTTCCATCCGGTGAACCGGGGATTGCCGGCCCTGGTCTTCACTGGTGGCGGCTTCCGGGGGGATCTTCCTGGGGATTTCATGGGGTCGAACCTCCTTCAGAGGGGCAGTCGTCTGAAAACTACTGCAATGGGTCGGGAGGAACAAGTCTGTTTGTGGCACTGGAGCGGCCGGATGACGAGGCGCTCTCATTGCCTCGCTGCGATCTCACCGGCTTGCCCGGAAGTACCTTCTCGGAGTTTCTTGTCTTTCTTCGTGGGACATTGTCAGGGTAGGATGTGGTCGACGTTTTTTCGTGAGCTGACCGGTTGACCGGGAAAAGGAGGCCACCAGATGGCGAAGGACCAGAACAAGAGGAAGGAGAAGTCGAACAAGCCCAAGCTCTCCAAGAAGGAGAAGAAGGAGAAGAAGAAGGGGAAGGAGAAGGAGAAGGCAGCGAAGTAGGCGCCTTCGGCATCGCTCGTCGGCGCGTCCACCGCTCCACTGTGACTTGCGGACCTCCTGCGCCTTGATTCCTGTCGGGGTCGGGAGATCGGGGAGGAGTTGACCTCATGGCAGAGAAGACCGGCCGGAACGATCCCTGCCCCTGCGGCAGCGGGAAGAAATACAAGAAGTGCTGCCTGGAGAAGGATCGCGAGGCGGAGAGCGCCGCCCTGAAGGCGCAGAAAGCGGCGGTCCCGTCCCCGGTGAGGCCGTCGGAGTTCGACGGCGACGACGCCTACGACGCTGAGGACAGCGCGGCCCTCGAGGACGAGGACGTCTTCGAGGTCGACTGGCCCCTCGATCCCGCCCTGGAGCACCTGGGGGGTCACCTCGACGCCGGTCGTCTGCTCGCGGCGGAGGAGCGGTGGGAGGAGGCCCTCGGGGAGTGGCTCCCAGCGTGGGAGGAGATCCTCCTGCGCAGCCCCGGGGACGCCGCGGACCTGGACGGGCTGGAGCGGACGCTGGGCCTCGACTGGTCCGTCCTGGACCTGGTCTACGAGGTGGACCGTGGGCTCGGCGAGGCCGGGCGGACGGCGCCGATCCGGCACGAGCGCAGGCGCGCCTTCTGCGACGAGATCGCCGCGCGCTTCCCTGACTCGGACCCCCTGTTCCTGATGTACCTGCACCAGGGGGCCGCCGAGTCGCTCTTCGGCCTGGGACGGGTTGACGAGGGCGAGGGGAGGTTTCGCGCCCTGACCGAGGCCCACCCCGATGACGTCATGGCCTACCTCCGCTGGGGGGACATGTACGGGCTCCACCGGATGAGCGACGCCGTCCCCGAGGATCTTGACCGGGCCGTGGAGATCTATCAGCTGGGCATGACGCGGGTCGGGTCGGGCCACGGGCTGCTCCGGGAGCGGATCGCCGGGGTCCGGCACCATCGGTTGATGGACGAGCGTCCCCCCCGGGCCTACCTCGAGGACGAGGACATCGCCGCGCTCGTCGCCACGGGAGATCAGTTGCCGGACGACCTCTGGGGGCGCCTCGTGGGCCGGGGCGCCGGGGTCGTCCCGATGATCAATGGCCTGCTCTCCGACGCGCTGTGGATCGACGACGCGCTCTCCGACCCCGAAGACTCCACCGCCGAGGCCTTCGCCTGGGGGCTCGCCCACGCCGCCTACCTGGCGGCCCGGATCGGGGATCCCTCGTCGGTCCCTGCGCTCCTGGAGATGGCCGATATCTGTGAAGACGACGACTGGCTCCACAGCGGTCACCCGTGGTTCCCGACCCGGTTCGGCGCCGCGTCCGTCGAGGCGTTCCTGCGGTTCTGTCTCGACCCGACCCGGGCCTTCGTCGTCCGCGCCGGCTTCGCGGACGGCCTGGTGTGGGCCGGCGGGCTCTTTCCGGAGACGCGGCCCGCGCTGGCGGCGGCCTTTGCGGATGCGATCGCCTCGGGAGCCCATGATGCGGAAGACCTGACGGCCTGGTTGATGTACTCCGGGGCCCGGATCGACGACGAGGCGGTCCAGGCGGCCATTCGCGCGGCGGGGGACCGGGGTGCCTTCGACGAGGGGATGTTCGGGCCCCTGGAGGAGCACCTGGAGTCCCCCAGGGACTGGTACCTCGGGGGGCCACCGAACCACGAGGACGACGAGTCCTACCGGAGCGGATTGCCCGGGGCGTAGACCTCTCCGTCGTCGTTGGGATCGTGGTTCGGTGGCACCCCAAGGGTGTCAGTCTCGTACGAGCGGAGCTTCGTCCGCTCAACTCGACGACAACGCCCCTCCCGCAGCGTGGACGCGGGCTTTGCCCGGTACTGTAACTGTGGCATGATCCCCTGACATGCCTGCATTCCAACTCAAACTCTTCCTGGTGCTTGCCTTCAAGACCCTGTTTCGCACCCGGGGAACCGACGGCCGCCTGACGCCCAAGCGGCTCTTCGTGCTCCTGGTGATGTTCCCCGCCTGGCTCCTGACCCTGCTCACCAACTGGATCGGCCTCTGGCTGGACGAGATCCTCTTTCGGGGGTACCGCCAGCAGATCGTGGAAAGACCACTGTTCATCGTGGGGCCGCCGCGTACGGGCTCGACCCTGCTCCAGCGCCTCCTGGCGGGGGACGGGCAGTTCTCATCGATGAAGACCTGGGAGGTCCTCTTCGCCCCGTCGGTGACCCAGAAGCTCTTCTGGAACGGGGTCGGCGCCGTGGACCGGAGGCTGGGGCGGCCCCTGGGGCGGCTGGTCGTTGCGTTCGAGGGGTGGGCGTTTCGGGACTTCAACGGCATGCATCCGTTCGGGCTCTTCGAGCCTGAGGAGGACGATCCGATCCTCCACAACATCTTCGCCACCGGGTTCGCAGCCCTGGTCCTGCCGTTCCGTGAGGACCTCCTTCCCCTGGTGTTCTTCGACGAGCACATGTCCGCCGCGTCCCAGAGGAAGATCATGGCCTTCTACCGCCGCTGCGTGCAGCGACATCTCTACGTCTTCGGTCGCACCAGGCGCTTCCTGTCCAAGAACCCCTCGTTCTCCTTCAAGATCGATGCGGTCCGCAGGGCCTTCCCCGACGCCCGCATCGTCTGTATGGTCCGCACCCCCCTGGAGACGGTGCCGTCGACGTTCAGCTTCCTGTCCTACTTCTATGATGTCTTCTGTTCACGCCGGGAGGACTCCCCGTCCCAGGCCTTCATCCATGAGCTGCTCTCCGCCTGGTACCGCTACCCGGTCCCAAAGATGAAGGAAATGCCCGAAGACCAGCACAGGGTCGTGCGCTACGACGCGCTGGTGGCGGATCCCGGCGCGGTGGCCCTCGAGTGCATCGAGCGCCTGGGCTATCACGGGGACGCCGCCACCCGCGCCTGGCTCGTGGCGGAGACCGAGAAGGCCCGCGGCTTCAGGAGCGGGCATCGCTACACCTATGACGAGATCGCCCTGAGCCCCGCGCAGATCGCCATTGACTATGCGGACGTCATGGGGGAGTACGGGTTCCAGGCCGGGGAGGCCGATTGAACGCGACGAAGGAGGAGGGCCGGAACATGCAGAGGTCTCTGTGGATGGTGCCCCGCCTGGGGCTCTTGCTGGTGCTCCTGGGGACCCCGGGCTGCCCCGACTCCCCGACGAACCCACCGACGGATCCATCGGAGGACACCGCACCCGAGGAGGTCGTGGGCAGAGACACGGAGCGGTGGGACGCCCCGCCGTTGGACGCGTACACCAGTGATTCCTCCGACGCCGGGGGCGACGGGTGTCCCTCCGATGCCTGCCTCCTGCCCCCCGCCCCACCGGAGATCCGGGGGGAGCCCAGCGCGGGGCATCCCCACCCCACGTGGCTGTGGACCCTGCCCGAAGGCGCCGTGTCGTCCCGGGTCCGCCTGGACGGGGGACCCTGGGAGGAGCTGGCGCCGGAGATGACCTCGTACACCGCCGAGGCGGCCCTGGAGCCTGGCGTGCACCTCTTCGAGGTCCAGGCCATCGGAACGGACGGCCAGGTCTCGGAGCCGGGCACCTTCGAGACGTTGATTGAGACTTTCGAGCGGCCGGGGTACTGGAACGGCGTGGCCCGGGACCCGGCGCGGTCGCCCCTCGGGAACCTCGCGGCGATCTCCGCACACAACTGCTATCTGGCCTTCATCGACCCGGCGTCGAGCCTCCAGGCGACCCGCACCATGATCCAGGCGGCGGTGGAGGGCGGCGCGGACCTCATCGAGCTCGACATCCGGGAGGAGGGCGGCGCGATCCTCGTGGATCACGACGACGACGGGAGCCTGGACGGCGCCCTCCTGGCCAACGTCCTCGACCTCCCGGAGCTCCGGGACGGCGATCAGGTCCTGTTCCTCGAGATCAAGGAGACCCAGCCCACGGAGGTCTTCATCGCCGGCCTCCTGGACCTCCTCGACGCCCGGCGGGAGTGCTACGCCCGCAACGGCCGCCCCGTGGTGCTGCGGACCTTCCTCTCGCTGCTGCCGAACGTGGCCCTCGCCAGGCAGCTCCTGGACGGGGGCGCGTACCCGCTGATCGAGCACTATGTCCGGCTCTCGGTGCTCTTCGGGAACAACGACTTCCCGGCCCTCGCCACGTTCCAGGAGACGATCGCCCTGGTCGCGTCCGACGGCTACGGGATGGTCGAGTTCCAGTACCAGGATCGGAACCTCTTCGGGAAGCTGGCCTTCGCCCGCTCCCTGGGCCTGGGCACCAACGTCTGGACCGTCCCCGTGTCCATGGGGGCGGTGTTCGCCACGGCGCTGCGGGAGGAGGTGGACGCGATCACCACGGACCTGTCCACGGGCGCGGCCCGGGCCGCGGTGGAGGCGGACAACGTCCTCGTCTACCTGAACGCCCGGGGCCAGCCCGCCGACGGCGATGCGGTGACCTGGCACCAGGCCGACGGCGTCGTCGCACAGGCCGGGATCAATGGGCCGGGGCAGCCCTCCTCCGCCGCCTGGGGGACCGGGGAGGGGCTCTTCGGGACGGTGCTGGAGTTCCACCCGTGGTCCTCGGAGTTCCTGCCCCTCTACGACGCGGATTGCTCCACCGACGGCGGCGTGCTGGTGACCGCGGCGGTCCGCTTCGACCGCCTCGCGCTGGACGACGGCGAGACCATGGTGGTCCTGGCCAAGTCCGACATGGCGGGGTGGACCCTCGAGCTCCACGACCCCCCCGGGGTGGGCGGCGCGGAGCTCCGCTTCGGGGTCTTCGTGGACGGGCTGTATCGCTACGCCTCGGTGCCCGCGGATTGGGTCCTGAACGAGGCCGATGGTTTCTTCCTCATCGGCGCCTACGACGGGGACGGGCAGGTCCGCCTCTGGGTGGACGACGACGACGACGCCGTGGTCGGCGAGGAGGCGTCCGGCGGCGTGGTCAACAACGACAGCCTGGTCCTCCTGGGTGCGGATCCCCACGGAGACGCTGCCCCCCGCTTCCACCTCGACGGGGCCGTCCAGCAGGCCGCGGTGCTGCGTTGGGACAGCCTTTGATTCCCTGTGGGAGGGGCGACCACGCTCGGAGGGCCTCATGAAGCGCTCGCTGTGGATCCTGTCGTTGGTGTTGCTCGCCGGCCTCGGCTGGGGCTGTGGTGTTGGCGGTGGATCCGGCCAGGGCGACGAAGGAGTACCTGGAGCTGAACGTCCCGTCGTCGGTGAAGGAGGACCTCAAGGCGGCGCAGTGCGATCTCTGGGAGTCGATCTACATGTCCGGGATCGAGATGAACTTGGCTGAAGTGAGGTGCACATGCGTTGCGGACTGATCGGGTTGCTGGCCCTGGTGCTCCTGGACTGCAGCGGCGGCGAGGCCGTCGGTCCCACAGGGGATGTCGGGCCTGAAGGCCCTCCCACAGAAGACATGGAGCCGCCGCCGCCGGACGGGCGGCCCGTGATCTTCGCGGTGGTCACGGACATCCACATCGAGGGCGGCATCGACGACTCCATCGCACAGAACGTCGTGGGCCTCCTGGCCACGGCCGCGGCCCGGGACCCTGCGCCGGAGTTCATCGCCGTCACCGGCGATCTCATCGACGCGTTCGAGGAGCCCGTGGACACGGGGCCGGGCTCGAAGATCGATGCGCTCCGCCAGATCATTGACGGCGCCCCCGTCCCCCTGGAGATCGCCCTGGGGAATCACGACTGCTATGTCACCGGGGAGGCCCTCATGGCGATCACCCCGGATCCCGAGGCCCGCACCCAGCTCTTCAAGGACGAGCTCGGTATCGACCCCTGGCACTTCACCGAGCACGGCGGCATGCGCTTCGTCTACCTCAACGGGATGATCGGCCCCAAGGCCGCACCCTCCCTGGGCCTCAACGGGAGCCTGGGGCAGGACCAGCTCGCGTGGCTCGACGCGCTCCTGGACGACGGGGTCCCCTCGGTCCTCTTCGTCCACCAGCCGCCGAGCAGCATCCTGGACGAGGGCGGGACCGACCTGGCCACCGTGGTGCGGGACCACGCGGAGTCGGTCCTCGCGATCTTCGTCGGTCACATCCACGTCTGGGGCCGGGACAGCTTCGAGGGGGTCCCGGTCTATCTCACCTCCGCGGGCTACGGGGGGGAAGACTTTCACCATGTGCGGGTGGATCCCGCGGCGGGGACCGTGGAGATTCTCAACGCCGACGGGATCGACTACGGCGAGACCGAGATCGTCCCCTGCGACCCGGCCCGGGACCCGGTCCTCATGGACCCGGCAGCCCTCGAGGGGGTGCCCCTGGTGCTCCAGGTGCCCGACGCGCACATCCAACCCATGGGCCTGGGCACCTACCTGCGGGAGGTGATCTCCGAGATCCCCCTGGTGGTTCGCCTCGGCGCGACCGCGGGGAGCGAGGTCGCCGCGCTGATCACCGTGGGCAAGCGGGTCGGCGACGCAGGAGAGGGCGCGCCGGCCTACATCAAGCCCCTGGTGGACGGCCCCTGCGCGGCGACGGTCCTGGCCCTGGACGGGCCCTGCTTCTCCACCGCACCGGTGGATCTGGAGATCGAGATCGGCGGCCTGCTGGGCTTCCCCCTGCCTCCGGGCTGGCGGCTGCGCGCCGCCCTGAGGGAGCTCACGCTCACCGGGGTGCTCCACGACGACGGGGGCGTGGACCAGGGCGTCCTGGAGACGATCCTGGACTTCGAGCCCGGGGCCCGGGACGTGGAGGCGATCCTCGTGACGGAGTACTGCAAGGGCAGCCTGGCGGGTTGCCTCCCCGGCGAGGGGGACATGC
This sequence comes from Pseudomonadota bacterium, assembly GCA_043815665.1. GTDB lineage: Bacteria > Myxococcota_A > UBA9042 > CAIXZC01 > CAIXZC01 > CAZNWW01. Next base: position 18,818 of record JBDRIT010000154.1, read on the forward strand.
CCGCCTGCCCCGACGCGCCGGGGCCGGAGTTCTTCTCGGAGATCCCCCCGGCGTGCGACGTCAACATCCTGGGCTTCGGCCTGCGCTTCCTCTTCGACATCTTCGAGTCGGTCCCGGACCTCGAGGTCTCCCTCTCCGCCAACTTCACCGTCTGGCCGGCGGCGGTCCTCGAGGAGCCCGGGCCCGGCGGCGTCTCACCGGCCCTCTTCACCCCGGCCCCGGAGGGGACGTGCCCCGCGGACTGAGGATCCTCACGACGTCCCTGGCGACGCTGCTGGCCGTCACGGCCCCCGCGGCAGCGGATCCCCTGGACTGGTTCGGCTACGACGCCCGCACCATGGGCGCGGGGGGGGGCGGTGCCGGGGTGGCCGTGTCCGACGGGGCCGGCGCGCTCCACACCAACCCTGCCCTCCTGCCGGGGGTGAAGCCCGGGCTGGAGCTGGGCTACATCCTGGTCAACCCGGTGCTGTCGGTCCGGCTCATGGACCGGCCGGCCGGCGCGGACATCCCCATCAGCTACTACGACGCCAAGATCCCGGGTGCGGGGACGGGGATTGAAAAACCCCTGCCGACCGCGGAGCTGGCCAACCCCCGCAGTGACACCCGCATCGCCCAGGCCCGCCATGCTCTGCTCCTCAGCGTCGTCACGGACCTCGGCGTCGAGGACCTCCGCCTGGCCGTGCTGCTCAAGGCCCCGGTGCCGGAGCTGGCGAACATGGACTTCCACTACTCCGACGAGCGGGAGCAGTACTTCAGCAACCGCCTCCACTTCGTGCGCTTCGGGGAGTGGGACGACATGGTCCTGCTCATGGCGGGCGGGGCCTGGCGGCCCCTGCGGTGGTTCTCCCTCGGGTTCTCGCTCAAGACCAGCTTCGACATGGTGGCCCGCACCCACACCTTCATCCCCGACGCCGCGGTGCAGGAGTACGGGGTCTCCGACGCCGAGGTGAAGATGAAGGTCAGGTTCCGCCCCGTGGCGGGGCTGGCGTTCCGGCCCCTGGACTGGCTGCGCCTCGGGGTCACCTGGCGGGCCGAGACCCGGGTCCGCACGGACGTGGCCGCGGGCCTCCAGCTCTGGAACTACCACGAGGTCCCAACGGGCGCCCCCGACGACGCTCGGGACCTGAAGCGGGTCACCCAGGAGTTTCAACTGGTCACCCTCTTTCAGCCCCACGAGATCGCGCTGGGGGTCGGGGTCCAGTTCGACCGGGTCTTCGCGGAGGCCGCGGCCACCCTGGCGTTCTGGTCCCGTGCCCCGGACGACCACGGCGGGCGCGCCCGGTACCAGGACGTCGTGGGCGTGACCGCGGGCGCGGGGTGGCGCTACCTGACCTGGGCCGAGGCGCTCCTGGGCCTGGCGTACCAGCCGACCCCGGTGCCGCCCCAGACAGGACGCACCAGCGACGTGGACGGCGACCTCCTGGGCCTCACCGCCGGACACCGGTTCCGTTTCTTGATTGGGAAGATCCCTTTCGAGGCCGGGGTGACCGTCCAGGTCTGGCGGATGCTCGACCAGATCGTCTACAAGGATCCCGACGGGATCCTCGACGAGTTCCCCGACGGCGTGGTCACCCTCCTGGAGGGCGCGCCCATGCCCGAGGCCGACGGACTGCAGACCAACAACCCGGGCTTTCCCGGCTACCGATCCGGGGGCTGGACCTTCGTGGCCGGCGGGTCCCTGCGGATGGAGTTCTGAGGTGGGGACCCGTGCACGCCTCGTCGTCCTCGCGCTGGCGCTGGTCTCCTGCGAGACCCGGTATGGCACCCCGGTGGATCCGTCGACCCTGGGCTACCACCCCTGCGTCGCGGCCGGGGACTGCGTCATCGAGGGCGGGCGGGGGCCCGACCTCCGGGAGGACGGGACGGCCGATGAGGCGCTGAGCCCCTGCGACGCCGACTGTGCGGGCGAGCCCTTCCGGGGACGCTGGATCCTCATCGAGACCCAGGCGGTGACCACGGTGGACATGCCCTTCGTCGGGGTGCTGGAGACCACCTCGGTGCACCACTATCTCGCGGACATCGTGCCGGAGGGGAACGCCCTGGTGATGCACCAGGAGCTCTGCGAGCTGGAGATCTTCGAGCAGACCTGCCACCATATGGGCATCACGGTGATCCCCCAGGCCTACGTGGCCGCGATCGGGCCCCTGACGCGGCGGGTGGAGCGGACGGGCGCGGCCTTCGTCAGTGAGCGGGTGACCGCGCTCCGGGGCGCCGTCCTCGACGACCCGGTGAACGATCCCATGCCGACCCTGGAGGACCCCACCGGCGCGGTGGACCAGGACGGGGACGGCCACCCGGGCATGACGGTGCTCCTCGACGGGGTGTTCGCCGGCACGGAGGTCTACACCGCCCAGCGCTGGTGGAGCGAGCTCCACGGGGCCGTGGTGACCCCGGACTACGTGGAGGGCCTCGTGGGGCACGGGAACGAGACGAACACTCTCGGCGCGGATCCCCCGGCCCTGGCCTACCAGACCCACAACGGGGCCCACGAAGATCCCACCCGCAGCTTCTTCCGCATGCAGCGGGTCTCCGACGACTTCACCTGCGCGGACCTCGTCGTGGCCGCCTACGGGGACGCCCCCTGTCAGGCGATGGATCGTCCGATCACCGACTGCCCGATGAAGGGCTTCGACCACCTGGACGGGACCCCGATCACCTGCGCCGACTGACCCGCACCCCGATCGGGGGGCGTTCATCCTGGAGACACTGCACGCAGCAGCTCGCTCGTCGTGGGAGGCCCGTCCACGGGCCGATTCCTTCTTGCTTGTGGGAGGCCCGTCCACGGGCCGATTCCTTCTTGCTTGTGGGAGGCCCGTCCACGGGCCGATTCCTTCTTGCTTGTGGGAGGCCCGTCCACG
>JBDRIT010000155.1:0-12706 GCA_043815665.1 Pseudomonadota bacterium
CCAAGGCGAAACCCACAGTGGCCGCGTCGATCCATCGGTCACGGTCACGGTCACGGTCACGGTCACGGTCACGGAAAAACAGAGGAGGAGCCAATGGATAGACGGCGTCGGAACGACCTTCACAAACTGAATGTGTACCGACGCGCCCTCGATCTCTACCGAAGGACCGGATGCATCATCGCCCAGTTCCCGCGGGGAGAAGCTGAGGCTGAGCAACGGTAGGTGGGTCGTGCACTGAACGACTCAGGTTCGCCGTGACCGTGACCGTGACCGTGACCGTGACCGTGACCGTGACCGTGATTGTGACCGTGACCGTGACCGTGACCGTGACCGGCGCCAACCTCATTTTGCCCCTCTGATCATGGGAGCCACAGCGGGATCATTTCGAGCAAACTCTGCACTCGAGTTCTCTGCCAGAACCCACGAAGATGTCAGGAGGGCCTGTTTCAACCGGTTAGACCTATCTGGTGCAAGGGGGAGGTGGTGATGACGACGACCTACAGCACCTACGACGCGAAGACCCACTTCAGTGAGGTTCTCCGAAGGGTCCGGGCCGGGCAGCGGATCCGGATCACGCACCACGGCAAGGAGGTCGCGGAGATCATCCCGATCGCCGAGGAAGAGCGGGGACTTGCTGCGCGCATCGAGGTGCTGGAGGAGCGCGAACGGCTCAGTCGCTCAACAAAGCCGGCTGAGGAATGGCCACCTGCGATCCGTCGTCCCGGTGCGCTGTCACGGTTCCTGGAGGAGCGGGAATGAGGCGGTGTGGGGAAACTCAGTCCAGCGCAGCGCGGGCGGCGGCGAGGCGGGCGACGGGGACCCGGGGGGGGGAGCAGGAGACGTAGCGAAGGCCGACCTGGTGGAAGAAGGTGATGGAGGCCGGATCGCCGCCGTGCTCGCCGCAGATGCCGAGCTTGATGTCCGGGCGGGTCGCCCGACCCTTCTCCACCGCGATCTTCACCAGCTGACCCACGCCGGCCACGTCCAGGGTCTGGAACGGGTCCGCCCCGTAGATCTTCTTCTCCACGTAATCGGGAAGGAAGCGCCCGGAGTCGTCCCGGCTCAGGCCCATGGCGGTCTGGGTCAGGTCGTTGGTGCCGAAGCTGAAGAACTCGGCCTCCTTCGCGATCTCGTCCGCGGTGAGCGCGGCCCGGGGCAGCTCGATCATGGTGCCCAGGAGGTACTTCACCGTGGTGCCGGTCTCTGCGAAGACCGCGTCGGCCTGCTCGAGGACGATGGCCTTCTGGAGGGCCAGCTCCTTCACGTGCCCCACCAGGGGGATCATGATCTCGGGCTGCACGTCGATGCCCCGCTTGGCGACCGCGACCGCGGCCTCGAAGATCGCCCGGGCCTGCATCGCGGTGATCTCTGGGTAGACGATGCCGAGGCGGCAGCCCCGGTGCCCCAGCATGGGGTTGAACTCGTGGAGGCTCTCGGCCTTGTCCTTGAGCTTCTGCGCAGGGACGCCGAGCTCCGCCGCCAGGGCCTCGATCCCCTTGTCCTCGTGGGGCAGGAACTCGTGGAGCGGCGGATCCAGGGTCCGGATGGTGACGGGGTAGCCGTCCATCGCGGTGAAGATCCCCTCGAAGTCGGCGCGCTGCATGGGCAGGAGCTTGTCCAGGGCGACCTGGCGCTCCGCGACGGTGTCCGCCAGGATCATCTGGCGCACCACGGAGATCCGGTCCTCACCGAAGAACATGTGCTCCGTACGGCAGAGGCCGATGCCCGCCGCGCCGAAGGCCCGGGCCTGGATGGCCTGGTCGGGCTGGTCCGCGTTGGTCCGGATCTCGAGGGTCCGGGTCGCATCGGCCCACTGCATGAGCTGGTCGTAGTAGTAGTACACGGAGCCCTTGGCGGACTCGGCGTGGTCGAAGAGCACCCGGAGCACCTCGGAGGGGTGGGTCTCCACCCGCCCCGCCAGGACCTCGCCGGAGAACCCGTCGAGGGACATCCAGTCGCCCTCGTGGAGGACGGTGCCGGCCGCGGTGAGGGTGCCGGCCTTGTAGTTGATGTCCAACGCGCCGCAGCCTGCCACGCAGACCTTGCCCATCTGCCGGGCCACCAGCGCGGCGTGGCTGGTCATGCCGCCGAGCTTGGTCAGGATGCCGTCCGCAGCGTCCATGCCGCGGATGTCCTCGGGGGAGGTCTCGACGCGGACGAGGATCACCGGGCCCTGGCCCCTGGCGACCCACTCCTCCGCGTCGGATGCGTGGAAGACGATCTTCCCCGTGGCAGCCCCGGGGCCGGCGGGGAGGCCTCGGGCCAGGTTCCTGCCCGCGGCCAGCGCGGCCAGCTTGGCGTTGGGGTCGAAGACCGGACGGAGGAGCTGGTTGAGCTGCTCGGGGTCGACTCGGCGCAGGGCCGTGTTCTTGTCGATGCGGCCCTCCTCGACCATGTCCACGGCGATGCGGCAGGCCGCGAAGCCCGTGCGCTTGCCCGTGCGGGTCTGGAGCATCCAGAGCTTGCTCTTCTGGATGGTGAACTCCACGTCCTGCATGTCACCGTAGTGGTCCTCGAGGCGTGTGTAGATCGCCATGAGCTCGGCGTAGCTCCCCGGCATCGCCTCCTCCAGGGACGCGTACTTCTCCCGACGCTCCTCCTCGCCGATGCCGGCGTTGGTGGCGGAGGTCCGGGAGTCGGCCAGCGTGATCTGGAGCGGGGTGCGGATGCCGGCCACGACGTCCTCGCCCTGCGCGTTGATCAGGTACTCGCCGTTCTTCCGGTTCTCGCCCGTCGCGGAGTCCCGGGTGAAGCCCACGCCTGTGCCGCAGTCGGTGCCCATGTTCCCGAAGACCATGGACTGGACGTTCACCGCGGTGCCCCACTCCTCCGGGATGCCGTTCATGGACCGATACGCGACGGCCCGGTCGGTCATCCAGGAGCTGAAGACCGCGCCCACGGCGCCCCAGAGCTGCGTCCGGGGATCCTCGGGGAAGGGGGCGCCCGTGCGCTTCTCGATCAGGGCCTTGTACCGGGCGACCAGCTCCTTGAGATCCTCCCATCCGAGCTCCAGATCCTCGGTGACTCCCTTCTCTGTCTTGACGCCGTCCATGACCTCCTCGAAGGGGTCGTGGTCGGTCTTGGACTCGGCGCGCACCTCCAGGACGACGTCACCATACATCTGCACGAATCGGCGATAGGAATCGTACGCAAAGCGCTTGTCACCGCCGGTCTTGATGAGGCCCTGGACGGTCTCGTCGTTGAGCCCGAGGTTGAGGACCGTGTCCATCATCCCCGGCATGGAGACCCGGGCGCCCGAGCGGATCGAGAGGAGGAGGGGGTTCTCCGTGGACCCGAAGAACGCTCCCATGACCTTCTCGACATGCGCGACGCCCTCGTTCACCTGGGCCTCGAGGGCCGCGGGGTAGGTGCCCCCCTGCTCGTAGTAGCGGGTGCAGACCTCCGTGGTGATCGTGAACCCCGCGGGGACGGGGATGCCGAGGGAGCTCATCTCAGCCAGGTTCGCTCCCTTCCCGCCCAGCAGGTTCTTCATCCCGGCGTTGCCCTCGGAGACCGCACCACCGAACCGGTACACGAATTTGTCGTCGCTCATCCAGGTTCTCCTTTTCAGATCGGGACGGCAGCGCCGCCCATTCGTGACTCCAAAGATGGCGACTATAGGCCCCTGCTGCCGGAATTCAAGGGAAACCGGACGCGCTTGCGGGGGCGCGAGGAGATCGGTTATCCTCCGCTGGGGAGCCGGAATAGCCGCAGGCGACGAGGTGTCGCTTGAACGGGCAGTCGGGGTGAGCAGTTTCCCCGCCTGGACGTTCCATCCCACCGAAGGAGCGAGGAGAGCCGAATGAGAGTCACCTGCACGAATTGCAGCGCCGCGTTCAATCTGCCCGACGAGAAGATCGAGGGCCGGACCGGGACGGTGAGGGTGCGTTGCCCGCGCTGCGACAAGGTCCTGGAACTCTCCCTGGACGAGCCCGATGAGGCCGAGGCGCCGTCGTGGTACTACTCCCACGGTGACACCCAGGAGGGGCCCGTCACGGAGGCTGCCCTCCTGGACATGATCGCGGGGGGCACCCTGAGCGCCGCCGACCTGGTCTGGCGGACCGGGATGGACGACTGGGTCTTTGTGGAGGACGTCCCGTCCCTCTCGGCGGCCGAGGCGGTCGAGGCCGAGGCCGAGGCCGAGCCCGAGCCTGAGCCTGAGCCTGAGCCTGAGCCCGATCCCGAGCCTGAGGCCGGGGGCGTCTCCGCCGAGGAGCTCGCTGATCAGCTCGCTGCGGAGATGGCGGAGGAGGACGAGAAGTTCGCCGCCGCGGCTCCGGACGCGTCCCTGGGCGGGGCTGAAGGGGAGACCTCCGACGGTGGGGTGGACGATGAGCCTGACTGGGCCGAGGAGTCCCAGGAACTCCTCTCAGAGATCTCCAAGGAGGAGGGCCTCGTCGACAGCCCGTCGCCCAGGTCCGAAGACGTCGGGGCTGTCTCCGAAGGGGTTGCGTCTCGTACGAGCGGAGCTCCGTCCACTCAACTCGACGTTCAAGCCCCTCCCACAGAGGAGCCCGAACCCGAAGACCTCGAGGCCGAAGACCTTCCAGCGGAAGAGCCCGAGCCTGAGTCCGAGCTCGAAGAGCCCGAGCCTGAGCCCGAGCCGGAAGAGCCCGAGCCTGAACCTGAGCCGGAAGGGTCCGAGCCTGAGCCCGAGCCCGAGCCGGAAGAGCCCGACGCCCTTGCCGAGGCAAAGTCCCTCCTCGCCCGTGTCGAGGAGTTCGACAGCGAGGCTCCGGAGCTCGAGCCCCTCGCCGAGGAGCCGGAGTACGAACCGGAGGAGCCCCCGGCCGAAGACGACGAGGACGAAGGCCACGGCAGCCTCTTCGCCCAGTTCGATACCGACGACGGCGTCGCGGTGTCCGAGGTTGACCCCTCCCCCGACGGCGATGTCCTGCTCCATACCCGGCGCGAGACGTCGGTGCTCTTCTCCCTGGATGATCTCTCCGGCGATGCAGCGGACAAGATCGCGAGCGAGGGCGTCAAGGAGGGGGACTCCGGCCTCATCGACATCCGCAAGATCGCAATGAGCACCGGTGACGAGGACGAGGACGTCTTCGGCGCGTTCGGCACCGGCGATTCCAGGATGCTGCTCGACGTGGGTGCGGCCGCGGTGGCCCTGCCCCTGGTGAAGCGCCGGAAACGGTGGCCCATGGTCCTGGCCGCGTCGGTCGTGCTCCTCGTCGCCATCGGCGTCGGTGGGCTCCTCGGCAAGGATCATCTCTTCCCGGGGATCGACTTCATGGGTGAGATCGTCCCCGACGCGATGGCCGGGGCCAAGGCCTGGCAGGCCAAGCGCATCGGGGATCTCCAGGAGACCTACGCGGCGAAGCTCGAGGCGCTCCAGGCGGAGGGCTCCGAGGCCGTCAAGGCCGCCCAGCGAGCGCTGGACGCCCGGTACGATCAGGCCGTTGCCGCGGCCGAGGCCGCCCGCCTGGAGCACCAGAAGGTCTGGAGCGAGCGGCTGGCGAAGCTCGAGGGGAACGTCACGGCCCTGGAGAAGAAGCGGGCGGAGAAGCTCGCCGCCCAGAAGGCCCGTGCCGACGCCGAGGCGGCGGAGCAGGCGCGCCTCCTGGACGAAGCCAGGAAGGCCGAGGTGGCCAAGAAGGTCGAGGAGGAGTCCAAGGCCGCCATCGAGAAGGCCGAGACCGCCGAGAAGGCCGAGAAGAAGGCCGAGAAGAAGGCCGAGAAGAAGGTCGAGAAGAAGGTCGAGAAGAAGGTCGAGAAGAAGGCGGAGACCGCAGGGACACAGGGCGAGAAGACCACCGAGGAGAAGAAGACCACCAAGACGGACGCAGCGGCTCTCCTTGCTGCCATCGACAAGAAGAAAGAGGACGGCGACGGAGGGGACTCCGAGGGAGGCGCCGCCACCAAGAAGACCCTCACCCTCTCGGACATCACCCGTGTCGTTCGCCAGAACAAGGGCCAGATGACCAACTGCTTCAACAAGTACGGGTCCGGGCTCTCCAGTGCCCGGATCAGCACCCGGGTCACCATCGAGCCCTCGGGGTCCGTCTCCTCGGTCACCATCGCCACCCGGGAGTACGCGGGCACCGCCCTGGGCAGCTGCGTCAAGAACGTGGTCCAGAAGATGACGTTCCCCGCGTTCAGCGGGAAGGCCATCAAGAAGCCCATCGCTGTCAGCCTCCCGTGATGGAGGTCCCCTTCCGGAAGGTGCATGGTCTCGGGAACGATTTCGTCTTCCTGGACCTGCGGACCACCCCCGAGATCATGACGCCGGCATTGGCTCGGCGGCTCTGTCACCGGAACCTCGGGATCGGAGGTGACGGGGTCCTGGTGTTCACGGGAAGCTCCGAAGACCCGACGATGACGATCTGGAACTCCGATGGGACGATCCCTCAGATGTGCGGCAACGGCATCCGGTGCTTCGTCCTGGAGCTTGTGCGGAGATTCGGGATCGGTGCCAACCCGATCATGGTTCGAACCGGAGCAGGTCTCCTGGCCTGCCGGTGGGAGGACCTCGGAGCCGTGGGGTTCATGGTCGAGGTCGACATGGGCCCCGGCGTCTCCGGTGGCGATGACGTGGACCTGGCGACGGTGCCCGGCCTGCGGGACGCTGCTGTGACGCCGCGGAGCCTGCGCGGGGTGCGGATCTCCACCGGAAATCCCCACGTGGTCTTCTTTGGCCGGTTCGCAGAGGAGGAGTTCCACTCCTGGGGACCCCTGGTGACGACCAGCGCGGTCTTCGAAGAGGGGGTCAACGCGGAGTTCGCGGAGATCACCGGGCCGGGCCGGGTCCGCCTCGTGGTCCACGAGCGGGGCGCAGGGTTCACCATGGCCTGCGGCACCGGGGCCTGCGCCACCGTCGCAGCGGGGGTGCGGGCCGGCCTCCTGGCTCCCGACGAGGTCGTGGAGGTGGCGCTCCCCGGCGGGATCCTGCGGATCCTGCAGCGCTCCTCGGACGGTCATCTCCTCATGACGGGGCCCGCGGTCGAGGTGTTCGAGGGTGTGATCGCGCTGGGGCTACAGGCTCACCCGTAGAAGCTGTCTTCCGATGAACAGGAAGTCGCCGTCCTGGAGGGCCTTCTCCTCCCCGGGGCGGAGTCGGAAGAAGGTCCCGTTGCGGCTGCCCGCGTCGGAGAGGACGACCTTGTCGCCCTTGTACTCCACGGCGGCGTGGCGGTGGGACATGAAGCGGTCGTCGGGGAAGGAGAAGTCGCAGCTCTCCCGGCCGATGGTCACCGTGGTCTTGCGGGCGTTGTAAACCGCACCGGGTTTCCCCCCGGAGAGGACCTGCTGGAGGATGAAGTAGCTCCCGCCCGTAGGCGTCCCGAAGAAGGTGGTGCCCTCCTCGTCCTTCTCCTGGGGGACGTTGCCGAGGCCGTCGTGAAAGATCAGGACCTCCTCACCCGCGATGAACATGTCCCCCTCTCGCAGGAAGATCGGCTCGGTGACCCGGAAGTAGGTGCCGTTCAGGGAGCCCATGTCCTTCAGGAAGAGCCGGCCGTCCTGGTAGAAGAAGTTCGTGTGCTGCGGGGAGACCGTCTCGTCGTCGGGGAAGAGGACGATGCCATTGGTGCGCCCACAGATGTGCTCCCGTCCGCCCAGGGTGTAGGAGGCGGTGTCTCCGCCTTCGCCCTTGATCAGGATCAGGCGCGCCTTGGAGGTCGTCGGGTTGCCGGCCCCGTCGACATCGCTGCTGGAGAGCGGAGCACCGCACTTCAAGCAGAACTTGTACTCCGGCAGGGCATCCGTGCCGCAACGCGGACAGGACTGAGTTGCCATGGATTTCTCCCGTGAGACCACGTCGTTCCGCCATCAAACTATGGCCGGGGGCTGCGCCTTGTCAACCGGTATCTTCGTGATACGATGAGCCGCCAAGGGGGTGATGCATGCCTGTCATCGTCCAGAAGTACGGGGGATCCTCGGTCGCGGACATCGAGCGGATCCGGCGGGTCGCCGCGCACGTCGTCCGGACCAAGGAGGCCGGGAACCAGGTGGTGGTCGTGGTCTCCGCCATGGGGAAGACCACCGACGATCTCCTGGCCCTCGCTCGTCAGGTCACGCCGGAGCCCGCCGGGCGGGAGCTGGACATGCTCCTCACCGTCGGTGAGCGCATCACCATGGCCCTCCTGTCCATGGCGATCCAGACTCTGGGCCACGAGGCGATCTCCTTCACCGGCTCCCAGTGTGGGATCGTCACCAACGACAGCCATCTCAATGCGCGCATCGTCGAGGTGCGTCCGTTTCGGATCCAGGACGAGCTCGAGCGGGGGCGGATCGTCATCGTGGCGGGCTACCAGGGGACCTCCTACAAGCGGGAGGTGACCACCCTCGGTCGCGGGGGATCCGACACCACGGCCATCGCGCTGGCCGCCGCGCTCAAGGCCGAAGCTGCGGAGATCTACTCCGACGTGGACGGCGTCTACACCGCGGATCCCCGGGTGGTCTCCAACGCGAAGCGGCTGGACGAGATCTCCATGGACGAGATGATGACCCTCTCCAAGGCCGGCGCACGGGTCCTGGCCGCGGAGGCCCTCGACTATGCGCGCCGCCACGGCATCGCGCTCTACGCCAAGGCCTCCAATGCGCCGGAGGCCCCGGGCACGGTGGTCCGTGTGGATCGGGATCTGTCGGATCGGCGCTTCGCAGGGGTCACCGGTCGCAAGGAGATCATCTACGTGCAGTTCCACGGCGGAGTTCGGGAGGAGGCGTCGATCTTCGAGTGCCTCTTCGCGCTGGGCGATGAGGGCGTCCTGCCGTTCCGCTCCCACGTGAGCCTCGAGGGGACCCAGGGTGCGACCTTTCTCTTCGCGCCGGAGCACCTCTCCAGCGCGGACGCGTTCGTCGCGCGGGTCGAGGGGCGCTTCGGGGAGGCCGTGACTGTCCGCCGGGACATCGGCACGGTGACCCTCGTCGGGGCCGGCATCGCCGAGGATGCGGACGCACACCGTCGCATCACGGCGTTCCTGAACGAGCACCGTGACCTGATCCACCAGGTCTTCTTTGCACCCCTCTCCGTGACCATGCTCGTTGCGCGCACGGACGTGGATCACCTGGTCCGGGATGTCCACGAGATCTTCATCGATCGCCTCAACAGCTGATTCGATCGCCTCCCTCTTGACATCATCTGGGCTTCCCTACATATTCCACAATGTTGATAGCAAAGGAGAGTTGGATGCGACTTTCTACAAAGACCCGGTACGGACTCCGTGCCATGGTTGATCTCGCGACGCACGACGGGCAGGGACCGATCCTCATCGAGTCGATCGCACGTCGGCAGGAGGTCTCGCGGAAGTACCTGGACGCGATCTTCGGGCGATTGAGGGAGGCCGGCCTCCTGCGCAGCCAGCGCGGCGCCAAGGGCGGCGTGATGTTGGGTCGGAAGGCGGACCTGATCACCGTGGCGGATGTCGTGCGCGCGCTCGAAGGTCCGATCCGGCTCGTGGACTGCGAGACCGGCGGAAAGCCTTGCAGGCGAAAGGAGATCTGCGTCACCCACGACCTCTGGATCGACATCGCCGAGCTGATGGAGAAGAAGATGGAAGGGGTGACCGTGGGCGAGCTCTCGACGCAGATGCTCCTGAAGGAGGCTGCGGGCTCGTCCATGTACCACATCTGAGAGTTGAACCGGTCCGAGCCGGGTGGGCCTGCCGGCCGGTGGTTGATCAAAGGGGAGACAACGATGGCGAAGATCTACAAGAACGTGGTTGAATTGGTGGGCGGGACGCCCCTGGTGGAGCTGACGAAGCTGGGTGCAGGCCTCCCGGGCCGGATCCTGGCCAAGCTGGAGTCTTTCAACCCGGCGTCCAGCGTGAAGGACCGCATCGGGCTCTCGATGATCCGTGAGGCGGAGAAGCAGGGCCTCATCGGTCCGGACACCGTGCTGGTCGAGCCCACGAGCGGGAACACCGGGATCGCGCTGGCCTTCGTGGCTGCGGCGCGGGGCTACAAGCTGATCCTCACGATGCCCGAGACCATGAGCATCGAGCGGCGGCGCCTGCTCAAGATCTATGGAGCGGAGCTGGTCCTCACACCGGCGTCCGAGGGAATGAAGGGCGCCATCAACCGGGCCCAGGCCATCGTCGACGAGACCCCGGGCGCCCTCATGCTCCAGCAGTTCGAGAACCCTGCGAATCCCTTGATCCACCGGGAGACCACCGCAGAGGAGATCTGGAACGACACCGACGGCCAGGCGGATGTCCTCATCTCCGGCGTCGGCACCGGGGGAACCATCACCGGGATCTCCCAGGTGCTCAAGGCCCGCAAGCCCTCGTTCCTGTCCATCGCAGTGGAGCCGGTGGGCTCCCCGGTCCTCTCCGGTGGCCAGCCCGGTCCCCACAAGATCCAGGGCATCGGCGCGGGGTTCGTCCCGAAGGTCCTCGACATGGATCTCATTGACGAGGTGGTCACCGTGGTCGAGGAGGAGGCCGGAACCATGGCCCGACGAGCCGCTCGTGAGGAAGGGCTCCTGGTGGGGATCTCCTCGGGCGCAGCGATCGCCGCGGCGCTCCGGGTCGCCGCGCGGCCCGAGATGGCGGGCAAGCTCATCGTGGTGATCATCCCGGATTCCGGGGAGCGTTACCTCTCCACCTGGCTTTTTGAGCAGTAGGCCCTACTCCGACGCCCGCTCTCCGAGCCGGGCGGCCACGACGAAAGCGATCAGCGCGGTTCCCAGGACCAGCCCCCCCGCGAGGCGGGGGCCGAGGAGCAGCATCCCCGTGCCGAAGAGGCTCCCGAACAGGCCGAAGACGCCGAGGGCCCAGTTCCCGAGGAGTCGGCGGAACTGCGCCCCGGCGCCAGGGCTGGCGAGCCCCTCTGGCCAGCGCCCCGGGGGACGCACCTTCAACGCGAATGCTGCGAGGTGTGCCCGGGCCACGGGGGGGGTCAGGAAGGTCACCACCAGGGAGATCGCCGCCGAGACCCCCACCACCACGGCCAGCTTGTGGGCGTATTCCATCTGTGGCATGGCGACGTAGAGGACAAGGGTCGTCAGGGCTGCGGCGAAGAGCCCCGACAGCTCGGTCCACGCGTTGATCCGCCACCAGAGCCAGCGCAGGATATGGGGCAGACCGAGCCCTGCGCCCAGGAGGGTGAAGAACTCCCAGGCGCCCTTCACTGAGTCCACCTGGGTGCTCACCAGGAGGGCCAGCAGCAGCATCCCCGCCACAGCGAGGCGCCCCACGAGGACCAATCGAGCCTCGGAGGCGTCTGGGCGCACGAAGCGCTTGTACACGTCGTTGACCATGTACGAGGCGCCCCAGTTGATGTGGGTGTCCACCGTGGACATGAAGGCGGCGATCAGGGAGGCCACCAGGAGGCCGAGGACCCCCGGCGGGAGGAGACGCACCATGAGGACCGGGTAGGCCGCCTCTCGATCCCCGAGGACACGCGCCGCCGCGTCGGGATCCAGGAAGCCCTCGGGGCTCGCCCCGATGGGATAGATCACCAGCGCGGCCAGGCCGACGAGGATCCAGGGCCAGGTTCGTACCGCGTAGTGGAGGAAGGTGAAGAGGAGCATTCCGCGATACGCGTGCTTGTCGTCCCGCGCGGAGAGGGTTCGCTGGGCCAGGTATCCGCCGCCGTCGGACTGGTGGGTCGCCCACCACTGTACGGTGACGAAGAGGACGAACGCGCTCACGGGCACCAGGACTCCGTTGGGAAGGAAGCGGAGGAAGTCCTCGGCGCGGTCGGGGTAGAGCGCGTGGATGTGTCCCACCATCGCGTCCAGACCGCCCACATGGTTCACCGCGAAGACGGCGAAGACCACCGCCCCGATCAGCGCCATAAGGAACTGCACCAGGTCCGTCAGGATCACGCTGCGCAGGCCCCCCAGGGCCGCGTAGAACAGCGCAACCAGGGACAGGGCGAGGATCGACAGGGCCTCGTCCGCCGTCCCGATGGCGAGACCGGCGGGCCAGAGGTTCTCCAGGCTCTCCAAGGCCCCCGCACCCAGCAGGAGCTCCCAGGAGAAGAAGCTCGCCACGATCTTCCCCGCCGCGCGCATGACCCAACCCAGGGTGATGCAGTTGATCACCACGGCGAAGAAGAAGGCCTTGAACGCCCGCAACGAGGTGGCCCCGCGGCCGTCATAGCGGAGCTCGACGACCTCCGCGTCGGTGATCACCTCGGTGCGCCGCCAGAGGCGGGCCAGGAAGAAGACCACCAACAGGTGGGAGAGGGCGAGGGACCACCAGAACCAGTTTCCAGCGATGCCCTCCCGCGCGATGATGCCGGTCACCGCCAGGGGGGTGTCCGCGGCGAAGGTGGTCGCGACCATGGAGATCCCGATGATCCACCACGGGAAGCTCCGGTTGCCCACGAAGAAGGACTCCATGCCCTTGGAGGCGCTCCGCCGCACCGCCAGGCCGACGATCACGGTGAAGATCAGGTATCCTGCGATGATGGCCCAGTCGATGAAGGAGAGTCCCATGAGGGGAGAGTAGCACAGGATCGGGGAGGAACAAGGGCGATGGTGCCCGCCGATTCTGGGTGTGATGCAAACCAGTTGGTAGCGATACGCTCCCCGAGCCGACGGTCCGGAGTCAGACTCTGCCCGAGAGACATCCTTGAGATCGGGATGACGGGAGGGAGTTCCCACGCGGCGCTCGGGATGACGGGAATGGGCTGTGCTTGATCCGTCGTCCCGCGGGAGGGCGCTGCCCGACTGAGGGACCTCAGGGGTCGCTGTACCCGAGAGTGTTCACTTGAGATCCCTCGCTGCGCTCGGGATGACAAGAAGACG
>JBDRIT010000156.1:0-14409 GCA_043815665.1 Pseudomonadota bacterium
GGCCTGGGCGAGGAACCGGCGTCGAGGTCAAGGCGCTTCTACGAAGACGTGGTAGAGCCACTTCGAGGAGGAGCAACGCCGAGATCGGCGTCGGGGACCGGCCAGGGGGTATCATCACTTCAGCCGAGTTCATCTAGATGACCCCTGAGCAATGGGCTGGACGAGCGGGTCTGGAGGGTGCTACGGTTCCTTTACTGGATTGGTCTCAGCGAACTGGCCGAGATGGGTGGTGAACCCATGTTTGGAAGGAGGTCCCAATGAAGAGACTGTTGGCATTGCTATTAACTGTGATGTTCCTGGCGGTTGGGTGCAAGGGCGACGACGGCGAGGTGAAGGTCAAGGAAGGCACGAAAAAGAAGGCGCCAAGCGGGGAAGACCACTGGGGCAAGGCCTGCGATCACTCCATCGAGCTGATGAAGAAGAGCGATGCGATGAGGGATGTTCCGAAGGAACAGCTCGACAAGGCGCTGGTGGGAGCAGCGAAGGAGTGCCGTGCGGAGTTCAGGAAGGTCGGCGGTGTCGAAGCCGATGAGGCGGCCACCTGTGTCCTGAAGCTCGATCGCTTCGACCCGAAGAAGTTCTCCGAGTGTGAGCCGAAGAAGCGAGGAGAGAAGAAGGAAGAGAAGAAGGAAGAGAAGAAGTAAGCAATGGGGGTCAGACCCCGCCACTTGATATAAGTAATAAGCAATGGGGGTCAGACCCCGCCACTTGATATATAGCCCAGCAACAGCAATGGGGGTCAGACCCCGCCACTTGATATATAGCCCATAAATTCCCCGACTTAGACTACTCCCGGATCACATCGCATGGACCCAGGGGAGCCCCGGAGAGTGAGCAGGCCCCCATGGAAAGACTGCGGGCAGAGGACGGGGGGTCCCCACGCGCCGAGGAAGCCCCACCCCGGTTTTCCCCATGGTTATTGATGGTCGATGGCGGGGATCCGGTAACCTTCCAGCGCGTGGTGGCTCGTGGGGGGTATTGGGAGGTGATTGTGATGTCAAACGAGATGGACAGACCCGCGAGGATCACGGTGACGAAGAACGCGCAGGCGGAGCTGGGGAAGCTCATGCTGGACGCAGAAGGGCGGAAGCCGCGGATCTACACCGCCGGCTTCGGCTGAGGTGGGCCCCGGTTGGGGCTGGCTCTGGATGAGCCGAAAGCAGGGGACATCGAGGTAGAGGCGGGCGATGTGACCTTCCTGCTCCAGGAGAACGAGGCCAAGGGCTTCCTGTCCGTCGGCGTCACCGTGGACTTCTCCCCCCGGCCCGGAGGCGGCTTCTGGCGGGTGTCACCGAACTTCGGGCTGGGCTACGGCGGCTGCTGATTCAGGGCACCTGCGTGTAGGTCGCGTACCACTCGCCCCCACACTCCACCTCGAAGTACATCACGTCATCGATGAGCCCGACGCATTCGTTCATGTGAAGGTCCGGGAAGACCGACTTCACCGTGAAGGTGCCGTCCGCCTCGACGATCCCCTCGACGATGCCGAAGGTCTCGGAGATGACGCAGCCCTCCTGCATCAGCTCCAGCTCCAGCTCCAGGGTCTTGGTGGCCTGATGATAGACCTGAACCAGGTAGCGGCCCCCAATCCAGGGACACTCGGTGGGGATGGTGTCCGGGTCCGGCCCGGTGTCGGGTTTCGGGGCGGTGTCGATGCCGGCGTTTTCGTCGATGACGTCCGCCCCGGGCACCATGTCCTCCACGGGATCCACCGTGTCGGTGGGGTCCGGTGGCTCATAGACGTACACGCCGGGCTCCATGCCATTGTCCAGGCAGTCCTGGTCCGTGGGGAGGACGTACATGAACTTCGGCTCGGCGAGGCCGGAGCGGTTCCCGTCCTCATCCTGGACCGTGACGTTGATGATGTAGGGGAAGTACCGATCACCCTTCTGGAGGACCGTGTCGAACTGGTACTTCAGGTAGGGCTCCGCCAGGACGAAGGCGGGCTCGCGATGATCGATCTGGAAGATGTAGCGGGTGATCTCGCCGTCGGGATCGTAGGACCCCGACGCGTCGAGCTGAACCACGGCGCCACGGGACACGCAGAGCGGTAGCGCAAGCTTCGCCACCGGGGCCTTCCCCTGCGGGTTGGCGCTTCCACAAGCGGTGCAGATCGCGAGGACGGAGACCAGGAGGGGGAGGGTACGCATCTCGTCTTCTCCAGGATCGAGGAATCACCGGTATTGTAGGCCCGACCCCAGTGGGGATCAACTTCGGCGCCGAACCGCTTCCACTCGTCACCACCTCGGCATAGGATTGAGAAGGAGTTTGTCTTGTAGGACGAGATGACAAGGACCGTATACGCAGATCGATACGAGATCGTCGAAGAGGTGGGCCAGGGCGGTATGGCCACGGTGTTCCGTGCCCGCGACCGGCGCCTGGACCGCTTCGTCGCCCTCAAGGTGATGCATCCGTTTCTCACGGGCAACGAGCGAAACCGCCGTCGTTTCCACCAGGAAGCCCAGGTGGTCGCCAATCTCAAGCACGACAACATCGTCCAGGTCCACGACTACTCGGGCCTCGACTCCCGCGAGGCGTTCATCGTCAGTGAGTTCGTCGACGGCCAGACCCTCAAGCAGTGGTTGGAGACGGCCCCCGGGGAGCTGCTCACCGAGGTGGCCGCGCTGATCCTTCACCCCCTGGCCGGGGCCCTCGGCTACGCCCATGACCGGGACGTGATCCACCGGGACGTGAAGCCCGAGAACGCGATGGTCCGCAAGGACGGGATCATCAAGCTCATGGACTTCGGCATCGCCCAGGTACTCAACACCGAGCAGATGACCACCACGGGGACCATGGTCGGCTCCCCCGCGTTCATGTCGCCGGAGCACATCGAGGGGGGGAACCTCGATCGTCGGGCGGACATCTTCTCCCTGGGGACCATTGCCTACCTGCTGGCTTGCGGCGAGCTGCCCTTCCAGGGGGACAATCCCCATGCGCTGCTCCGGAACATCCTCGAGGTGCGGTACGCACCACCGGAGCGCCTGAACCCAGCCATCGGTCCCGGCTTCGCGCGGGTGATCCGCACCTGCCTGCAGCGGGATCCTGCGGACCGCTACGCGACCTGCCACGAGCTCATCGCAGACCTGGATCGGATCATCGCGGCAGCGGAGATGTCAACCCCCGAGGAGGAGCTGTCCCGGTACTTCCAGGCACCCGCTGCGTATACGGCGGCCCTCCGTGAGCGCCTCGTGGAGCGGGAGATTCGTGAGGGCCGACGTGAAGCAGCGGCGGGGCATCTCCCGGCGGCCATGCGGCGCCTGGATCGTGCCCTGGCGCTGGACGAGAGCCGAAAGGACGTCCTCGAACTGGTGGGCCGCCTGCGTCGGCGCCAGCTCTGGCGTCAGCGGCGCCGTCAGCTGGTGGGTTGGGTGGGCGGCGGCCTGGCGGCGGGGTTGGTGCTGGGCGCCCTGGTCTGGACCGGCCTGGAGATCCTGCGGGATCCCGAGACCGGCCCCCCCCTTGCTGCCGGAGCAGCAGGCAATGGTGACCTCATCGATCCCCTCCGAACGAATGCCCCCGGCGCTCACCCCGATTCCAGTCGGGGACCTGCGATCGTGGACGTCTCCGAGCCGGAACCCATCGCCGAACCCGTCCCCACGAAGGCCGACGACCCGCTGCTCCTTGCGTCCGCCGGCGATCGCGGGTTGCCGCGCTTCGAGTACGACGCGCACCTCAAGCACCTTGAGGCCGCGGTCGGCGCGCAGATGGACCGGGTCGTCACCGGAGCGCGGATCGCCCGCGTCCTGCAGGCCGGCCGGCTACCGGCCCCGGGAGAGCCAGAGGTCGCCGGGATCGGCCCCGACGGGGTCAGGAAGGACCCGGTGGCGGCCTACCAGGAGATCCGTCGCGTCGCCCCCATCCGGTCCGACCTGCTCAAGAAGCGCGATCCGTCGGGGGAGAAGGCCGATGGTGGCCCCGAGGCCGCGATGGTGGCCAAGGAGGTCACCATCATGGTCACACCGCCGGCCACGGAGATCTGGGTGAACGAGATCAAGCGGGGCAGCGGGAAGGTCAGCGGCCTGACCCTGCCGGTGGGGATCCATCGGCTGCGTCTGCACCACCCGTCCTGCGACGCCTGCGCGGACGTGGAGCGCCCCCTGGAGATCCGTGCGGATCTGCCGGGTCCGGTCATCAAGGAGAAGATCCGCTTCAAGCCCGCCGTGCTGCTGGTCATGAGCGAGCGCGCCGGTCAGGTCTTCGTGGACGACAAGCCCTCCGGCAGGGTTGGGCGCCCGATCCGGCTGTCGATGGACACCCACCGACCGAAGAGCGTCGAGGTCAAGGTGCTCTTCGATGACGAGTACGACACCTTCGACGGTCAGGCGGAGCTCCGGGCCGGCCAGCGCGCCCTCCTGGAGATTCCCTAGTAGGGGAGGATGTCGGTTGCGCCCATCTCCTCGAGCATCTCCATCATCTGGCAGAGGGGAAGCCCGACGACGTTGGTGTAGGAGCCCTGGATCGAGTCGATCATGTACGCACCGATGCCCTGGACAGCGTAGGCGCCTGCCTTGTCCAGGGACTCTCCGGCCCCGAGGTACTTCTCGATCTCCGGCCGGGTGAGGCGCTTGAACCGCACGGTGGACACGACGGCCTGGAGCCCCTCCTTGTTCTTCAGGAGGTCGAAGATGCAGAAGCCGGTGATCACCTTGTGCTCCCGGCCGCTCAAGCGCTGGAGCATGTCGAAGGCGTGATCCTGGTCCGTGGGCTTGCCCAGGAGATCGTCGCCGAGGACCACCACGGTGTCTGCGCCGACCACCCAGCGGATCTGGGAGTCCTTGCTCGCCAGGATGCTCGAACTCTGCTGGCTCTGCGTGCTCTCGGCGAGGTTGAACGTGGTCGCCTGCAGGCGATCCACCACGGTCAGGACCTTCTCCCGGGCGAGGCGCTTGACGAACTCCGTCGGCGTCTCCCCCTCCTGGATGACCTCGGGGACATCCGCCGGGATGGTGCGGATCGTGAAGCCGATGCGCTCCAGGAGCTCCTTGCGGCGCGGGGATTGGGACGCCAGGACGAGTTGGACCGCCATGTAGACCTCCTGCCTTCGTGGCGCGGATCCTAGGGAGGGGGGAGTTCCCTTGTCAAGCATCGTCGCCTGGAGTAGCCTCGCCTCGACCCACGGAGGACCGATGGACGCTCAGACGCGGAGGACCTGGACGAGGACGGGCGGCGGCGGCGTAGCGGCCGCTCTCGCGCTGCTGGCGGTCTGGCTCCTGGTCCGTCCCGCCCTCCAACCTCCCCCCCCCGACGCTGAGGATTGGGCCGCGGCTGCAGCCCGGATCCGGGAGGAGCTGTCCCCTGGGGATCTGATCCGGATCGAGCCCTTCTGGTCCACCGGCGGCCGCATCTGGTTCGCCGACCTGGACGGCGCCGCCGCCACGGCCTTCCGGCTGCTTGACGTCCACGAACCTGCGGATCCCCAGTGGCTCACCCGGGCTCCCAGGGTGTGGATCGTCGGCGCCATGGGCTACGGGGAGACCCTGGTCGAGGAGCTGAAGGCTCTGGGCTACTCCGTGGCCGCGGACGACGGCGATGATTCTGGGAGGATTCGGGTCGTCCGCATGGACCGCGGCGCGCTCGCGCTGCTCTGGGAGCTGGTCGAGGCCTACCGCGACGCCGAGGTCCGGTCCGTGGAACGTCGCGCGTTCCGGCGCCAGATCCGCCGGGTCGCTGGAGGTCCCAGGGACTGCCTGATCCTCGCGGATCCGACCGCGGAGGCCCACCCCGTGGCGAGCCTCAACTGGCAGGGGATCGAAGGGCGCGGAACCCTGTGGGTCCGCGCCGGAAACACCATGGACTCTGCCCGGAAGCGGACCACCGGGAACCTCACCGTCACCGCACGGGCCGGCGACGAGGAGGCCTCCCTCACGGTCTCCGAGGGCTCCTACACCCTCGAGTCCCTTCAGCTCCCCTTCGAGGGCGGCGCGCTGGAGGTCGAGGTGCGCAGCGACGCGGGCAGCTTGCACGAGCTCTGTCTCGACGGCCTCCTGATCGGTCCCACCCCCGACAGGTGAACGTGCTCGTGCTCGTGAAGAATTGGACGTTCCAAGCTTCCCATTTTCCAACCGCCAGACGTTATCCGGGGTGACACTCGGGGGTCGCGCATGCACCTTGATTCTCACTATAGTGCCGCATATACTGCGACCAGACTGTCGCCGGAGGAAACGTGATGACTTTACACCGTTCTGGGATGACGTTGGTGGCTGCCGTAGTGGTGCTCTCCGCGTGTACCGAGATGCCGGTCTACAACCTGGCGAACACCTTCTCCATCGAGGTGCGTGAGGTCACCAAGAACGACAAGCCCATCAAGCTCGACTTCTTGTGGGTGATCGACAACTCCGCATCCATGTGCCAGGAGCAGGCGAGCCTCGCGAGGAGCTTCGACAACTTCGTCACGCAGCTCGAGTCCTACCTGAACGTGGACATCAACCTGGCGGTGACCACCACCGACGCGCTGAAGGGCCAGGGGCTGTTCTCCAACAAGCCGGCGAAGAAGTACCCCAACGCCTGCTCCGAGACGGTGAACCTCCCTTGCGCGACCAACAACGAATGCAAGGCCGCCTTCGGCCCGAACTGGAAGTGCAACCCGCCCCCCAGCACCGGCGGAAGCCTCCTCCTCTACAACCTGAACCGCTCCCTCAACTCCTCCTGCACCTACAACTGCGCCTCCGACGGTGAGTGCTGCGAGAACTTCTGCTACGTCGAAGAGTGCGGCGACGACATGTCGTGCGTCTCCGACATGTGCGGCGACGAGGCCGCCGGCTGCACCCAGACCTGCGTTGCGCCGGGTGGTGGGTCGGACACCGCCAAGAACTGCGTGGCCCAGCCCGGGACCGCCGCGTGTCCCTCGTCGGGGATCCCCTCGGTGCTCACGGACAAGAGCCTCGGGCTCTTCCCCTGCATCGCCACGGTGGGCGCGGACCAGAGCTTCACCGCAAACCTGGAGAGCGGGCTCAAGACCGCGTGGATGGCCCTCGACCCTGCGGGCCTGAACTCCGAGCAGTCCGGCGGCTTCCTGCGGGAGGACGCGTACCTGGTCATCGTCTTCGTCTCCGACGAGGACGACTGCTCCATCGACGAGGACTTCGCGTCGCCGAGCTACACGTGCGAGGACAACGGCGACTGCCCCGGCTACACCCGGTGCGAAGACGGGCTCTGCGCCGGCATCGTGAAGAAGGACTACTACAACATCTGCGCGCTCCTGGGTGAGTACAAGGGCCGGGCGCATCACAACTGCGCCTACGACCTGAGCTGCCAGGACTGCCAGGCGGACACGGACTGCGACGACGGCTGGTACTGCAAGAGCAACAAGAAGTGCCGCCCGTACATCTACGGGTTCAACACCATCGCCAGCTACCAGCAGCCTGCGGGCACTCCGATCTTCGCGCTGACGCCGGTGTCGAAGTACTACTCCCAGCTCCGCTCCCTCAAGTCCGATCCGGCGAAGGTGCTGGTTGCGGCCATTGTGGGCGACGCGATCGTTGCGAAGGGCGACCAGAAGTCCCTGATCTCGGAAGAATGCCTCGCGGACGAGAAGCTGGTGCTCTGCCAGGACTACAACACTGCGAAGGTCGACGCCTCCAACAAGTGCAAGGAGGAGCCTTGGGCGGAAGGCTGCGAGGACTTCCACGCGGCCAAGCAGGCCTGCGCCCGGCAGTGCTACATCGCCTCCAAGGGCGACAACGAGAACCCCCAGGCGAAGAACTCCTACGTCTGCACCAGCCCCTACGGCACTGCGGACTGGGGCAACCGGTACATCCGCCTGGCGGAGATGTTCGGCCCCAACGGCGTGGTCTACAACATCTGCGCCGAGACGGGCATCAGCCCTGCGCTGGAGACCGTCGCAGAGCTGATCATCAAGCGCGTCACCAAGATCTGCCTGCCCCGTCATGTGAAGGAGGGCGAGCGGATCACGATCACGCGCAGCTTCGAGGACGACAACGGGGACTGGATCGAGGAGAAGCTCGTCGAGGGTGATGAGGGTGATGAGGGCGACTACCTCATCGAGTTCCCGACCCAGGACTGCTGCTTCGCGGACGACAACACCGGCGCGTGCACCGGCACCCTCACTGCAGTCACCTTCAACGACGTCCTGGACCCGAGCTGGGAGATCGAGCTGAAGTACGAGGCCGAGCTGGGCGTCGACTAGTCCGCTGGTCTCCGGCCTCACTCACCACCGTCCGAGCGAGGAGAACCGTTGTCACGTCCCGTCAAGCTCGTGCTGCTCTGGCACATGCACCAGCCCCCGTACGAGGATCCGCTCCTGGGAGAGTTCGTCATGCCCTGGAGCCTGGTGCATGGGATGCGGGACTACCTGGACATGCCCGCGCTCTGCCGTGAGCTGGGTGCCCCTGCGACCTTCAACCTGGTGCCGTCCCTCCTCAAGCAGATGGACCGCTACGCCACCGGGAAGCTCCGGGATCGGTTCCTCGCGGTGACCCTGACGCCTCCGTCCCAGCTGTCCGACGCCGAGCGAGCCTTCCTGGTGAGCAACTTCTTCGAGCTGCGCCAGGAGACCATGGTGCGGCCGTACCCCCGGTACCGGGAGCTGGCCCGGCGGGCGCTGATGGCCGGTGACACCGAGGGCCGCTGGCGGGTCTTCTCCGAAGCGGATCTGAGGGACCTCCAGGTCTGGTACTTCCTCACCTGGACCGGGGAGACCCTCCGCGAGGATCCCGTGGTCACGGCGCTCCTGGAGAAGGGACGGGACTTCTCGGACCAGGACAAGCGGGATCTCCAGAAGACGGTGATGGCCTTCCTGGGCCGCATCGAGCCCTTCTACCGGGAGGGCATGGCCGCTGGGGAGATCGAGGTGAGCTTCTCGCCGCTCTACCACCCGATCCTGCCCCTCCTCGTCGGCACCGAGGCGGCCCAGGCTGCGGACCCCGGCTGCCCCATGCCCCTGGCGCGATTCCGATATCCCCAGGATGCCCAGGCGCAGATCCACCTCGCAAAGGCGGAGATGTCCCTCCGCATGGGGCAGCCCCTGCGGGGCGTCTGGCCGCCGGAGGGATCCGTGTCCCCGGAGGTGGTCCGCATGCTCTCCCTGGAGGGGGTCGAGTGGATCGCGACGGACTCCGAGATCCTGGCCAGGAGCGAGGGCACAGGCATGGGCGACGGCGCGCTCTACCGTCCCTGGAAATTCGAGGGAGTGACCTGCTTCTTCCGGGATCACCGGCTCTCCGACCTCATCGGCTTCGTGTACTCCAAGTGGGATCCCCACGAGGCGGCGGCGCATTTCATCGGTGAGCTCATGGACATCGGTGATCGTTTCCCCGAGGGGGACGCCCCGGTGGTCACCGTCGCGTTGGACGGCGAGAACGCATGGGAGCACTACGACTGCGGGGGCTACCGATTCCTGCGGATCTTCTACGAGACCCTCCTGGCCTCGGATCGGGTGGAGCTCACCACGCCTTCCCGGCTGTTGGACGCCGGCCAGGAGTGCGGCACCCTGGAGAAGCTGGCGACGGGATCCTGGATCAACGGGAACTTCTCCACGTGGATCGGTGACCCGGTGAAGAACCGGGCCTGGGAGATCCTCACTGCGGCGCGCCGGACCCTGGAGCAGTGGCTCGAGGACACGGACCCCGATCCCGAGACCCGCACCCGGATCATGGACCAGGTCTATCGCGCCGAGGCCTCGGACTGGTTCTGGTGGTTCGGCGAGGGGCACTCCTCGTCCTTCGACATGGAGTTCGACCAGCTCTTCCGGCACCACGTGAAGGCCCTCTATGAGGCCATGGGCCTGGAGGCGCCGCCGGACCTGGACTTCCCCCTGAGCCGCCCCCGGGAGACCACCGCGGTGCTGCTCCCCAGCCATCGAATCGCCCCCGCCCTCACTGGACGGGTGGACAACTACTACAAGTGGCAGGGCGCGGGCCTGGTGACCCTGGTGCAGGGCTCGATCCACAAGGCGCGACCCATGCTCACCTCCCTGCGCTTCGGGTGGGACGACCATCGACTCTACCTGTCCCTGGACGGTCCGGATCCCCTGGACGTGGCGCTCAGGAAGGGGCACATCATCGAGGTCCATATCCACGAACCCGTACACCGGGACATCCGGATCTTCCGGGGGGCTGGGGGAGACCTCCTGGTGACCTGTGGCGCCTGCGAGGTCAGGGAGGCGGGGATCGAGGTCGTCTCAGACAACCTCATCGACCTGTCGGTCCCGGAGATCGTGTTCCGGCGGGACCGGAAGCGTGACGACTCCGGGTTGGCCCCGGGGACCTTCATCGAGCTCTACATCCGCGTGGAGCGCGACGGCCGGGAGCTGGAGCGGTTCCCCTTTGCGAACAACCTGACGTTCCAGGTCCGTGGCGAGGACATGGAGCTGGAGAACTGGTACGTCTGACGTCGGATCCCCGCCGACCGAGGGGATTCGATTGGCCCGGAGGAGCGAATGTCGGAGTTGAGGCACGATCCCGTACAGCGGCGCTGGGTGATCATCTCCACCGAGCGGGGCCGCCGGCCCCTGGACTTCCAGTCCGGCGGCGAGCCGGATCCGGAGACCACCAGGAAGAGCTGCCCGTTCTGCAAGGGTCGGGAGCACCTGACCCCGGAGACCATCAGCAGTTACGGAGGAGGGGGGGGGGACTGGAAGGTCCGGGTGATGGCGAACCGCTTCCCCGCGCTCCGGGTCGAGGGGGACCTGGACCGAGCCGCCGTTGGACAGTTCGACCGGATGAACGGCATCGGGGCGCACGAGGTGGTGGTGGAGACTCCGGACCATGACAAGGGCCTCGCCGACCTGCCGGTGGACCACCTGGCGCTGGTGTTCAGGGCCTATCGGGATCGGATCATCGATCTCAGAAAGGACACCCGACTCCGGTACGTCCTGGTGTTCAAGAACGAGGGGGCCAGCGCGGGCGCCTCTCTCACCCACTCCCACACCCAGATCATGGCCACCCCCATCACCCCACGGACGGTGTCCATGGAGCTGGCCGCAGCCCGGGAGCACTATCAGATCAAGGAGCGCTGCCTCTTCTGTGACATCATCGCCCAGGAGCTGGAGGTCGGCCGGCGGGTGGTCAAGGTGGACGACGACTTCATCACCCACTGCCCCTACGCGGCCCGGTTCCCCTTCGAGATGCATCTCCACCCACGCCGCCACGCGCACGACTTCGCGCTCTGCGACGACGGGCTGCTGCGGCGGCTCGCGTCTCACATGAAGAGGGTCCTGCGCCGGATGAACATCGCCCTGGGCAACCCGGGCTACAACTTCCTGATCCACACCTGCCCCGCGATCGAGGGCCGGGTAAACCGTTTGAACTACTGGTCCACCCTCTCGGGTGACTGGCACTGGCACATCGAAATCCTCCCCCGCATCACCAGCGTCGCGGGCTTCGAGTGGGGCACCGGGTTCTACATCAACCCGACGGCTCCGGAAGAGGCGGCGCGGTTCCTGCGGGAGGTCGATCTCTGAGCCCGAACAGGAGCACGACAAAGCACATGGCGAAGAAGCGATTCCGTGAACTGAAGCCGCGGCAGCTGCGCAAGACCTGTGACCCCGCGGCGTTCCAGTTCAAGACCACCGCGGACCTCGAGCCCTACGACGGGGTCATCGAGCAGCACCGCGCGGTAGACGCCCTGGACCTGGGCCTCACCCTCCAGAAGCGGAACTACAACGTCTACGTGGCCGGCGCGTCGGGCACCGGCAAGACCACCATCGCCCGGTCCATGCTCGCGAAGCTCGCGAAGGACCGCTCGATCCCGGACGACTGGGTCTACCTGCACAACTTCCGGAACAAGGAGGCTCCGCAGGCGGTCTGGCTGAAGCCCGGGAAGGGGACCCTGCTCAGGAGCGACATGGCGGAGATGATCCAGGGGCTCACCTCGGACCTCCCCAAGGCCTTCCAGTCCAAGGAACACCAGGAGCTGGTCCAGTACGTGGTCTCCGAGAGCATCGAGAAGGAGCACGAGCTCTTCAGCGATCTGTCCCGGAAAGCCTCGGATCAAGGCTTCGTGGTGAAGTCCACGAAGTCGGGGATCGTCACCATCCCGATGCTCGGGGAGAAGATCCTGTCCAACAAGGACTACGAGGGTCTGTCTGACATCGATCGGCGGGACATCGAGGGGCGCCGGAAGCGGCTGGATCCGGCGGTCAACGAGTTCCTCCAGCGGGCCCGCCGCCTCGAGGCCCGCACCCAGAAGGCCGTGCGAAAGCTCCAGACCCAGCTCGGCCGCACGGTGATCTCGTCACCGATCAACCGCATCAAGCGGCGCTTCGCCCGCCTGGGCCAGCAGCCGAAGCTCCGGACCTGGTTCACCGAGGTCTCGGAGTTCATCCTGGAGAATCTGGCGCTCTTCCTGCCCCAGGAGAGCGCGGAGGTGCCCGATCCCACAGAGATGTCCGAGTTCAAGGTCAACGTGGTCGTGGACAACAGCGACACCGCGGGCGCGCCGGTGATCTCCGAGCAGCGGCCCACGTTCTACAACCTCTTCGGGCGCATCGAGAAGAAGGTGGAGAACGGGATCTACTTCACCGACTTCACCATGATCAAGGCCGGCTCCGTGCTGAAGGCCAACGGCGGATACCTGATCATCCAGGCCCACGACCTCTTCATGTATCCCCTGGTCTGGGAGAACCTGAAGAGCATCCTGCGCTACAAGGCCATCACCATCGAGGACATCGGCGAGACCATGGGCTTCCTGCCCACCTCGGGGCTGCGCCCGGAGCCGATCCCCATCGAGATGAAGGTCATCCTCGTCGGCCCTTACTACGCCTACGAGATCCTGCACCGGTACGACGAGGACTTCCGGAAGCTCTTCCAGGTCATCGCTGAGTTCGACTCCGAGATCCGGCGCACCGCGAAGACCATGGTGGAGTACGCCCGGTTCATCGCGACCACCTGCAAGCGGGAGGGGCTCCGCCCCGTGGACCCGGAGGGCGCCGCCGCGGTGGTGGAGTACGGTGGACGCCTCGTGGAGTCGCAGAGGCACGTCACCCTGCGGTTCAACGAGGTCTGCAACCTCCTCATCGAGGCGGATCACTTCGCGTCCAGGAAGCGCTCCAGGACGATCCGTCGTGCCCACGTCGAGCAGGCCTCGAAGACCCGGGACTATCACCGCGGCCTCTTCCAGGAGAAGGTCACCGAGCAGTACAGCGACGGGATGATCCTCATGGACACCGACGGGACCCGCACCGGCGCGATCAACGGCCTCGCGGTCTACCAGATGGGGGACCACGCCTTCGGGAAGGCTGCGCGGATCACCGCGTCGGTGTTCGCCGGCCGCGCCGGCGTGATCAACGTGGAGCGGGAGGTCCGCCTCTCCGGGCCGACCCACTCCAAGGGGATCCTGATCATCAGCGGTTTTCTGGGCGATCGCTTCGCCCGCACCCGCCCCCTGTCCATGACCGTGAGCCTGGTCTTCGAGCAGTCCTACGGGCCAGTGGACGGTGACTCGGCGAGCAGTGCGGAGCTCTACGCCACCCTGTCGGCCCTGGCCCGGGTGCCCCTGCGCCAGGACCTGGCGGTCACCGGCTCCGTGAACCAGCTCGGCCAGATCCAGCCCATCGGCGGCGTCAACGAGAAGGTCGAGGCCTGGTTCCGCCTCTGCAGGGAGCGTGGCCTCACGGGAACCCAGGGCGTGATGATCCCGATCCAGAACGTCCAGAACCTGATGCTCGCAGACGACGTCATCCAGGCGGTGGAGGCGGGGCGGTTCCACGTCTACCCCATCGAGACCATCGAGGAGGGCATCGAGCTCCTCACGGGCATGGAGCCTGGGGAGATGGACAAGGACAGCGGCTACCCCAAGGGCAGCCTCTACGAGCTCTGCCTCTTCCACCTCGACCTCTTCGACGACGAGCCCCCTCCCGGGCCCGAGGAGACCGACGACAAGGGGAACGGCAACGGCAACGGCACCAGCGAGCCCGAGAAGCAGGGCCCCGCCGACCCACCCCTGCCCGCAGAGATCCCGGAGCCCCCGGAGCCCCCGGAGCCCTCGGAGCCATAGGGGCCTCCAGAGACGTCGGCGCCGTCACCCCGCTCCGGTCTCCAGCCGTCCATCACCCCAAGTCGTCATCCTGAGCTGCCCATCCGGCTCCGCCGGACGAGGTGGTGTTCAGAAACAAATGCACGGCGAATCGCTGGGTTTTGAGCTTGTGTCGAATGAAGCTGAGGTTGGTATTTCATAGAAGCGCAGCGAGGGATCTCAAGTGAACCTCTCGAGTACAGCCCTCCCGTCATCCCGAGCGCAGCGAGGGATCTCAGGTGAATCTCTCGGGCATCACCCGATTCGTCCACACCGGCCTGTCTCCGGGGGCCTGCTCCGTTTCCGGGGCCATCACCTGGCTGCGGCTCACGCCGGTCCAGGTGATACCCCTCCACGCAGACCCCCAGTGCCGAGCGCAAAGTAAAGGTAGAACCATAAAAGAGGCTCTTGTGACATCTTCGTGGGTAGCGTTTG
>JBDRIT010000157.1:0-25005 GCA_043815665.1 Pseudomonadota bacterium
CGATGTCGCGCCAGCGGATCACCCGGGCGATGTTTAGAAAAACAAGCACCAGGAGCACGGGTCCGCCCATGCCATAGCGGTCCGATGCCAGGACCCAGAGCAAGATCAATCCGACCAGGGCCCCGGCCGTGACGTATTCGTCGCGGTTCATGGGTCCGATTTTGTCGGACGCCTGCCGGACCAGGGCCGACACATTGATCTTCTCAACGCGAGTTTTTTTGCGAAAGACGAAGTAGAAGTAGGCACCGATCACGAGCGCCATCACAGGGACGAAAGGAAACCCATACATCACCCACTGGCCGAACGTAGGAGGCACACCGTAGTCGGCCATGATGCCAAGCATCACGGCGTTGCGACCGCCGGCCGCCGGGGAACCGGGCCCGCCGCAGTTGGCCACATAGCACATGGACAGAACGAACATCACGGCCAGCGCCTTGTCCTGCTTGAGGCCGGCAGCCCGCACCGTGGAGATATACACCATCATGATGAGTGGCATGAGAAACGCGATCAGCGCGTGTTCCGAGACGAATGAGCAGGCCATCCCGAGCAGCGGCAGGAAGATGAAGAGGAACCGAGCCCGCGATTTCGCCGGTCCCATGAGCAGAAGGCCGATCCGGCGATCAAGTCCGGTCTTACTGATCGCCAGCGACATGGCCAGCACGCCGAAGATGAAGACCACGGCATCCTTGGCGTAGGCCTGGGCGATATCGTCCGGCTTCAGCACGTCAAGAAAGTACATGCCTGTGCCCACGAGCAGCGCCGTGATGCCCACCGGCACGGCACCTGTGGCCCAGAACAGCGCGGCGATCACGAGGATGGCCAGCATCACCTGGGCCCGGCGGGAGGCGTCACGCGCCGAGAGCGGCACGAATGTCTTGTGGCCATCCTCGCTCACCCGGGTGTCACCGATCTTATAGCTGCGGCTGTAGTAGTCGGCGATGGTCTGTCCCTGTTCCATCTTGCGGTAGGAGGTATAGCCCATATTGGCGTCGCTCAACTCGCCAGTCTTGGGCGCGGAAAGCAGCTCCATGAGCCGGTCCGGGGCGGGCATGAGTACCATGCCGGCAAAAAGCAGCAGGCCAAAGATGATCAACCCCGGGCGTGAATTGTGCGACCCCTTCAGCCATCTCTTCCACGATCCCCGCGCGGCATGCGGGATCTCATGTCGGGCCATCTTGTGCACCCGGTCCTCACGGGCGCGATCGATGACTGCCAGGAGCTCCTCAATTTCACATGGCTTGGTCAGGTACGCGTATGCCTCCAGTCGACCCGACTGCATGGCCGATTCCATGCTGCCGTGCCCGGTAAGCATGATCACCTGCAGCGCCGGACGAAACGTCCTGATCTCCTCGAGGACCTGCTCACCGGCCATGCCCGGCATCTTGCGGTCGAGCAGTACCACATCGATGGCCTCATCGGCGCGCACCGCCTTGATGGCGTCCTCGCCGTTGGAGACCTCGATGTTGTCGTAGCCCCGTTTCTTCAGGCGTGCGGCCAGATGGGTTCTGAAGGTCTTCTCATCATCGACAATCAGTAGCTTCGACATTGCCTCAATCCTTCCCTGCATCGTTCGGTGTGCGGCCTGCCTGTATCATCTGCCGGCCTACCTCGTCGCAGAGGTCCGAAAGCCGTAACAGCCCGACAGCGGTTTCGCCCCGCATCACCAGAAGCGACAACTGCTGCCACTGCACGATCCGGCGAATCGCCTCGCAGATCCCGGCATCCTCGCTGATGGCTTCGTTGATCGGATGCATCGCATCCTTCACCATCAGGTTGAGACCGCGCAGGCACATGTCGGAGAATGGCTCCTCGAAGAGGCTAAAGCTCGCCTTGATGGAATCGACGTACCTGGCATTCACCCCGGCCAGGCCGAGCCCCTCGACGTCTTTGAGCAGGCCGCGTTGCGGCTCGAGGGCGCGCAGAAAGGCCATCTGACCTACCTTGCCCACCACCTGTCCCTGGTCGTCCTTGACGAGCACTGCGCGATACGGCTGACGCCCGTGCGCCAGGTTCTTCTGCGCCGCGTTGAAGACCCCGATCGCCTCGCTCAGGGTGGCCCGCTCCGATACCGCCGGGTACTCGTCGATCGGGACCATCAGATCTCTTACCGTCTTGCTGGTCACGTGATCTTACCTCCTCGTCCATGTTTCACTGTGCCTACCGTCCCGCCTGCCGGACCTCAGGCCGGCGCGGCCCGTAGGCTCACGATCGCATCGCGCAGCGTCGCCGTCTCCGGAACCTGGGCGTAATCAGCCAGTGAGATCATCAGATCACGGACATGTTTCGCGGCCTTGCTTCTCGTCATCTCTGCAGAAACCTCCCCCGATCGCCGGCGGCTAGCGCACGGGCAGCACCAGAGTAAACGTGCTGCCCGTACCGACTTCACTCTCTACATCGATGTAGCCACCCAGATCGTTCATGATCGTATAGCTGACGGACAACCCCAGGCCGGTTCCCTTGCCGACCTCCTTGGTCGTGTAGAATGGCATGAAGAGCATGTGCAACTGCTCCGGCGATATGCCACAGCCAGTGTCGCGTATGCCGATCTCCAGCTTCCCGTCTACGCAGCCGGTATGGATCGTGATCGTTCCAGGCACCTCACCCACGGCATCCATGGCGTTCTTGAGCACGTTCAGTAGGACCTGCTGCAGCTGATTGCCGTCGGTCGTGATTTCGGGACAGGAACCGTCGTAATCACGCTTTATGATGACCGGCGAAACCTCCACCTCCGGCCCCAGAAGGCCATCGACGACACCGTCGATGAGCCTGTGTACGTTGTGTCGCCTCAGGTCTACATCATCCTTGCGCACGAACTTCAGCAGTTTGTGCGTGATGTCCCGACAGCGAAGGACCGTCGATTGAATGGAATCGAGGTGCTCGACGATCTCTGCCGTGCTCAGGGATTCGCCGAACTGCGGATCCAGCATGTCCTTCATGAGCCCGGCCTCTTCCTTGATGGAGGCCAGGGGGTTGTTGATTTCATGC
Source organism: Pseudomonadota bacterium (assembly GCA_043815665.1). Taxonomy (GTDB): domain Bacteria; phylum Myxococcota_A; class UBA9042; order CAIXZC01; family CAIXZC01; genus CAZNWW01. The sequence goes on from JBDRIT010000157.1 coordinate 2,986, forward strand.
GCGATACCGGCGGCAAGCTCGCCTACTGAGGCCAGCTTGGCCGCGTGGCTCAGTTGCGCCCGCGTGCGGTCGGACTCGCGCTGGAACTCCACCAGCTTGAGCGACCGGTATAGAATCATGAAGATGCCGAGCACGACAACGGCAAGCGCAATCAGCAGGAGCCGCAGCCGTACACCGCTGAATAGACTGTCCTCGTGTCCCGGGGCCTGTCGCACCAGGAGAACCCACTCGACCGACGGCAGCCAGGCATAGGCGTACGGACCGGCAAACCCCTTGACGTCGAGACGGCCTGCCCACGGACTGGGCGCACGTGGCGGCACGAAAGGCGCTGTTTCCAACGGCTTCCCCAGACGCGGGGTGACGAGCTGGTAGAGCCCGTCCCGGTTGAGGATGGACGTAAGCACTTCATGCCCACCCTCGAGGGAGCGCAGGTATTCATGCATCCGTTCGGGATCCAGGGTCGCCCGCAGCACGACGAGGCGCTCCGCCATGCGTCGGCTGACAGCGATCGTGAAGTGGGGGCGCTGGCGAAAGCCCAGGTAGATGTCCGTGATCACGTAGTGCGGCTGCTTTTCCTGCAGCGCGAGATACCACTCCTCCCCGCTGTAGTCCCGGTCCTCGAGTGACGGGAATGGCCCCGCATAGCTCTCCTGTCGGCCCTCGCTGTCAAAGTAGCCGACGTCGACAAAGGCGTCGCTGTTCCTTTGCAGCCGGGCCAGATAGACGGCCATATCGGCCGAACTCGGCGGGATCACCAGGTGCGGATCCTCGATCAGGTTGGTGAGATTGACGACGCGCTCGGTCAGATAGAGGTTGAACGTGCCTGCCTGGCTCTCGGCAATGGCCTGCAGGTGCAACCGCTCACTCTCGCGCACGATGGCGTCATACTGCACAAAGAGATAGATGGTGAGGAGGACCAGGGGGCCGAGATACGTCGCCAGTAGACGGAAAATGTGACGGCGGCGAAGGTCGCTATAGTGGTGTTCGGAAAAAGGAAGGGCACCGATTCTCTCCTGCCGCGCCGCGGCCCGTGTTGCCCTGTCCAATGCATTCCCCTTCGCTCACCGCGGCCACGAGGCCAAGCGGCAAGGAAACGGTTTATCGAAGCGATACCGGGAAGGCCCCGCCCGGCTCGCGTTTCTGAACGCTATAGCGCTCCGTACGGAAGTCAATCGATTTCGGCAGACCGGACGGCGGAGATCGGCTGTAGCTCATCAAGACTCTCTGTGCCTTGCCAAAACCTATCCGCCTGGTGCCTGGGGAACTTGTCCCCGACGAGCTCTGCAGGACGCCGGAAGTCCATGGATCTGTCTACGCCACGTTGGGAACCCTCGGCGAGACCGTGAACCTGTCGACGAAGGAGTGCCTCGAGAGTCGTTCGAGCCCGCTCGGGTTCAGCTCACCACGGGCGACGTTCAATGCTCTCCTGTCCGCCGTGGAGCACGAGGATATCGAGCTGATCCGGAAGTGTTTCCGACGCCCCCCGGGCACAGAGGAGGCGACGCAGCTCGTCGCCATGGAGCGAGGGCATCTCGAGCACTCGTGTCTTGTGCGGACCAGACAGTGCGGGCAAAGGACGGGAAGTCCCCACGCGCCGAGGAAGCCCCACCCCTGCAGAAGCCGGTGCGCTTGGCTGGGGACGTTGAGACCATGCGGAATCCGGGTCGCAGGCTCCCCGGCTGGGATTGTGCGAGGGGATTCGGGGATCGGTGGTCCTTGCGACCTCGGACCAGTCGTTCTAGAGTCGGGACCATGCGTTGGATCCTCCTCATCACCATGCTCTCCCTGTCCGCACCGGCCCATGGCCGGGTGATCCCGTTGCCCGACGCGGACGTCAACAGCGTGCTCACCCGGGGCCTCGATGGAGTGGCTGCGGTTGGGGCGGACCGGGCGGTGCTCTTCCATGGCCTGCTCGTGGAGGTCGCACCCAGCGGGATGAGCCTCACCACGGAGCACCGTATCGAACGGATCCTGACCGTGACGGGGGCGCGGGATCTTGCGGTTCTTTGGCTGGGCTATGACCCCGCCAGCAATGAGGTGGTGCCCGTGTCCGTGCGGGTACATCGCAAGGACGGCGCAGTCGTCGACGTGGACGTGGCGGGGGCGATGGACGTGCCCGCGGCGCTGCACTCGATCTACTGGCCCTTCCGGGGCCTCGCCCTGCAACTCCCCCGGCTCTACTCCGGCGACACCGTCGAGTGGGTGCTCCGGCGTCGCGGGTTCAGCATCGCGTACCTCGGAGACGATCCTTCAGGCGATGACGCCGAGCGCTTCGTGCCACCCATGCGCGGCCAGTTCCATGACTCAGTCCTCTTCGCCGAGGCGATCCCCCTGGTGGAGAAGATCTATGACCTGCGCCTCCCCGCCGGCGTGGACCTCAGCTTCGGGACCTTCGGCGGCCCCCTGGACGTGCGCCGGATTCCCGGAGCCGACGGCGGGACGCGGTACGTGTTCCAGCATCAGAGGGCACCGGCCCTCGCCGCCGAGCCCCGGGCGCCCAACCCCTCGGACGAGGCCCCGAAGGTGGTCCTGGCGACCCTCTCGGACTGGCGGGAAAAGAGCGCTTGGTTCCATCAGATCAACGAGCCGATGTTCGCCCACGACGCGGCCCTCCGGGAGGCCGTCGCGGAGATCCTGGACGGGACCCGCACGGACCAGGAGCGGGTGCTGCGCCTCTGCGCTGGGTGGCCCGGGAGATCCGGTACAGCGGCCTCCAGGTGATCCGGGGCGAGGGATACACCCTCCACCCCGGGCTCCTGACCTGGGAACACCGGGCCGGGGTGTGCAAGGACATCGCCGGGATGCTCGTGACCATGATGCGCGCCGCGGGGTTCCCGCACACCTGGCCCGCGATGACCATGGCCGGGGCCCGGGTCGAGGACGTCCCCGCGGACCAGTTCAACCACTGCGTCGTCGCCTGGGAGCGCACCGACGGGGACTACGTGATGCTCGACCCCACCTGGGCGCCCTGGAGCCGACACCCCTGGTCCCTGGCCGAGTCCGAGCAGCAGTTCCTGGTGGGCGCCCCCCTCGGCGACGTCCTGCGCACCACTCCGGCCCTGGAGCCATCGGAGAACCGCCTGGAGATCACCCTGGAGTCCCGCCTCCGCAAGGACGGGACCCTGGAATCCAAGGTCGAGGTCCGGACCACGGGCTACCTGGAGACCGCGCTCCGCCGGGGGCTGGTCGGCACCGACGTGGCGGGCCGGGGCCTCGTCCTCAGGGAGATCGCCAGGGACCTGTCCCCCGCGGCCCGGATCACCCGGACCCGGCAACGACCAACGGATCTCGAAGACCTGGACGCCCCCCTGGTGTTGGAGCTGTCCACGGAGATCCCCGGTTGGGCCGCGCCCGTCGAGGGTGCCCCTCTCGCCTTCGTTCCGCCTTCGTTCCATCACCCGGTGCGCCATCAACGGCTCTGGGAGAACCTCCTGGTCACCGGCGCGGCCAAGCGGTCCCGGGGGCTGTCCTTCTCCTGCCCCAAGGAGATCGTCATCCGCGAAGAGCTCCGCCTCCCGGGGCGGTATCGGCTGGTCTCCCCCACGACAGGGACCTCGGTGACCACCCCCCTCGGGACCGCATCGTGGACCCTCCGGATCGAGGGCGGTGATCGTCTGGTGACCGAGCAACGCGCCTCCTTCAGCACACGCCGGGTCGGGGTGGAGCAGCTGAAGGACTACGAGCGCCTCGTCGCGCCGCTGCAAGCCCTCGAGACCCTGCCGGTGCTCCTGGCCCCCCAGGAGGATCGATGAAGCACCTCCGGCTCCTCCTCCTGATTCTCTGTCTCTTCCGGGCCGCCCCCGTGGCGGCGGACCTCCCCGCAGACCAGATCTTCCTGGAGAAGCACGTCCAGATCTCCTTGGACGCGAGCGGCCGCCAGACCCTGCGGGTCCGAACCGTGCGCAGGCTCCTGACCGACTACGCGGTGCGGCGGCTGTCGGATCCCCGGATCCGATACGATTCGACACGCCAGGACCTGACGATCCACGAGCAGAAGGTCCGGACGCCGGACGGCGGCGAGATCGTCGCCCCGGACTACGCCCGGAATGAGTCCCAGGCCGACGGCCTCGGCAACACCACCGACTTCGCGTCGGTGATCGAGGTCGTGGCCACCCAGGTGGGGGCGCAGCGCGACGCGGTGCTGATCCTCGACTACGAGATCACCGACCGGGAGGCGTTCCGACCGGCCCTGGATCTCGCGCTCCTCCTCGGCGAGGCCGATCCCGTGGAGGACCTCCTCGTCGAAGTCGACGTCCCGGATGAGAGCCCCTTCCACTGGGCAATCTCCCACGACCCGGAGCGGTTCGAGGTGCACCAGCCCCCGGTCCTCGGAGGGGTTCGGAACCTGCGCATCCACGCCCGCCAGCTCCCGGGCGCTCCTCGCAATGTGGATGGAGCGGACCCCGGGCCCTGGCTCCTGGTCTCCACCTGGTCCGACTGGGGAGCCGCGCTGGAGGCCACGAAGGGCGCGCTGGAGACGACCTTCGCAGACCGGGGGCGCTGCGACCTGCCCGGGATCCTCGAGACCGCCGTGGAGGGGAGCGGGCTCCCCGCCACGCTCCTGGCGGTGCTGAAGGGCCTCCGAATCCTCCACGGTGACATCCCCGGTGGCCTGCACCGGCTTCGCCCGGTCTGCCGGGTCTGGGAGAGCGGCTACGCCACGCCCCTCGAGGCAGCGGTGGTCCTGGCGACCCTGGGGGCAGGAGAGGCGACAGCCTCGGTCTCCCTGACGACGGGGACGCAGCGGCTGGTCCCCGGGGTCCCCGGCTGCGCGCAGTGGCGCGCTGCGGAGGTGACCGTCTCGCTCCCGGACGGAGAAAACTCCGTGGTCTATGTGCCGGGCACGGGGAGCCTCCGGGCCCCCACGGGCCACCTCGAAGGCACCGGCCGGGTCGAGTTCAACCCGGCCCATCCTGTCACACTCACCGGGGCCCCGTACACGGTCCCCGACCCGCCTCCCAAGGGTCCCCCCTGCTGGTCCCTGGACGAGGAGCGGACCTACCGCGTGGCCTCCAGCGGCGGGGTCGACCTGCTGCTCCGGGTCGACCTCGCGGGGCGCCCCGATCTCTGGCTCGAGCTGGCCACGGCGAAGGATCTCGACGAGGCATTGACCGCACGGATCAAGCCCCTCCTCCCGGACGCAGAGGTCACGGCGATCAAGGTCAGTCGTCTTGGCCCTGGTCACCTCGACTTCGAGGCGACCCTCGCCGGTGTCCGCGGACCGGGCCCCGCACGGACGGCCCCCCTGGGCACCGTCTTCCGGGTGATCGACGATCCTGCGAGGCTCCTCCTCACACCGACGGGCACAGCGCCCCAGGTCTCGAACGCCTGTGTGCGGATCACCCAGACCCTCCACTTCGAGGGGCTGGTTCCGGCGGGGATGGCCTCGCGGCCGACTCCGGACGGCACCTTCGTGAGGACCTTCGAGGTCGGCGAGGGACGGATCGAGCCGGGGGACTGGCCTGGGATCCGGGCCAGGCTCGGCGCGTGGCTCCAGGATCAGGGCCGGACCTTCCTCCTCCTGGCCCCGGCCCAAACGGCGCCCAAATGAACCCCTTCGAGGTGATCCTCAACTCCGTAGTCCCGGTCCTCCTGCTCATCGTGGCGGGTTTCGGCTACTCGAGGTTCCGGACCATGGACATCCGGGCCCTTGTGGACTTCATCATCGATGTCGCGGTGCCGTGCCTGGTCCTGGCCAGGCTCACTGCGAACCCGCCCTCGGGCGGCGATATGCTGGTCATCATCGCGGGGAACGCGGTGGTGGTGTGGGGCGTCATCGGGCTGACCTTCCTCGCCCATCGGGCCCGCCTCACCCGCTCCCGTTCCGCCTTCATGACCGCCCCCTTTGCGAACGCGGTGAACATCCCCGTGCCCCTGGCTCTCCTCGCGTTCGGCGCGGGCGCGGTGACCAACCAGCTCATCTACGCGATCGCCAACATGTGCTTCATGTACCTGGTGGGCACCTGGCTCGTGGTCGGGCACCAGAAGGGGATCAGGCAGGTGCTCCGGCTGCCGCCGGTCTGGGCCCTGGTGGTCGCTGTGGGGATGGTCGCCCTGGAGGTCCGGCTCCCGCAGTTCATTCACACACCGGTGGCCCTCGTGGGAGACACCGTGGTCCCACTGCTCCTCTTCGCACTGGGGTACCAGCTCTCGTCCATGGGGTTGACCCGGATCCAGGATGCGGTCCTCCCCGTCGCGCTGCGCATGGGGGGGGGGCTGGTCATGGGGGTCCTCTTCGTCGCGATCGCCAGACCGTCGCAGCCGGTGGCCCAGGCGGTGCTCCTCGGCTGCGCGATGCCCCCGGCCATTCAGACCTACCTGCTCTGCGCCAAGTTCGACGTGGATCCGGACATCGCTGCGTCGGGGGTCGTCCTGGGCACGGTGACGGCGGCTTTGCTCATTCCCGTGCTGGTGCCTATCATCGTGATGTATGTTTGACGCGCCGGACCGGCGCGGGGAGGGAGGCATGAACATCGGGCCCTGGACCATCGGCTGGGTGGACTTTGGGACCTTCAAGCTCGACGGAGGCGCCATGTTCGGCGTGGTACCCAAGACCCTGTGGGGCGCGCTGATCCCCCCGGATGAGCAGAACCGGATCACCCTCGGGCTCTGGGGGCTGGTGCTCCGCGCCCCGGGGCGCTGCGTCCGGGTGGACGCCGGGGTCTGGAGCGGCTTCGGGGAGAAGCTCCGGAAGACCTACGGGCTCGACGGCGGCGGCGGCGACCGGGGCACCCTCCGGTCCCTGGACCCAGCGGAGGTCACGGATGTCGTCCTGACCCACCTGCACTTCGATCACGCCGGAGGCTCGATCCTGCCCACAAAGGACGGACCGCGCCCCGCCTTCCCGAGCGCGCGCTACCACACCTCGGAGACCCAGCTCGATTGGGCCCTGCGACCCTCCCTGCGGGACCGGGCGAGCTATGCAGGGGAGATGGTCCTCGGGATCCGGGACAACCCGCGCCTGCTCACCTACCACGGGACCTCGGACCTCGGCGATGGGGTCACCCTCACCGAGGTCGGCGGACACACCCCGGGGATGACCCTCGTCCTGGTGCAGGACGCGCACGGCGCGCTCCTCCACGCCGCGGACATGACCCCGACCTCCCTCCACGTCCCGGCCCCCTACGTCATGGCCTACGACCTCGAGCCGGTGGAGACCATAAAGGCACGGCTGCGGTGGTACGCGGAGGCCGCCTATAAAGGATGGATGCTCTTCTTCCAGCACGACCCGGCGCACCCCCTCTGGACGATCCGCAAGGACGAGAACGGCCGATATCAACGCGACCAACGCATCGAGGCCTGAGATGAGAACCCTCCCACTCCTGGGGCTCCTCGTGGCGCTCCTCGGCGCGCCCGCTCCTGGGAACGCGGGCGAGCTGCAGACCGGCGCGCAGTACGTCCTTGTCGCGCCGCTGGCGCAGATGGCCGACCAATTCGGTTCTGTCGGACACGGGCTGGACATCGAGGCCGCATACCGCTTCGAGCGGGTCTGGCTCTCCGTGGGAGCCTCGGTGATCTGGACGTGGCTCGGGGAGAGCGTGACCCGCCCCGGACCCGGCGGCGGCGTCTCGGAGAATCTCCGCCTGAGGACCGACAACACCGCCACCCTGCTGGACGGCTTCGTCCGCTTCCAGCCGCGCTTCGGGATCGTCTACCCCTACGTGGAGGGCCTCCTGGGGACCTCCTTCTTCAACCGCACGGCCTCCCTCGTGAACGGGTCCACCCGGGACCTGTTCATCTCGGGTGAGCGCCACTCGGACGTCGCGTTCAACTGGGGTGCGGGCGCCGGGGTCATGATCGAGATCTTCAAGCCCTCGTTGGGCTCCACGCGGTTCGCGATCGATCTGCGGCTGCGGTACCTCGGGGGCCTGGCGGCGTCGAAGTACCCCGCCGCAGCGATCATCGAGACCGATGGGATCCCGGACATCGAGGAGGGGTCGGCGAACCGGTACGAAGGCCTGCACACCCTCCTGGCCCACGTGGGCTTCATCATCATGCTGTGAGGAGGACCCCGATGCGTCTCGCCAGGCTCTCGTGCATGCTCCTTCTGATCACCTCCTGCGGCGGCGGCGGGGAATCGGGCGACCCGCAGGACATCGGCGGTCTCGATCACGCCGACGGAATCGCCGAGGTCAGCTCCGACGGGATCGCCGACATCAGCCCAGACGTCGACGCCGTGGAGGGCGAGCCGGTGCCCCTGGTGACCGGCGGCGCGAGCGACCACGTCATCGTCCTGCCGGGGCTCCCGACCGCCTCCCAGCTCCATGCGGCCGAGGAGCTGCGCAGCTCCATCGAGGCCTGCACCGGGGTCTCCCTTGAGGTGGTCCAGGGGCCCCCCGATGGGGACCCGCCCATGATCGTCCTGGGCATCGGACCCACGGCGGAGGCTCTCGGCGTTGCGCCCACGTCCGAGGCCCTCGGCGAGCAGGGCTTCGCGCTCCGCACGGTGCCCCCGCACATCGTCATCGCCGGGACCCCGGAGGCGGGGACCCTCTTCGGGGTCCACCGCTTCCTGGAGGACGTCCTCGGGGTGCGCTGGTACGCGCCGGGGGTCACCCGCACCCCCGCGCTGGCGGACGTCGTCGTGCCGCCCATGGACCGCGTGGAGCGGCCCGCGTTCTTCTGGCGGCACACCTCCTACGAGTGGCCTGGCGGGGACGCCGCGTTCTGGACCAGACAGGGGGACAACCAGGGCTCGACGGATCTGACATCCCCCTACGGCGTGAAGCACAAGGTGATGGGCTCGGCGCACAGCTACCACCACTTCGTGCACCCGGACGTCTACTTCGACGAGCACCCGGAGTACTTCTCGGAGATCGGCGGCGTCCGCGTCCGGGACGAGACCCAGCTCTGCCTCACCAACCCCGACGTGCTGGACATCGTGGCCGCGGGCATGATCCAGTGGATGACCGACGAGCCGGACGGGCACCAGTACCGGTTCTCCCAGCAGGACTACTACAACTACTGCACCTGCGACGCGTGCACGGCGATGAACGCACAGTACGGGACCACGGGCGGGACCCAGTTCTGGTTCACCAACGAGCTCGCCAAGCGCACCGCCGCTGTCCACCCGGACAAGCTCGTGGCGACCCTGGCCTACATGTACACCGAGGAGCCCCCGGAGGGCCTCGATATGCACCCCAACGCGTCGGTCTGGCTCTGCCACATGTTCCCGTCCTGCGACAGCCACCCCATCGCCACCTGCCCGCGAGACGCGGACTACAAACAACGGGCCGAGGAGTGGTCCGTGCTCACGGACCACCTCTACATCTGGCACTACGTGGTGGACTTCACGCACTACTACAACCCCTTCCCCAACCTCCGGGCCATGGCCTCGGATGCGAAGTTCTATCGAGACATCGGGGTCGAGGGGATCTACCTCCAGGGCATGGGGCACGGGGGCGGCGGCGGGGAGTTCAGCCTCCTGCGGCCCTGGTACGGCATGAAGCTCCTCTGGGATCCCGACGTGGACGCCGCCGCCCTGCTGCGAGACTTCCTCCAGGGCTACTACGGCGCCGCCTGGGAACCCATGGAGGCCTGGATCGACCGCATCCACGACAAGGTCACCGACGACGACGTCCACATGCATCTCTACACCAACCCCGGCCAGGGCTACCTGCCCGACGAGATCGTCGCCGAGGGGGAGACCCTCTTCGACGAGGCCGAGGCCCTGGTCGCGGGCGACGAGGAGCTCACCGACCGGGTGCGGGTGGCGCGGATGCCCCTGACCTATGCCCGCCTCTTCCCCCGGAACGGCTACGAGATCGTCGGTGATACCCTGTCCTTCCTGGGGGAGATCGCGCCGATCTCCGACGTCCAGGAGTTCCTGCAGACCATGGCCGACCACGGCTTCGGCGCCTGGATGGAGTTCGCCGGCTCCCCGGACAACCTGGCGCTGATCTACTCCATGTTCGCGATGGACCACGGGCTCAAGGTCATCGACAACGGCCTCCTGCGCGTCGAGGTGGTCCCGAACCTCGGCGGCCGCGCGCTGCGGATCATCCACAAGGCCACCGGCGAGTCCATCACCGCGTACAACCGGATCCAGAACCTGTACTTCCCCTTCGCCGGGGGACTCGAGGACCGCACCGGGGAGCTCTTCCGCTTTTACGGCTGGGTGGAGCCCGCTGCGATCTCCGACCACGACGCGCTCTCCATCACCACCACCCAATCGACCATGGACGGCATGACCATCCGCCGCACCCTGACCCTGGCCGCGGACGCACCGGTGCTCCACGTGGAGTCCAGGCTGATGAACCCGAAGGGCGGGGACGAGGTGGGCCGCATCCGCACCCACCTCGAGCTGGACCTTGGGCCCCTCGGGGGCACCACGGTCTCCTTCACCGATCTGGGCGGCGACGCGGTGGCCCACGACATGTCGTCAGTCATCGCAGGGCTGCGGGAGGGGCGCCACTACTACGACCAGCAGGCCCCCGCCGGGGAGTGGACCTTCTCCGGCGCCAAGGGACTCGACGTGACCTGGCGCTTCGACAGCGACGAGGTGGACTTCACCTGGCTCTATGCCTACCCTGAGGACCTCCAGGCCCTGGAGGCCGAGGTCTGGTCGCCCCAGGCCCTCCTGGAGCCCGGAGCCGAGGTCGTCCTTCACCACGAGCTGGAGATCCACCCCTCCCCCCGCTAGGAGACAGAGATGCCCAACGGAACGCTGCCCATCTCCCTCAACCTCGACATCCGCGGGATTGGGCACTCACCGACCCTGGCGATCAACGAGCGCTCAGCGGCCCTCCAGGCCGAGGGGCGCCAGATCCACCGCCTGGGTCTCGGACAGTCACCGTTTCCGGTGCCGGAGCCCGTGGTCGAGGCCCTCCGGCGCCACGCTGGGGAGAAGGACTACCTCCCGGTCATGGGCCTCCCGGCGCTTCGTCGCGCCGTAGCGGACTACCACTTCCGCAAGGAGGGGGTCCGAGCCGACCCGAACGACGTGCTCATCGGCCCCGGCTCCAAGGAGCTGATGTTCCTCGCGCAGCTCTGCTACTACGGCGATCTGGTGGTGCCCACGCCCTGCTGGGTCTCCTACGCGCCGCAGGCGCGGATGCTGGGGCGCAAGGTGCGGCTCCTCCCCACGAACTTCGCGCATCGCTGGCGCCTCTCGTCGCAGCAGCTCGAGGCCCTGTGCGAGGAGGACCCCGACCGGCCGCGGCTCGTGATCCTCAACTACCCCGGAAACCCCGAGGGCTCCACCTACCGCAAGAGCCGCCTCCAGGACCTGGCGCGCGTCGCCAGGCGCTACAAGGTGATCCTCCTCTCCGACGAGATCTACGGTCCCCTGCGCTTCGATGGTGAGCACCAGTCCGTGGCCCGGTACTACCCCGAGGGCACCATCGTGAGCGGCGGCCTCTCCAAGTGGTGCGGCGCCGGGGGGTGGCGCCTGGGGACCTTCATCTTCCCCGAGTCCCTGCGCTGGCTGCGTGACGCGATGTCCGCGGCCGCGTCGGAGACCTACACCTCCGTGTCCGCTCCGATCCAGCACGCAGCGATCACCGCGTTCGAGGGCTGCGCCGAGATCGATGACTACCTGGTCCACGCCCGCAGGATCCTCTCCGCGCTCGGGCACCGGTGCACGGCGAAGCTCCGGGAGGTCGGGGCGCATATGGTCGAGCCCCAGGGCGGGTTCTACGTGTTCCCCGACTTCACGGCCCTGGCGCCCCGCCTCGCGGCCCGGGGCATCCGCACCTCCGTCGACCTGTGCACCGGCCTCCTCGAGGAGGCCGGTGTGGCCGTGCTCCCCGGCACCGCCTTCAACCGGGATCCCCTCGAGCTGACCTTCCGGATCGCGTACGTGAACTTCAACGGCGCCGCTGCCCTCCAGGCGTCCAGGGAGACCTCCCCGAACCTGCCCCTCGACGAAGCCTGGCTACGCGCCCGGTGTCCGGAGACCCTGGCAGCGATCGACCGGATCGCGGCCTGGATGAACGGGGGTTAGACCTGCTTCGCCAGGGCGCGTTCCGCGCCGATGTACCGCCACCACTGGGGCAGGGACGAGAGCCGGAACCGACCCAGGCGCTTCGTCTGCTGATCCAGCCAGGCCTCACGGCCGCGCAGAGGCTCGGAGAGGTAGAACCGCGGCGTCAGGAGGTCGTCGTCCGCTGCGATGACGCCCTCCCCCAGGGCGACCTCCCGCAGGCCGGCCTTGGGGAGGATCCGCAGGCCATGGCTCGCCTCCACTATGAGCGGTCGCCGCCGCTTGAGCCGCGCGTGGTTGGCCGTGACGGTGTCCGGGGTCTCCCCGGGACCGCCCAGGAGCAGCTGGGGCATGTAGGGGACCTGCTCCTCCTCAAACAGCTCGAAGCAGCGCAGCGCGTCTGCCACGGTGAAGGGCCGGCGGGACCGGGCGAGGACGGCGTCGTCCAGGGAACCCACGAGGGAGGTCACCATGCCGCAACCGGCGCGGCGCAGGAGCCGCACCAGCTCCCGGTCCACCGTGGCGGTGGGCTCGACGATCGCGACGAAGAGCAGCTTGCGCTCGTACCGGATCAGCGCCTCGAGGACCTCCCGGGCCCAGTCCGGGGGCTCGTTGAAGCAGGCGTCGATGAAGATGTAGTCCAGCCTGTGGGAGCCGCGCTCTGCCGCGTCGCAACGCAGATCCTCGACGATGGCCTCGGGGGCCCTGGGAACGTACTCGGCACCGAAGGTCTCGTGCGCGTCGCAGAAGATGCACCGGTGCGGACAGCCCGTCTTGGTGATGACACAGCACTTCATGGCCCGGCCCCGGTAGCGCTTGTAGTCGAAGCTCTCCCAGTCGAGGCTGCCCCGGGTCGCGTACCCGTCATAGAGGCCCGGGTTCTGACGGACCTGCCCGGCCTCACGCCAGAGGAGGCCAGGAGTCTGGAAGCCCCCGGCGCGTCCTGCGTCCAGCTCCTCCAGGAACATCGGAAGCGCCCGATCCCCCTGCCCCGCCATCCCGTACGTCGCAGCCGTGCGCCGGAGGAGCGCGTCCGGCGCCGCGGTCACTGCAGAGCCCCCGATGATCGTCGGCGCGACCGCGTTGGCCATGCCCACCCAGCGGACATAGTCCGGGACGAAGTCCCGCAGGTCCCGCGAGTCCATGTTGTCCAGGTTGCGGAGGGAGAAGCCCACGAGATCCACGGGGCCGGCAGCGAGCGCGTCCGCCAGGACCCGGTCCGGGTCCTTCGTCTTCATCAGCTCCACCACCCGGACCCGATGGCCCGCCTCCCGCAGCGGCGCGGTCAACAGCGCCAGCCCCACGGGGGGAGGAGAGTACAGCTCGTAAATATTTCCATACACGAGGAGCAGATTCATCGCGGCCCCCTTCTCGAGGCTATATTGCAGCGATGGAGCAGCATTGGCAATGAACGCCGATGGACAACCCACGAGAGGCACTTGACGACACCCCAACCGATTCATCGGCCTTGCAGCCTCTCGTGCGCCGCGATCTGGTGGCCCTCGTGAACAGTCACTCCACGGGAGCGCGGGTCCGCACGCAGTAGATCGACCGGTCGGTGCTGCCAAAGACAGCGCAATCCGGGGTCAGGACCGGGGTCGCGTGGATCGAATCCCCGACGGCGTAGCTCCAGAGGATCTCGCCAGCCTCGGCGTCCACTCCGTAGAAGCGGCCAGCGGTGGTGCCGATGTAGATCGCGCCCTCCGTGTCCATCACCGGCGACGAGTAGGAGAGCCCGTCGAGCTTCGTGGTCCACTCGATGGTCCCGGAGCTGGCCTCCACCCGGGTGAGGTACTTGGACGTGGAGCCCACGTACACCGCCCCGTCGAGCCCCACCAAGGGCTGGCCCCAGATCTGTCCCTTGATCTCGATGGTCCACTGGGCCACGCCTGCGGCGGTGACCGCGTAGAGCCACCCGTCGTTGGACCCGACGTAGATCGTGCCGTCGGGGCCCACCGCCGGGGTCGACCAGATCTCCCCTCCCGTGGGGTGGGTCCATTGCACGGTCCCGGACTTGATCGCATAGAGCTTGGAGTCCTGGGTCCCGATATAGACGGTCCCGTCCGAGGCCACCGCCGGGGACGAGGAGATCAGCCCCGGGAGCTGGACGCTCCAGGCCTCGGACCCGTTGGACGTCGCCAGGGCGCGGACCTTGCCGTCGTAGGTGGCCACGATGACCTGGCTCCCGGACACCACCAGCCCGCCCCCGGGAGGGGACAACATGTCCTGGGTCCAGATCTGGGCGCCCGCAGACGAGAGGCCGTAGACCTTCCCGTCCAGCGCACCCACGAAGATCTTCCCCGTGGACGGCTCCACGGCGGGGGCCACGGAGACCCCGCCGGGCAGGTCCAGGTCCCACACCGGCGCACCCCCGGGGGTGACGCAGGTGACCTTGCTGTTGAGGTTGCCGAACACGAGGTTCCCGTCCGGGAGGAGCCCTGCGGTGGCCCAGATCTCTCCCAGGGTGGGGACGCTCCAGGCGAGGCGGCGGTGCACCGTGGCGTTGAATTCGCTCTCGGTGACCAGGCCCAGGAAGTCCTTTGCGTAGAACTGGAGGAAGAGGTTCTTTGGCAGGGACGCCTCGTCCACGTAGACGGTCTCCCAGGGGATGTCGCCGGCGTAGGGCGGCGCTGGGAAGTCCGCGACCAGGAGACCGTTGACACGGAACTCCACGGCGTCGAGGGGGTTCACGTCTGCGACGGTGAGGGCCATGTGGAGGGGACCGTCCTCGAAGAACAGGCCCTGCCCTTCCGGGGGCTCCAGGGAGGTGAACGCCGGGGCCGTGTTGTCGAACATCGCGGTGACCGTGGCCGAGGCGTACCCGCCAACCTCATTGGCTGTGTAGACGGAGAGCTGATGCGCGCCGTCCTCGTAGAGGGCGGTGTTGAGCATGAGGTCATAAGGCGGGATGAGGTCCGTGTCGATGCGGACCTGGTCCACATAGAACTCGACGCCCATCGGGGGGAACTCGGAGTCGACCACCGCCACGATCTCCGAATAGCCGCTCATGATCTCGTCCTGGAGCTGCAGCTCGATGGTGATGTTCCCGCTGGAGATCGTGTCCACCCCGGGGGGGACGACGACGTCCTCTCCCGTCGGCGGCTTCCAGCTGTCCCAGCCGGGATTGGTATCGGCGTCGGGCTTCCCGCCGCCGCCATCGCCGCCGCTGCCGCCGTCACAGGCGTTGAATATCGCCACGACGAGGATCGACATGAGAAGTGCTCGCAAGGTTCAACCTCCATCCCTGGCCGATAGTGTATGGGGATCCGGGGAGAGTGCCAACTCCGAGAGGGGTGGAGGGGGACTAGCGGGCCGAAGAGATGCGGGCGTGCTGCGCAGTGCGGAGGAACGCATCCCCGAGGATCCGGCTGCCGGAGGCGCCTGTGGCGGTGACTTGGTAAGCGATCCGGTTGCCCGCGACGACCTCACCGGACCGGTCTGCGTCCAGCGGGATCCGATCAATGCCGAACTCCGACAGGCGAATCAGCTCGCCGGCCTCGGACAGGCCGTTGGAGTTCCGGTCCTGCCAGATCCGCAGTTCGGCGAAGGCCTCGTCCGTGGCCGTGAGGACCCGATCTCCATCGGTGTCCAGGGCGGCGAGGTGGTCGAAGCCGTGCTCGTGCACGCCGTCCACGTTGCCGAAGAGCTCCGCACCGTCGTCGACGCGGCCGTTGCTGTTCCGGTCGATGATCAAGAAGCCGTCGTCCGGGTGGACCCAGGCCATGGCCTGCGGGTGTCCGGCGGCCCAGAGGTCGAAGTTGACCCCGTCCTGGATCGGCAGCAGCTCGACGCCGTCGCCGTCGAGGTCCATGACGATGGGATCTCCGACGTTGCACGGGATCACCTGGAAGACCCGCACCCCGGCGAGGAGGAACTCGTCCTGGATGCCCCACTCCATGGCGGCCTGATAGTCGATCTCCGCCTGCGCGTACTGGAGCTGCGCCTCGAAGTCCGGGGCCTGGTAGGTGACCGGGCAGAGGGGCTCCGCCGAGAGCTTCAGGGGCACCGCAGCCTGTGCGGCCACGAAGGCCGGCTCCAGCATGGTCTGGTCCGCATTGCAGACCTGGATCTTCTGGGACATCTCCGGATAGTCGGCCACGTAGCCGTTGTTCTGGAGCCACTTGTTGAAGTGCTCTGCGTAGAGCTGCCGACCGACGACGATGCCCTTGTCATGGGAGCTCTGGACCGGGGTCGGATCCTTGCTGCAAAGGCCTCGAACCTTGAGGTCCGATCGGACCAGGATTCGGTGCTCCTCGATGCCGCTGATGGTGCCCTGCTCGTACCAGAACTCGGCCTCCTCCGCGGTCACCAGATCGGAGTCGATCACCGACGCAGGGAGGGGGCTCTCCGCCAGGAGCTTGGTCAGCTCGGAGTAGACCTCCACCTTGGCCATGTCCGCCAGGTAGTCGCAGGTGAGGCCCGTGGGCTCGAAGCCGTTGTCGTAGAACTTCGCGAAGGGGCACTCGTCCACCGACGCGTCGAGGACGTCGTCCGCTTCCACATCGACGACCAGGCTCTCGTAGTCATCGATCACGCCCATGTCCTGCAGCGCGAGGGTCATCTCTTCGAGGTAGCGGAGACGGCCCATGTCGAGACCCTGCTCGATCGCGGTCCGCAGGATGTCGATCCGCGCCTGCTCCTCGATGGTGAGCTGGTCCTCCATCAAGGGGTTCCCGACCTGCGGGATGACCACCTCCACGAGGCTCGGGTCCAGGAGCGCCACGGCGTGGAGCTCCTCCTCGACAACGGGCGGCACCTGATCGGGCTCGCCTTGACCGATGAAGCCGTAGTCATCCACGGGGACCTCGTCGAGCGCGCCCGGGCCGGCGTCTCCGCCCTGGTCGCAGCCGACGAACACCATGGACAGCGCGAGCAGTGCGGCCAGACACATACGGATCGTCATGAAATCCTCCTTGGTCCGGGGCGGGACAGGTTACGGATCATCCTCTATAGGGGAGGATAACCCACAGGTGCCCGATCGACAAAACAGTTTCTCACGCGTGTGCGCTTTAACTTCGGTAACGCCCGCGAGGGGAGGTCCTCGACTAGAGCCCGTACTCCGCCTTCGCGGCGACCTTCGCGTCGATCATGTCCCGGTGCGGGACCCGGAGGAGTCCTGCGATCTGGCGAATCGACTCGACCTCCTCGTGATCCACGGAACCGTCCGCGCAGGCCACCCGGTAGAGCTGTTTCACGATCTCCACGCGCTCCGCAGGGCTCAGGCCCTCCGCCACCTCCCGGGTGAAGGTGTAGAGGTCGATCCGATCCTTCGCCGCCTGCTCCACGGAGGCCATCACCACTGCGAGGTCCCCTGCCCCCATCCCCTGTCCGATGAGCACCTGCTCGATCTGGGCCTTCTCCTCGACGAGGAAGCGGCCGTCGGCCTCGGCCACGATCCACAGGAGCACCCCCAGGGCGATCCTGTCATCACCCGGACCCGCCTTCGGTGCGTTCGCTGCACCGTCCGCTGCGGCTGAGGGGACCACAAGACCACGGAGCCTGTCCAACAATCCACCCATCCGGGCCTCCTATCCGTCGTTCCTCTTCGCCCGTTCGATCTCGTAGCCGGCGTCCCGGACGGCGCGGCATATGGTCTCGTCAGCATCCCGGCGACCGGCGACCCGGAGCAGCCCCTGATCCACGAAGACCTCCACCCCCTCCACTCCAGCCACGGACCGGACCGCAACCTCGACCTTCCCCGCACAATTCCGGCACGTCATGCCCCGGACACGGTACTCCAGATCCGCGGCGACGGCACCCTCGCGCCGGCGCCGGAGCCAGCCCGCTGCCCGCCGCGCCACGAGGAGGGTGATGCACGCCAGGAGGCCGACCCCCGCGATGACGCCGAGGAGCCCGCCTTCCTCGTGGTGGTGGAGGTGCACCGGCTCCGCCCCCCCCGCCAGGACCCAATCGAAGGTCAGCCCGAAGATCACGCTCATCGCCGCCACGACCCCCACGTAGATCACCAGGACGCGCCGCCCGAGACCACGGTACACCGCCCCGATGGTGGCCACGTTGGTGGCGGGCCCTGCCATGAGAAAGACCAGGGCCGTGCCCAGGGGCATCCCCGCGGCGATGAGCGAGGTCGCGATGGGCACCGAGGCCGTGGTGCACACGTACAGGGGCAGGGAGATCAGGAGCGCCAGCCCCATCCCCCCGATGCCCTGGGTCCACGCGATGGACCCGAGAGAGCCTGTCGGGATCAGGGTCGAGATCAGCGCCGCAGCAAAGATCCCCACGAGCAGGTAGAGATCGATACTGGCGAGGAGGTCGAAGATCGCGTAGTGGAGCCCGCTGATGATCTTCCGGATCAGGGGCTTCCCGGTGGCCACCACCGCTGCCGCGTCCGCCACCGCGTCGGCGCCATCGCCCTGCGGGGCCCGCCCAAGCCCCACGAGCACACCGCCCAGGAGACCGGTCACCAGGGCCGCCGCGACCTTGAACAGTGCGAAGGGCCAGCCCAGGAACGTGGCAGAGACCAGGATCGAGTCGACCCCGGTCTGGGGCGTGCTGATCAGGAAGCCCGTGGTCGCCGCGTCCGAGGCGCCCTGCCGGCGCAGCCCGATCGCGGTGGGCACCACGCCGCAGGAGCACAGGGGCATTGGCACGCCGACCATGACCGCGTTCATCACCGCCCTGGGCCCCCGGCCGCTCAGGTGCTTCCGGATCAGGCCCTTGGGGAGGAACTCGTTGAGGAGCCCGGCCAGGGCCAGCCCCAGGAACAGGGAAGGCGCCAGCTCCACCGTGATTCGCCACGCCGTCTGCAGGAACTCGTACATCCACACCTCCCGCCGTCTCTTAACCTGCCAATCTGAACGAAGGTGTCAACGTCCGCATGGAATTCCAGGTTCCGCGAGACTCCTGTCACTCTGCTGACGAACAGGCCAAGATCACAGGCTGCGAGGGCAGAAAGGCCCTCCCGCGTGCGCAGGAAGTTGCGCCCACCACCCCCCGGGGAGCTGCGTGGGCGTCTACGCACCCTGACGATCACGGGTCGTAGCGGCACCCCTGAGCGGCGGCCATGAAGGCCTGGTCCACCGCGTCCGCCGTACCGGTGTGGTCCAGGTCCGCGCCTCCACACCAGTCGTTGACCGCCCCGCAGGGGGACTCCCCGTGCGCGGCGAGGGCGGCCTCCAGGAGCGCCTGATCCACGGCGTCCACCGCGCCGCTGCCGTCCAGGTCCGGGCGCCGGCAACCCAGCCGGGCCCAGGTGCAGTCCAGGAGGTGTGGTGCGGTGACGCAGAGGGGGATCGCCTCCAGGAGCCGGACGCCGCCGAGCTGGTGATGCCGCGGCGTCGCGACCTCCTTCCAGGGCCAGTCGAACTCGGGGTGGTGGCCACGAGCCTCGTAGCCGTCGCCTGCACGGCGCAGGGGCGGCGTCTCCCCGTAGTGCTCGAGATAACGCTCCCGGGTGGTCTCGCTCGCGCCGGCCAGCCGGTCCTCCACCAACGCGAGGATCTCCTCGTCGGTGCGCAGGGCCTCCGTGGGCGTCTCGGGGAGATCGAGCATACCCTCGAGCCGCGCCATCTGCGCCTCGGCCCGAGCCAGGTCGCCCAGCTCCGCCGGGTCCACCTCCAGGCCTCCCTCCGCGTCGAAGAGCGCCGCCTCGTAGCGTCGCTCGACCAGGCGGTCGGGCTGGGTCCGTGCCCAGAGCAGCTCCCCGAAGAACCTCAGGAGCGTCGTGATCTCCCCGAGCGCGGCCTGCGCCTCGGCGAGGAGAGCCTCGTCGTTCACCGCTCCAGCATAGGTCACCAGGGCCAGCGCGGCGATGGTCTTCTCGTTGAAGTCATCCTGGAAGCTGCCGATGAGGTCCTCAGCGGCCCCGGGGGCGTCGGCCTCGAGCTTCGCCACCGCGTCCAGCCACGGCCGGCCCATGAACTCCAGCTCGCCGATGGTGCTCCAGTCCTTGCCACAGTAGGCCTCCTGGAGGCGGGTGCAGGTCCGGACAGGCTCCTGGAGCGGGCAGCTCCCGCCCAGGAAGTCAGCGAGGAGGAACTCCAGGGAGCCCGGCGCCGGGAGCTCCGGGAGGGGCAGGGACAGCCCCCCGGTGGAGAGGGCGCGGGCGAGGAACACCATCTGGCAATCCGACAGGCTCCCGAGATCCTCGGCCTCGGTCTCCCCGTCTGGGCGCACCGCGCCCGCCACCACGAGGGTGTCGTAGGGGTTGTGCTCGTCCACGGTCATGAGGCGACCCTCGTGGGTCTGGATCAGGTCGCCCACCCGCTGGCCCGCCGCCCAGGCCCGCGCTGCGGTCTCCTGGAGGTCGGCATCGACGTCGGTGTCGTCCATGATCTGCCTGGCGACCAGGTAGCCCATGGCAAGGTCGGGGAAGTTGTCCCGGGAGTTGTGGTTGCCGAACCAGGCCCCGGCCCAGGGCTCCCCCTCGGGGATCCGCATGAGGGACGTGCAGCAGTCGCTGACCCGGAGATATCGGGGGGTCATGCTGAAGCTGTAGGTCACCGCGTAGGGCCCGATCTCCCGGGCGGGCATGTACTCGAGGAGCACGTCCTCCGGGTCCTCCCGCCAGGTGCAGTGGAATCCATTGAAGAAGGCGGCGATCATCTCCGCCTCGAGGGCCGGGTCCACGGCCACGGGGGCCACCACGAGCTCCCCGCCCCGGGTGCGCTCGACCGTGCCGGCTGCGCCGTCCACCACCCGGGTCCACCCCGGGTAGACCATGCGGGCGGTGAGGCCAGGATGCCCGCTCAGGGCCTCGAAGAAGACCAGGCCCTCGAGCATCCGGATCAGGCTCAGCGCCAGGAAGCGGGATCGGAATACCCGGTATGCGTACCAGGTGGTCCGGATAGAGACGCCGATGCGGTTGTTGTCGTTGGGACCCGCCACCACCTCCCAGTCGTCCCCGGACCGGGCCACGCCCGCCTTGCCGATGGTGGTCGCGAAGGGCACGTCTCCGAAGAGCATGAAGCGGTTGTACGCCACCACGGCCCGCTCCACCCGCTCCCGGTAGTACAGGCGAAACCCCCGGGCCGCTGCCTCGGGATCCGCGACGGGCGCGGCCAGCGCGTCCCCGATCCCATCGACCTGCCCGATGTCCGACGTCCCGCCGACCTCCTCCACCGCGTCCACGGGCCCCGGCGCGGTCTCGGAGGAGCCCGGGGCACAAGCCCCTGCCAACACGACGATCGCTCCGATCACGAACATTTTTCTCATGATCACAAGGTCCTCCCGGGACAGATTCCTGCGCAGCATTCTGTCGGTCCCGGGCCGAAGGGTCAAGGGAGTGCGAGCGGCGGAGGTTGCAATTCGCACGATTCTCGTGTATAGGGGGTACGTTCCTGAACGGGCACCCTTGGGCCAGACTCTTCCCGTGTCCTAGCTCAATCGTCTCCAAACAGGTCATGACCAGCACGCTGCCAGGGTGCGACGGACCCGGCTTCGTGCATTCGATCCAGTTCTGTCGCACACAGGAGAAGAGGAAAATCATGAACGACGACAAAAAAATCTTCGTTGGCGGGCTGTCCTGGGACACAGACGACATCGGCCTCAAGAACGCCTTCGCCGCCTGCGGCACCGTGGCCGAGGCCAAGGTGATCACCGACCGCATGACGGGCCGCTCCCGGGGCTTCGGCTTCGTGACCTTCGACAGCGCCGACGCTGTCAACGAGGCGCTGACCTTCGACGGCAAGATGCTCGACGGCCGCACCGTGCGCGTCGACCGGGCCACCCGGCGGGACCGCTAGCACGAACTCGACGGATCGGCTCGAGGGGTCGGGAAGACAACCAGGAGGTTCTGTATGGGAAGGCGCAACGCCACCACCTTCAAGAAGCGACAACGTGAGTTCGCCAAGAAGGAGAAGAAGGAGACCAAGCTCCTGATACGCAAGCAGCGTAAGGAGGATCTCGATCCCAACGATCCCAACGCGGGCGCCCCGACCGACCCCGACGCCGGCGAAATCATCAGCCTCTCCGCCGCTGCCCCCACCTCGGGCAACAACACCTAGATGACCTCGGCGCAAATGATGATGCGGCCTGGGCGAGGAACCGGCGTCGAGGTCAAGGCGCTTCTACGAAGACGTGGTAGAGCCACTTCGAGGAGGAGCAACGCCGAGATCGGCGTCGGGGACCGGCCAGGGGGT
>JBDRIT010000158.1:0-11004 GCA_043815665.1 Pseudomonadota bacterium
AGCCGTCGTCGCCGCACTCCGTGCCCTCGCAGTCCACCGTACAGCACGAGATGCTCAGAGTGAATTGTCCGATATCCACGGCGCTGACCCCGTCAACGACCAGGTGGTACACAGTCCCAGGTGAGGCAGTGAACACAACGGACTCCCCGGCCCCGATCCCCGGTTGGTCATCGTGGGTGAGGCAGGAGAGCGAGGGAGAACAGTACTCCTCCAACACGAACAGGGCGCTGTCGAACATCGTGTTGTCCAGCTCGACGGTGACCTGTGTCTCCTGCGGAAGGCTGAGATGGTACACCTTCTCCGTCCCTTCATGGGTCGAGGTATCCGCACACCCGTAGCTGCTCCACTGCGCCCAGAGCCCCTGGGTGCTTCCCATCAGCTGGATCCCGCAGCCGATGCTGGCAGCAAGGGGACAAGCGGGGACCGGAACACACTTGCCCTCCGGACACCAGGACCCGTCGGGGCAGTCCGCATGGTTCTCGCAGCTCAGGGGGATACAGATGCCCTCAGAGCACTCTGCTCCGCTGCCGCAGGTCCCGCAGACGTCGTCGCAGCCGTCCGGACCGCACTCCTTGCCGTCGCAGGCCGGGACGCAGATGCACTGGCCCTCGATGCAGACCCCCTGGTCGTCGCAGGGGGACTGGTCGTCCAGCTCCTCGTGGACGCAACCGTCCTGCGGGTGGCAGAAGTCCTCGGTGCAGGGGTTCCCGTCGTCGCAGGGAAGCTCCATGAAGAGGCACCCGGTGTTCGGATCGCAGTCCAGTACGATGGTGCACGCATCCCCGGGGACGCACTCAATGGGCGTGAAGACACATCCCTCCAGTTCAGGGTCGCAGGCGTCGAAGCTGCATGCGTCGCCGTCGTCGCAGTCCACGAGCTGGCCGGGCAGGCAGGACCCCTCGAGGCAGGCATCTCCGGTGGTGCACGCGTTCCCGTCCTCGCAGGGATCCTCGTTGTACTGGTGAACGCAGCCGGCGCCAGAGATGCACTGATCGTCCGTGCAGGGATTTCCGTCAGAGCAGGGGAGCGGAACCCCGTCACAGACCCCCTGGTCGCAGTGGTCGTTTACGAGGCATATGTCATCGTTATCACAGAGCCCCCCCTCGTTGGCCGGGACGACGCCACAGGCCCCATTTCCCGGATCGCAGACCGACACGTTGCAGAAGGGGCTGACCCCTGGCGGGAATTGACATTCGACCACGGTGGCCGGGTCCAGCACGCACTGCGGGAGGCCCTGGGTGAGGACACAGTGGAGGGTGCCATTGCAGAGGTCTCCGTCCTCGAAGGGCAGACAGTCCGCATCGCCCTCACACAGGACCGGGAATTGAGCACAGGCTCCCCCGAAACAGACCGAATCTTCGTCACAGGCACCGCAGGTCCCCCCACATCCGTCACTTCCGCACGTCTTGCCCTCGCAATCGGACACGCAGGGACCGCAGCCATAGATCTCGAGGTCCTCCAGCCACTGGCACTGGTCGGTGCTTCCATCAGAGCTGCAATCCTCGAACTGGAGCTGACCGTTCTCGCACCAGACCCGGGTATTCCCGTTGCACTGGCCTTCGTAGGCGACATCGCCGCACTGGTTGATGCACTTGAAACCCACGCCGTCGGGGGTACAGGTCTTGCCTTCGGGGCATACCCCGCACGAACCGAAACAGCCATCGTCGCCACACTCCTTGCCGTCACAGTCGGGTTGGCAGACACAGTCGAGCCCGCAGCCGACGGCCGCGGCCACGCAGAGCCCGGCCCAGTCGCCCGCGTAGCACGCGGGCTCGCTGTCCCAGACGCATTCCAGGATGTCCGGGTCCTCGCAGCCCGGCCAATCGTGGGGCTCACAGCAGTCGCCCTCGAAGCATGGGCCGCAGTCCGCGAAGCAGTCCTTGCAGGTCTCCTGGGGCCCCATGCAGATCCCGTCGCCGCATTCGACCGCCACCTCGCATGTGCCCTCCGGTGAGCATGCCCAGTATTCGGAACATGTCCCGCAGCTCCCGCCGCAGCCGTCGTTGCCGCACTCCTTGCCTTCGCAGCCGGGGACGCAAATGCATGCTCCCTCGACGCAGATCCCGTTCTCCGCGCAGGGAATCCCACTCAGGACGGAATGGACGCAACCCACCTCTTCCAGGCAGAGGTCGTCGGTGCACTCGTTCCCGTCGCTACAGTCGAAGGACGTGCCCACGCAAGCACCCTCGACGCAGACGTCGTCGAAGGTACAGATCTTCCCATCGCTGCAGGGTCCCTCGCAGAGCCCGCCGCAGCCGTCGGTGCAGGCGTTCCCGCTGCAGTCGGGCTCGCACCCGTACCAGCCGCACATCTGGTCACCGCTCGGGCCGGGATCCGGGGGTGCGGGGGTGCAGTCGAAGTAGCCCACCTCGACCTCCCAGCCGCAGGTATTGCCGTTGTTACCGCAGTGGACCACCACGAGGTACTCGTTGCCACACTCGGGACAGTCCCCGCCCCAGCAGTAGTAGAGGGTGTTCCCTGCACAGCAACCTTCCCAAGGCATGCCGAAGCACGATGTCGAGATCACCGCGCCGCTCCCGACTTCGCCGAGCGGCTCGGGATCCGTACAGACGCCGTCCACGCACATCTGCCATGGAGCGCAGCCGAAGCAACCGGCGCAATCAGCGGCACCATCCTGGTTCACGTCCGGGAAGCCTTCGTCCACGGCACTGTCGCAGTCATTGTCGAGGCCATCGCAGATCTCTTCCGCATAGTGATTTACGAGAGGATCGAGCCTGGCACAGTCCGTGATGTCGAGCTCCCCGTCGTCATCGTCGTCGCTGTCACACGCGTCGCCCTGGCCATCCTGATCCGTGTCCGTCTGGTCGGGGTTGAACTGCAGGAAGCAGTTGTCCGCAACGTCCACCACCCCGTCCCCATCCACGTCGCCCTGGCAGGCGTCCCCGATGCCGTCCTGGTTCGCGTCGGTCTGAGTGGGGTTGTAGGTCACCGGGCAGTTGTCGACGACGTCAAGGAGACCATCGTTGTCGTCGTCCGGATCGCAGGCGTCGCCGCCGTCCGGGAAGCCATCGCTGTTCCACTGGCCCGGGTTGAACAGGAGCAGGCAGTTGTCGAACTCGTCCGCCACGCCGTCATTGTCCGCGTCCGCGTCAATGCAGTCGGCCTTTCCGTCCTGGTCAAGATCCTGAAAGCCCTCGTCGACCGCGCCGTCGCAGTCGTCGTCCTGGCCATTGCACGCCTCGAGTTCGGGCCCCGGAGCGTCACACCAGTACTGACCATTCAGGCAGACACCCTGCCCCTCGCATTCGACGAATAGGTAGTCGATGATGCAGATCGAGGGGTAGCACCCGCCTCCACAGCAGAGCGAATCTTCTTCACACGCGCCGCAGCTCCCGCCGCAGCCATCGTCCCCGCAGGCCTTCCCGGTGCAGTCCGGCACGCACGGGCCGCAGCCGCCGCAGCCCTCGACGCACTCCTGGACGCAGATCCCGTCCCAGGCCGTCTCGCAGCAGTAGGAATCGAGGGCGCAGACGCAGGCCTCGCAGAGACAGCCGTCGCAGCCCGGGGTCGTGCCGGCCGTACAGCCTTGCTCGGGATGGCACCCACCATCGTAGCAGGCCTCCCCCTCGGGGCAGGCCCCGCAGGAGCCGCCGCAGCCGTCCGGACCGCAGTCCCGCCCGGTGCAGTCCGGCGCGCAGTCGTACCAGCCGCAGGAGAGGTTCCCTTGGGGGTTCGGCAGAGCCGGGGGCGGGGCGCACTGGAAGAAGCCGTCGTCCGCGCTCCAGCCGCAGACGCTCCCTGCGGCGCAGGCGAGCTTCACCAGGCAGGCCTCGGCCCCGCCCGGGCACCCGCCGCTCATCATGTCGCAGTAGTAAAGCGCGTCCCCCGCACAGCAACCCTCCCAGGTCACGCCGAAGCACTCGTCCGCATCGATGACATCACCGCCATAGGGGCTCTCGCCCAGGGGATCGGGATCCGCACAGCCGTCTTGCATGGTGCAGGTCTGCCAGGGCGCGCAGCCGCAGGCCTCCGGGTCGAAGCAGGCCCCGTCGACGCAGATGGTCGTCGCCCCCGGACACTGGCCACAGTCGCCGCCGCAGCCGTCGTCGCCGCATTCCTTGCCGGCACAGTCCGGCGCGCAGCAGACCCCGTCCAGGCAGACCCCGTCATCGCAGGAGAGGCCGTCCAGGGGCAGGTGGTAACAGCCGGTGTCCGGGACGCAGCCGTCCGCGGTGCAGAACTCCTGGTCGTCACAGTCCACGGGGACGCCGGGCAGGCACACCAGGTCCTGGCAGGTCCCGTCGCCGGTGCAGAGATCCCCGTCGTTGCAGGCCCCGCCGTCCTCGACCGGTGCGTGGACGCACGCGCCGGCCACGAGGCCGTCGACCGTGCAGACGATGCAGTCGTCGCAGGACGGCGCGTCGACGCCGTCGCAGTTCCCGTCGACCCCGTCGTCGGGCAGGTCGTCCCCGCAGGGATGCGCCGCGGGCAGGTCGTCGAGGCAGTCGTCGCCGCCGCTGGCCTCTGACGCGTAGCCGTCCCCGTCCGCATCCACGCCGTCCAGCCCGTCGCAGTTCTGGTCGACGTCGTCCCCGACCGCGTCCGGGGCCGACGGGTTGAAGTTCCCGGACCCGTCGTCGCAGTCCGGGCCGCCGCAGCCCGTCGCTACGAAGCCGTCGTGGTCCAGGTCACAGTTGTTCACCTGCACTTGCGCCTCCGCAGAGCCGATCTCGTCCAGCAGGTTCTTGCCAACCGCCTCCACCAGCCGGGCGCCGTCCTGCACGCCAGTGGTGTCCCACGTGAAGTTATAGGGCGCCTCGAAATCCTGGTGTGCGGGAACCCCGTCCACCAGGAAGTCCACTGACACGATCTCGGCACCATCGTCCTCGACGGTGGCGCGGATCTGCACGGTCCCCGTCAGCTCCGTGTCCGGCCCTAGCGCCCCGCAGACCTCCTCCACGCAGAGCTGGAGCGCGACGGTCACGGGATGGTCCACCTGCACGGTCACCGCGGCCGTGGTCGTCTGGCCCGCCCCGTCCAACGCCGTAACCGTGAGGACGCGCTCCGCCTTCTCGTACTCCGGCGTCCATGGGATCTCCCAGACCCCACGCATGGACGACAGGTCCCCGTACCACGCGCCGTCCACGGCCAGGGACACGGCCTGGAGACCCAGGTCGTCGTCCGCCTCGGCCTGCACCGTCACCGGGCCGAGCACCACCGCCCCCTCGCCGGGGGCCAGGACCGACACCACCGGCGGCCGGTCCACCAGAAGCTCGCGCGAGACCATGGTCTCATTCCCCGCCGCGTCGAACGCGGTCGCCTCGACCACGTGCGTACCAGCAGCCAGGGCCGTTCCGTCGTACACGAACTCCCACGGCTCCTCCGAGACCGCCGTGGGCTCCGAGCCGTCCACTGAGAACTCCACCCGGTCCATCTGGAGCGTATCCGAGGCCTCCGCTGACAGGACGATCTCGTCATGCTGGATCACGCCCTCCTCCGGGGACGTCAGCGTGATCTCGGGCGGCGTGTTGTCTACTGTCACTTCAATCTCGGCGGCAGCGGTTTTGTCCGTGGTGTCGTATGCGACCAGCGCCAGCGTGTGCGGTCCATCGTCGAACTCCGTGGTGTCCCACGCCGCCTTGTACGGCACCTGGATGTCCTCCAGGAGCAGCCCCTCGTCCACCAGGAACCGCACCTTCACCACCACGTCGTCGTCGCTGGCCGAGGCCTTGATCTCCACCAGACCCCCGACGAAGGCGTCCGCCTCGGGCGCCAGGAAACCCACGATCGGCGGGCAATCGCCGTTCTCGTCGCACTCCCCGAGCACGGTCACGGCGATGGTCGCCTCTCCTGCGTTGCCGGCCGCATCCAGGGCGACGGCTTTCAGGCTATAGGTCCCGCTCCACAGCGCCGTCGCGTCCCACGCGAACTCGTAGGGCGCTTCCTCGTCGATCCCCTGGGACTCCCCACCCATGAAGAGCTCCACCGACACGACCCCGGTGTCGTCCGTCGCGCCCACCTCGACCGCGACAAGGCCCTCGACCTCTGCGCCGTCCAGGGGCTGGACGAACTCCACGGACGGTGGCGTCTCATCTCCTGCCTGCTCGGGCGGTGCGTCCGAGGCCGTATCCTCCGGGGCCGTGGTGTCTGCGGTGGTGTCAGGGATCGTAGCGTCCCCGGTGCTCGTCTCGGGCGAGGTGTCCTGGGCGTCCACCCCCGGCTCCTCCGTCTCGATCTGGCCCGAGCAGGCGGCCAGCGCCAGAGCACAGATCGTGAACATCAACCTACGGAGCTTACTGGCACCACCCATCATCTCTTCCTCCCCAGTTCCTCCCCGGGGGCACCCCCGGGGCTCGGTCATCTACTTGAACTTCACTGCGTCGATGAGCACTACGGAGTCGTAGATGGAGTCCCCCGCGTCGGTGACCGTGAAACGCAGGGTCACCGGCTGGCCGATGAATCCGCTGACGTCGACGATCGCCTTCCGCCAGGACGTCGCCCAGACACCCCCCTGGTCGAAGCTCACATCCGCCTGGGAGAGCTCCACATACTGGGAGCCGCAGTTGTAGCACTCGCCCGGCGGGCAGAGCGCGTCCACCCAGATGTCCACCACGGTGATCTGGCCGGTCTCGGACTCCAGGGTGGCCTGGAACGTATCCTGGAACGAACTCCCGCACCACTCCTTGAACTCCTCGGAAAAAAACTTCCAGTAGAAGCTCAGCTCGTTCTTGCCTGCCGGGATGCAGAAGTCCTGGCTGATCTCGCCGCACTGGGGCGTGTACCCGGTGCCGGTGGAGATGAGCGCCATGTACTTCCCCTCGATCGGCACGGTCCCACCCAGCCGGGAGACCACCCGCGCGTCCCCGTTCGACAACCAGCTGGTGAGCTCGCCAGACTCCCAACTCGAATCGATGATCTCCGGGTGGTAGACATTCAGGTTGCCCGCCCCGAGCAGGTACAAGCCGGAACCCGGATTGTCCGGGTCCTCCTGCCCGGGGGGCATGGCCTCGCCCGAGAGTACGTGCTCCTGGATCAGTCCGGTGAAGAACTCGGTTCCCTGATCGAACGCGAAGCCGCTGGTGATGTAGCCTGTGTAGCCAGCGATGGCCCGGGCCCCCGCTGCGAAGAACTCCATCCCCAGGGAGCCGTTGTACATCGACCGGCACGCGCCCAGGTAGACCAGGCTGTCCGGGTACCCCTGTCCCTGGTAACGCTCGATGAACGAGGGGAGGATCGCGTAGCGGTCGGTCCCCATCGCGATCCGGCCCCGCGCGAGGTCCCGCTGCGTCCGGTCCACGCAGGTCCCGCCGACCGACGGGCCGAACCCCGTCGACTGTGTGATGACACACTCCGTCCCAGGCGGGCAGTCGCTCGGGGCGCTGCATGTCTGCGGGCCCTGGAGCAGCGCGGCGCCGTCGATCTCCTCGCCGGTCCAGAGCAGCTCCTGGCTGCCCTGGTGGTGCCAGCCGAGGGACGCCTTGATCGCGTCGTCCAGACCCATGAACAGGGCCTCCCCGTGGGTGGCGACGGCGACCAGGCCGTGATCGGAGAGGCGCCGCCACGCAGCCAGGCCGGCCTGGCCGTCCAGGAGCGGTCCGTCCGACGGATAGGACGGACACGAGGATTGCTCCAGCATGGTCTGGATCCCCAGGCTCTCGTCCGTCGCCCCGAACTCCGAGTGGTATGGCGACAGCGCCGCCGCGCGACGGGATCCCAAGCGCACCTCGGGGCCACCGAAGCCCGGACCGTCCAGGGGCCCGGGCTCGCCGTCCCCGCCGCCCCGGAGCCCCTCCGGAGAGAGGGCGAGCGAGCCGAGGATCCCGCTGTCGTGGCGCAGCCAGATCCCGTAGCCGCCGTCGGACGCGGGCCCCGACGCGACCACGCCGTCAGCGCCCTCCAGCCACGACAGCACGGCCAGCCGAGCGTCGGCCGGGTCTCCGGAGATTCCCATGGCAGAGTCGTACAGGGTCTTCGCTTCCTGGTGGAGCGCCTTCGCCGCCTCGCACTGGGCCGGGGTGACGTGCTCCACCACCTCCACGCAGGACACCGGCGAGAGAGCGTCGTACTGCTGGTACCCCGCGGTGACCAGGGCATGGACCCGGAAACAGAGCGTGCCCGTGGCGTCCGGGCTGACGCCCTTCCTCCAGGAGTAGACCCCGTCCTGCTGGATCTCGTCCCCGCTATTGCTCACCTGGCCGTCGTCCTTCATGACGTGGACGTCGGCAAGCCACTCCCCGTCCGCGGTGCACTCGCAGAGGGTCAACGTGGAGGGAGTGAAGTTCGTGTATGTGCCCATCCCGACGCGAAACACGAGGGTCGAAGCCTCGCCCACGAAGAGGCCGCCGGGCCGGATGTCGAGCTTCGCCCCGAACATAAAGGCCGGATTGTACGTCAGGACCAGGGTGTCCGAGGCCGTCTCCTGCCCCTTGACCGCGATCACGGTGACGACGTTGTCCCCTTGGACGAGGGGGACCGCGCCCGTCGCCCAGAACAGCCCCCCGGGCAGAACGCTCCCGGACGCACCCTGATCGGTCTCCCAGAGGATCTCCTCCGGTCCCCCGACGGCCATGCCGGTGACCGACACCTGGCCGGCCAGGAACTGACCCCAGCCCTGCGCGTCCGGGCCGAGGATCCGGATCCCGAGCTCCGCCAGGTCCCCGTCAGAGGGCAGAACGCAGATCCCTTCTTCGCTGCATACGGTCTCCGACTCCCCGCAGCCGTCGCAGGGGCAACCGCCACAGAACCCGCCGCAGCTGTCCGGGCCGCACTCCTTGCCGCCGCAGGCTGGCACGCAGCAGATCCCCTGCTGGCAGGTCCCGGCCCCGCAGGGGGTCCCGTCCAGGGGCAGGTGGTGGCACCCCGTCTCGGGGGCGCAGCCGTCCTCCGTGCAGGGGTCGCCGTCATCGCAGTCCACAAGCGGGCCGACGGGGCAGAGCTGGTCCTGGCAGGTCCCGGGCGCGGTGCAGAGGTCCCCGTCGTCGCAGGGCGCGCCGTCGGGGTACGGGCCGTGGATGCAGAGCCCGCCCACGAAGCCGTCCGCGGTGCAGGGCTCGCAGTCGTCGCAGGAGAGCGCGTCCGCGCCGTCGCAGTTCCCGTCCACCCCGTCCCCGGGCAGGTCGTCGCCGCAGGGGTAGGCCAGGGGATCCTCGTCGTCGCAGTCGTCGCCGCCCGAGGCTGCGGACGCGTGGTCGTCCCCGTCCGCGTCCACGCCGTCCATTCCGTCGCAGTTCTCGTCCGCGTCGTTGCCGACGAGGTCCGACGCAGAGGGGTTGACCCCCGCGTCCCCATCGTCGCAGTCGGGGCCGCCGCATCCAGTGGCCGCGTAGTCGTCGTCGTCCAGGTCGCAGTTGTTCACCTGGACCTGCACCAGGACCGCGCCGATCTCGTCCAGCGCGTTCGTCGCGAGGGCTTCCAGCAGCCGGGCTCCGTCCGCGACCCCGGCGGTGTCCCACGGAAAGTCATATGGCGCCTCCAGGTCCTGGTGCGCGGGCACGCCGTCCACCAGGAAGTCCACCCCGACGATCGCCGCGCCGTCGTCCGTCGCGGTGGCCCGGAGCTGCACGATTCCGGTCAGCTCGGTCTCCGCCTGCAGGGGAGAGCAGACCTCGCCCTGGCAGAGTTGGAGTGCGACGGCCACCGGGTGGTCGACCATCACCGTCACTGCGGCCGCGGTCTCCTGACCCTCGCTATCCACGGCGATCACGGAGAGCAGGCGCTCCCCCTTCTCGTACGTGGGGATCCAGTCGGCCGCGTACGTGTCGCCTCCCGCCGTGGCGAGCGCGGCCTCCCACTCGCCGTCCACGAACAGGGCCACGGAGCCCAGGCTGAGATCGTCCCAGGCCTCGGCCTGCACCGCGGTCGGGCCGGTCACGACAGCGCCCAACGCAGGAACCAGGAACCCAACCAGCGGCGGGCGATCCACCGGGAACGTCATGAACATCCCGGTCTCGTTCCCCGCCGCGTCGACCGCGGAGACGAAGGCCGTATGGAGACCCGCCTCGAGCGCGGAGCCGTCGTACAGAAGCTCCCAGGGCGGCTCGGAGATCTCTACGGCGTCGCCCCCGCTGTCCACCCAGAACTCCACGTGGTCCACCTGGAAGTTGTCCGTGGCGTCCACGGACAGCAGGACCTCGTCGTGCTGGATCACCCCAGGCTCGGGGGAGAGGAACGAGACGTCGGGCGGCGTGTTGTCGACGGTCACCACGACCGAGGCTTCGGCCGTCTGCCCGGCCGCGTCGAACGCGACAGCCGCGATCTCGTGGTCGCCGTCGTCGAACTCGGTCGTCTCCCAGATCGCCCCGTAGGGCACAGTGTCGTCCTCGAAGAGGAGCCCGCCGTCCACGAGGAACCGGACCTTGACGACCTCCGGATCCCCGGTCGCGGTCACCGTGACCTCGACGGTCCCCCGGACGAAGCCGGGCTGCGGTGTGTCGATCGTCACCACGGGGACGGGTTCGACGGTCTCCAGGGTGTCCGGCAGCGGGGGAAGGTCCTCGGGGGAGAGCCCGTCCGTCCCGACCTGCTCGGGTGCTGCATCCGGGGACACCTCCTGCGGTGCGTCCAGGTCCGCGGTCGTGTCGACGGGGGCCGCGTCGGAAGACGCATCGTTCTGGGCCCCGTCCGGCGAACCGCCCGGCGAGCCCGCACCCGGCCCTCCGCCGCATCCGGCCAGGAGAAAGAGGACCAGCACCAGGAGCCGCTTGGTCCGACAATGTTCGTGCGCCATCTCGATTCCCCTTCGCATCGGCCCCCGTCACTGAAAGAAGAACGGGTCGTTGTAGTCCGGCGTGATCTTGTACTGGCCGGTCGGGTCGGTGACCACCTGTACCGCGCCTGATGGCCACTCCACGGTGCAGACCTCCCACATGTCCTTGTCTGCCAGAGCGACGTCGGCGACCTCGAACACCAGAAACGCGTTGATGTAGACTCGGATCGTCGCGTAGGACGCGCCGTAGCCATGGTCGTTCCAGTAGTGGACGCCGACCCGGTAGGTCACGCTCTCAGGGATGTCCAGGTTGATGTTCTCCGGCCCCGCACCGTCGG
>JBDRIT010000159.1:0-6791 GCA_043815665.1 Pseudomonadota bacterium
GTGCGCGGACGGCGGCGGCTGGGGCGGCAACGGCGGCCGGGGCGGCCACGGCGGCGGAGGCGGCGGGGGCTGCGGCGGCCCCGCCTACGGCCTCTTCGCCCACGACGTCCCGGCGGACACGATTTCCACGTGGCTGACCGCCAACGACTTCACCCTCGCCGGCGCGCCCGGCCTGGGCGGCAGCGGCGGCAAGTCCCTGGGGCTGAACGGGCAGAGCGGCCAGGACGGCAGCGCAGGCGACGCGAACTAGAACTGCAGCCCGAAGTAGAGGCCGAAGCTGCCGAGCTTGATGTCGGTGCTGCTGGGGCCATCGAAGATCTTGGCGAGGCCGACCTCGTAGCGCGCATCCATGAAGAAGGTCCCGGGGGGCGTCCCGAAGGCGACGCCGATGCCCAGGAGCAGGCCGCCGTCCACCTTCTTGAGGAAGTCGTCCGGGAGCAGCTTGGTGTGGTCAACCAGGAATGACACGTAGCCGCCGAAGGCTGCGTACCACTGGACCGACTTGGTGCTCGTGAACCACTTCGCGTAGAGCGGAAGCTCGAGGTAGTCCAGGGAGAGCTCCTTCATCGCTCCGTCGCCGAGCAGGTCCTGCTTGGCGCCCTTGCGGGTGAAAAGGAGCTCGGTCTGCAGGTAGAACCCCTTCCCCACGTGCACGTTGACCGTGGGCCCCACGGCGAAGCCGATGAGGGCCTCGGCGCCGGACGGGGCGTCATCACCGATGTAGGTCGAGACGTTCACCCCGCCGAGGACGCCGAGGGTCCAGGACTGGTAACTCGGTTTGACGGCGCTGCCGGCTGTCTTGCCGCTGTTCGTCGCGACCGGCTGCGCGATCGACGGCGGCGTCGCCACCGCCGCCACCACGCCCTTGCCGAGGTGGGCCTCGACATCGACCACCTGCTGCTCTGGAACGGTCACCGGGCTGTTCCAGCCGCCGGCCTCGCCCTGGACACTGACCTGCTTCGTGCAGACGTTGACCTTGAAGGTACCCGGGGTCCGCCCCACGAAGGCTCCGTCCGCATAGACGTCCGCCGCGACCGCGTTTCCTTCCACGTCGGTTGCGCCGACCTTGATCGCGCCGATCTTGGGAATCATCTCGAGATCCACCATCTCGTCCTCGCCCTTGCGGATGACGAAGCGGCGGCCCTTGTCGAACCAGCAGGGGCTCGAGATGAGCACCTCATAGGCCCCGGGGACCATGCGCCGGGCCTCGATGGGGGTCTGACCGATCTCCCTGTTGTTCACCAGGACCGGCAGCCCCGGTGGCGTGGAGCGCACCGTCAGGATCCCGAAGGTCGCCTCGAGGGGCCAGCGGACCGTCGCGCCCTCGCCGATCTCCACGGTCTCGGTCCGATCCGCGTAGCCCTCGAGCTTCATGGACACCCGGTGCTGGCCCGGGGCCACCATGCGGCTGCAACCCTTTCCGGTGTCCTGGCAGAGCAGGTTGCCGTCGATCAGCACCAGCGCGCCCGGCGGCTCCGACTCGAAATTCGCGATCACCATCTGCGAGGCTTCCGGGCTCCAGTCCGTGGCCGTCTCGCCGATGTCCGTCTCACCGATCATCACCGGGTTGGCGCCCGTGGTCGCCCGGCCCGGGAGGGTCACGGAGCCCGCCATCATCCCCACGAGCTTGTTCACGGACTCCACCACGGCCGCATCGAGATCGCCCTGCATGACCGGCGCCTTTGCGGACGCTGTGAGGCAGCCATTCTCGATGGAGAAGAGCTCCAGGAAGAGCGTCTGGCCGGAGCCCGTAGTGCGCAAGGTGATATCGAGCCTGGAGTTGGGGGAGACCTCCGCGCCGAGCTTGCACGCGGTCTTGGTGTCGTAGTTGGGGTTGTACCCGTCCTTGCGGAGCCTGCGCAGCTCCTCCATGGTCTCCTTGTCCGCGACCAGCTCGAGCTTGGCCACGCGGCTCAGCTCCGTGCGCACCATCCGCTTCAGGCCCTCCCCGTCGTCCAGGACATTTCCCCGCTCGTCCTTGGGGGCGGCGACCATGATCCGCGGGAGCCGCTCGAAGTACGCCTCGATCTCCTTCTCGATCTGCTCCACGTGGCCGTGGGACACCAGCATGGTGCCCTGCCACGACCAGAGGAAGGCCTGGGGCAGATCCCCCGCCTTCCAGGCCTGCTGCAGGGTGCCGTCCTCGTCACAGATCACCTGATCCGGGTTCCAGTCCGGGGACGCGCACGCGCCCTGGTCCTGGACCGAGACGACCACCAGACGGAGGCCCTTGGCGCGGTACTTCTCGTGGAGCCTCTTCCACTGGGGAACGGCCTTCATGCAGGGCCCGCACCAGGTCGCGTAGAACTCCACCGCCAGGAGCTTGACCCCGGGCTGGGACAACCAGCTCCGTACATCGAGGTTGGCCCACCCGTAGGCGCGGCCAGGTGCCGCAACCAGGGTGGCTGCGAGGATGAGCAGGGACAAGCACCGCCCTGCGTGCCGTGTTCTGGTCATGGTCCCGGCCTCCGGTCGGGGTTGGGATCGGTCATTCCGACATCCGTTCTGGTTACCACAACGACACGGCAGGGGCAAGGCACGCAGACCCCCACTTGATGGGTCCGCGACCCTGGCAAGCCCGCCTGTTTTCCGTTACAATCCGGCGAGACGATCAACCATTCCCTCGGAGGACCCGTTGCTTCGACCTGCTGCCGTCGCCCTGGCTGCCCTGTGCCTGCTCGGCTGCTCCGCCGCCCCCGCCGCCCCGGAGTGGTACCAGACTCCACCGTCCTGCCCCCATTGCTACCAGGGTCTGGGAGAGGGCGAGACCTACAACGCCGCGAAGAACCGGGCCAAGGCGGACCTCTGCGACGACCTGCGGGTGGTGGTGTCCTCGGAGATGGAGACCACCCGGGCCCAGACCTTCCGGGACAGCACCTCGGGCGGCAAGGCCATCGACTACGACGAGGTCGTGCGGCTCGTGGAGCGCTCGGAGTCCAACTGCGTCTTCGAGGGGATGCCCCTCCAGGAGGCCCCCCGCCCCGAGACCGTGGGTGACAAGATCTACGTGCGCCTGGTCCTGCCCTTCAAGACGTATGCCTCCTGGCTCGCGAGCCGGGCCGTGATCATCGATGTCGTCGCGACTCCCCCCCTGCCGCAGAGCGCGAATGCGACCATCGGCGGCGCGCTCTCTGGCTGCGTGCGCGACCTGGGGTACCTGCCCCACCATGGCGGGAAGGAGCTTCCCTATCGCATGGAGGCGGGCTTCTCCCTCGCGGCGACGGACACCGGCACCGGGGGCCTGATCGTGCTCAGGGCCCATCCCGTGTTCAAGCTGGTACACGTGGCCTCGGGGCGGATCCGGTGGGAGCGGGACCTGGGCACCCTCGTGGCTCGGGGCTTCGACCGGGACAAGCTGGTGGATGACCTGGCAGGCATGGCAGCGAAGAAGCTCGAGGGCGCATGCAAGCCCGAGTGATCGCCGACAGGAGAGGACGAAGCAAGATGCACAGGACCTTGATCCTTCTGATCCCGGCGCTCCTGCTGGCCGGGGTCGCGACCGCTGCGCCCGTGGGGGGCATGCCCCCTGGCAAGAAGGCCCCGGGGTTCAACCTGAACGTCCTCGGCGGCGGAGACGACACGACCGTGCGCCTGAGCGATCTCGTGGGGAAGCGCCCCAAGGAAAAGGTGCGGCTGGTCCTCGTCAGCTTCTTTGCGACCTGGTGCAAGCCCTGCATGGCGGAGATGCCGATCCTCCAGGCGATCCACGAGACCCTGGGCCCCAAGGGGGTGAAGGTGCTCTCCGTGGTGGTGGAGGGGGCCGACGAGCGGCCCCAGAAGGAGATCCTCAAAGAGGTCATGGGCTGGACCCGGGAGAACGGGGTCACCTTCCCAGTCCTGTACGACCCGTTCCTCAAGGACGTGGTGGCCAAGCGGTACCTGGGCCAGTCCATGGAGCTGCCCGGGGTCTACCTCGTGGACACCGAGGGCCGGATCAAGGCGGTCTGGCACGAGAAGCGCGACGACCTGGAGACCCTCGTCGAGGCCTACCTCCAATGACAGAGGCCTGATCTCAGGGAGGAGCGCATGCTGGCCGAGAAGATCCTCCAGGGCAACGTCCGCGCGGGGGCGCGCCTCATGCGCTGGGCGGACGACCGGGACCCGCGGGCGATCCCGGAACTCCAGATCCTCTTTCCCCACACGGGCAGGGCCCACATCATCGGGATCACCGGGAACCCGGGCTCGGGGAAGAGCACCCTGGTCGACACGGTGGTGCGGAAGCTCCGGGCCGAGGGCAAGCTCGTCGGCGTGGTCGCGATCGACCCCAGCAGCCCCTACACCGGCGGCGCGATCCTCGGGGACCGGATCCGCATGCAGAAGCACGCCGGGGATCCCGGGGTCTTCATCCGCTCCCTTGCGACCCGCGGTCACCTGGGCGGCCTCACCCGGTCCACCAACGACGTGGTCACCATCCTGGACGCCATGGGGTTCGACGCCGTCATCGTGGAGACCGTCGGGGTCGGCCAGGACGAGGTGGACATCGTCAAGACCGCCCATACCTCCGTGGTCGTCCTCGTCCCCGGCCTCGGGGACGACATCCAGAACATGAAGGCCGGCATCCTCGAGATCGCAGACATCTTCGTCGTCAACAAGGCCGACCGGGACGGCGCGGAGCGGGTCGTCGGGGAGCTCCAGTACCTCCAGCATCTCCTGGCCGGCAGCGCGAGCCACCACCAGGTGCCAATCATCAAGACCATCGCGCCCCAGAACAAGGGCATCGATGATCTCGTCGCAGCGCTCCATGAACACCGGGCGGGCCTCGAAGCCACCGGGCGCCTCTCGGCGCGGGAGGAGGATCGGGCCCGGGACACCTTCCGGCGGCTGCTCATCGAGCGCTTCCTCACCCACCTGGACGACCTCGTGGAGAGCGGCTTCGACATCGAGACCATCCTTGGCGATCTGGCAGCCCGCCGGCGGGACCCGTACTCCACGGTGGACGAGGTCTTCCGCACGCTCCTCGCCCGACAACCCCCGGACAGCTCGGACAGATGACACGAGACCTGCGACCGCTCTGGCGCATCGTCGCCCTGGTCGGGGTCGCATGGTGGCTCGCCGACCGCTGGCTCTTCGTCCCCGCCCCCCCCCTCCCCTGGAGCCTGGCCCGCGGGGACCTCTGGGGCCTGCCCGTGCAGGGCCTCCTCCTGGCTGCGGCCGCGCTCCTCCTGCGCCGGGACCGCCTGGCGCTGATTCCGCTGATCCTCCTGCTCGTCTCCGCCCTGGCCCCCGTCCCGGGGGTCGACCGGGCTCCCCTGGCGATCCTGCACTACGGGGCCCTCCTCGGCATCGGGACCCCGATGGGGATCCTCGCAGGCGTCGCCGGGTTCACCCTCGTCGCAGCGACCCTCGCCGGGCTGGCGGCGGTGCTCAGCGGCCGCCTCGAGCAGGTGGCGGGCGCGCTCCTCCTCGTGATCGCCGTCGCGCCCCCCCTGGTCCAGCTCCTCCTCGATGCCCTCGGTGCGAGCCCCGTGGCGTCGGGCCGCCTTGGCTGGTCCCTGGTCGCCTCCGGGGTTGGGTTCGGCCTGGTCTGGTTGGCCCTCCCCCGCCTCGTCGCGGACGGCGCGGTGGCCCGGCCCGGCCGGTGGGAGCGACGGGTCCTCACGGCGCTCCTCCCCGTGGGCGTCCTCGTGGCCTACGTCGCTGTGAAGCTCGAGGCCGCCGGCCTCTCTGCCGGGGATGAGAACATCTACTTCTACGACGTCCTCCTGTTCACCCGTGGGCTCCTTCCCTACCGGGATTTCTTCTTCGCGCACCCGCCGCTCCACGTCGTGCTCCCGGGCCTCCTGTGCATGGTCACGGGCTTCTCCCTGCCCCTGCTCAAGCTCCTGCCCCTGGTCGCCTCCTGCGTGACCGGCCTCGCTGCGTGGGACACCGTGCGGCGGTCCTTCGGTGCCGTCGGGGCCGCCGCGGCGCTGGTGGGCTGGCTCTTCGCCCTGGAGCAGCTCCAGGCGTCGTCGAACCTCACTGGGGTCAACCTCACGGTGCTCTTCATGGCCCTGTCCCTCTGGTGCGTGGTGCGCCACCGGCCCTTGGCCGGCGGCCTCCTGGCCGGCGCCGCGGTGTCCACGGGGATCTACGCAGCGCCTCTCCTCGCCGCCGTGCCCCTGGTCCTGGCCTATCGGGATCCCAGGGGGCTCCTGCGCTTCCTCGCCGGGTCCCTGGGCCTCGCCCTGGTGACCAACCTCGGCTTCCGGGCTCTGGCCGGCGCGGGGTACTGGGAGCAGGTCTACCTCTTCCACACCCTGAAGCCCGTGGACCCGGAGCAGGTCAAGGCCGGTTGGCTGGCCCTCCGGACCGTGGACTGGGCATGGCTCGCTGGCCCCTGGGCCGCGGTCGTGATCGGAGGCGCGCTGCGGGGCCCCTTGCGGAGACGCCTCGCCGGCCTGGGGCTGACCCGGGGCGCAACGCTGGGTCTCCTCGCCGCCGGGGCCGCGCTCGTTCTCCTGGTGGTGTACCGGTCCTGGCGGTCCGACGACCCTGTCGGCGCCGCGCGGGTCCTCCGGGACCTGGGCGTCCTCCTGGAGGGCAAGGAGTTCCGGCGCGTCGCCTACTATCATGCGGGGCTCCTGCTGGTCGGCCTCCTCCTGCCCTTCGCCTGGGCCGGGGCGCGCCTCGCCAAGCTCCCCGTCGCCGTGGACGGCGGGGCACGCGGACCGACGGCGCTGTTCGTCGTCCTGATCCTGGGGATCGCCGCGGAGCTGAGCGTCCTGCGGGAGACCTACAGCTTCTACTACCTCGTGCTCCTCCTCCCCGCGGCCCTCGCAGCGGGGGCCGCCGCCGGCCTGGCCTGGGCG
>JBDRIT010000160.1:0-44081 GCA_043815665.1 Pseudomonadota bacterium
CGGGGGCCCCGGGGCCCAGACGCGCCAGGACGGCCGGGCCAGCGCGGTCGCCCGCGAGACCTTCCCCGCGGACACGCTCCTGGGCGGGCCCCACGCCGGGGTGCTCGTGGGGCGCCCCGCGCTCATCGAGGGGCTCCGGAGGCATCCTCTGGCCCGGGCCCTGCGGCCGGACAAGCTCACCATCGCCGGCCTTGAGGCCGTGGTGCGGGACTACCTCTCCGGGGATCCCTGGGGGCGGGTGCCGGTGCTCCGGATGATCTCGGAGCCGCTGAAGGCGGTGCGGGCCCGGGCCACAGCCCTGGTGGTGCACCTGGCCGAGGTGGACATCTCAGCGGAGGTCGCAGACACCGAGGCCAAGGTGGGGGGCGGCGCGGCGCCCCACGCCGTCGTGCCCTCCGCCGGCGTGCGCCTGGCGATCGGGGCGACCGCGCTGGAGGCGCGGCTGCGACGGAACACGCCGCCGATCATCGGACGGCTGGAAGGCGATGCGCTGGTGCTGGACATGCGGACGGTGGGGGACGATGAGGTGGCGGTGATCTTTCGCGCTCTTCGGGGCGCTCTCTCCTGAGGGAACGCGTCCGCCCGGAGCTACATCCCCATGAACCGATCGAGGGTCTTGCGGTAGCGGATGATCTCCTCGAGATCCGTGCCCAGCAGATCCCACAGTACGGTCTTCAGGCGGGGCTCCAGGGTCCAGTAGGGCAGGTAGAGGGTCTCGAGGCGGGCCTTGTCGGCCTCGAGGCGGGCCCGGGGCGGCGCGGGGGTGACCTTGAGGGTGACCCCCTGCTCAGCGGGGCCCCGGTCGGGGTCGTAGCCCATCTCCACCCGCACCGGTGAGCCGCCGTCCGCCGCGGTGAGCTGCTTCAGGAGGGCCTCGTAGCGGGGCCGCTCGATCCTCGCCCGGGCGAACATGGGCGCGTGGAGGTAGACCAGCTCCACGAGCAGCTCCCGGACCTTTTCGTCGTTGAGCCCCCGCTCCCAGCGGGAGACCTGGACCTCGAGCTCCTTCACCAGGGATTGGGCCAACCCCTCGATGTAGGCGCCCGCAACGAGATCGGCCAGGAGCGCGTCCACGTCGCCCTTCGGTGGGGCCTGGGCCATGCCGAGGAACCCGAAGGTCGGCAGGGGCTCGACCTGGAGCCACTGGTCCACGTGGTTCAGCGAGATCGGCGTGTCCAGGAGGATGTCCCCCGAGGGCGCGCCGATGACGCTCACCCGGGCGGCGCCCTGGAGGGTTCGATGGGTCAGGGTCCCGGTGATCTCGGCCACGTAGGTGGGTGGGGCCGCATCGCGGGTCTCCACCAGGCGGGCGAGGTCGGCCTCGTCCACGGCCTGCTCCTTGCGGACCTTCTCAAGCATCTCCAGGAGGATCGCCTGACGCTTGCTCTCCTTTCCCGGCGGGAAGAGGTGCGGGTTGTTCACCGTCGCGTCCAATTCCTTGACCTTCTTTGCCTGCCCCTCGGTGCGGTTGCGGAGATACGCGATCTTGTCGTTGAGCTTGAGGATCCAGGTGTTCTGGATCGTCTCGATCACCTGGAGCTTCGAGGAGCTCTGGTGCTCCTTCGTGGGCTCGATGAAGGCCCCTGAGAGCATCAGCTTCCGTGCGTCGTTCCCCTGGAGCGTGAGCACCGCGGGGAGGCTGGGGAGCCCCGCCGTGATGCGCTCCGTGAGGCTCTTCTGGAACACCGGTGATGCGCCGGGGAAGAGGTCGAAGAACTGGACCTTGGTCCGGTGGGCCGCTGCGAAGGCTTCAGCGAGGCGGCCCGCCAGCGCGTCCAGCCGCCAGGTGGGGGGGACGTGCTCCACCAGGGCCAGGACGTTGTGCAGGAAGGGACCGACCCGGTCCTTGGCCAGGGCGTCACCGGTCTGCTCGTAGATGGTCTTCTGGACCGCGTCCTCGATGCGGACGCGGTCGTTCCGGGGCAGGAAGCGGCTCAGGAGATAGGCCCGCCAGACCTTGCCCTCGAGGAGGTTGCCCTGGGCCAACCCCGCGAGGTGCTCGCCGTACTCCCTGGAGGGGATCGCGCCCACCTCGATGCCGTTGCGGTCCTTGACCGCGATCTCCTTGACCGGGGTGTAGTCCCCCCTGGTCGGCGCGGTGAAGAAGGTCGGCGCGGGGAGGGGCTCGTCGCTGAGGAAGTTCAAGCCGCCCCGGCGCAGCCCGCCCACGGCCTCGATTCCCAGGGTCTCGCCCACGCCGCCGCTGTTCAGGATCGACGAGCGGATCCGCACCAGGGAGGCGAGCACCTCGGGCGGGATCAGCCCCTTGCGGCTCATCGCGACGCACCGGGGACCGGACCAGTTGTCCAGGACCGTGTCGTGGTCCCCGAGGACGCCCAGGATCGAGGTGTGGGAGGTCGGGGAGAACACATAGCCGGCTACGGCGTTCGCTGCCAGGGTGTTTCGAAAGCTGGTGACGCGGCCGCCCTTGATCAGGAGGCCGCCGCCCATGTTCCCCGTCACCAGGTTGCCCTCGAGGTGCACGTCCGAGGTGCCGGTGACGAGGATCCCGGGGCCCGTGCCGCCGATCACCCGGCACCCGACGAGGCGGGTCGCGGTGTCCGTGAGCGCCGCCACCGCGGTGCTCTCCGCCACGGAGCGGGAGGCCAGGGTCAGATCCTGGATCTCGACGTTGCCGCCGCTCACCCACAGCGCGGTCTGGGCCGCGACGATCGCCGTGGCGTCCGCGCCGGCGCCCACCAGGCGCAGATTCTTGTCCTCAATGAGGATCGGCTCGTCGTATCGTCCTGCGGGGATCGAGATCTCGCTGCCGCTCGGGGCTCGGCTGATCGCCGCCTGGATGGAGGTGAACTCCACGCCGTCGAGGGTGGACACTGTGATCCGCCCGGGGCTCTTCCCGGCGAGGAGCCCGTCCCGTGTGCCGAACGCGGCGATCGCCCCAGGCGACGTATAGTCCGGGCGGATCGAGAGGCTCTGCGGCGGGGGACCGCAGGACCAGGCGAACAGACAGAGGACGACCAGTGGCAATCGTACTCGGGTCATGGCTCCTCGCTCCCTGTCAAGTCGGGAGCGGAGCTTAACAGAAAAGTTTGACACCGTCCAGGGGGACACCCCAAACTACGGTGACCCAGCAGGTTGCTGAGATCCGGTGTTTCTACTGTTTCATACGCGAGACCGGACGACCCCGTCCGGGCCAGGGGTGGCTGATGGAGATCGATCTCAAGCGCAAGGATCACTTGTTCCAGACGGCGTTCCCGCACCCGATCGCGGCGCCCTACCGCATGGTGGTCAGTGCGCACAATCCGGTGGAGCGCCTCGCCCACGTGGTCGCGACGGTGGACGGTCTGTCCCGGTATCTCGCGACGGTGATGATCACCGATCTGCTCCGCCAGTCCCCCGACGCCGCTGTGGTGCGGGATCTCGTGGAGCGGATGCGCGTCGCCACCATCGGGGGCTGGATCGCAATCGTCGAGGAGATCCTGATGTCCCGCCCCGATGCGGACTGGTTCATGAAGCCGGTCACCAGCCGCCTCCTCCGCGGCGGAGGGAAGCCCTCGAAGGCCCTCAAGGCGCTCCGCAAGCTCGCGGACACCGCCGGGGCGCTCTTCGAGGACCGGAGCATCCACAATCCCCAGAAGGCCGCCGAGGTGCTTGCCGAGCTCGAGCCCGAGCTCCAGAGCTGCCTGACCCCCCTCAGCTTCCTGTCCGAATACGCCCTGGGGATGATGCGAACCCAGGCGGGCAGCGCAGAGGATCCATTGTTCCACGGCACCTTCAACCGCTGGATGGGGCACCGCCCGGTTCCCCTCCCGATCTCGGTGACCCTCGATTCTGAGCCCCCCCTGGACGCGATGCTCGTGGTCTCCCCGGAGTTCAACCGGGCCCTGGTGCTCCACCCCTTCGCAGAGGTCCGCGGCGAGGCCGA
Organism: Pseudomonadota bacterium; assembly: GCA_043815665.1. GTDB lineage: Bacteria > Myxococcota_A > UBA9042 > CAIXZC01 > CAIXZC01 > CAZNWW01. Next base: position 3,887 of record JBDRIT010000160.1, read on the forward strand.
AGCGCAGCGCCTCTTCCTCCTGTCCGGGATGCACTCCGGCAGCTCCATGCGCATGTCCAGCTACACAGGGCGTCAGATCGGGGCCACCGCCCTGGAGGTGGAGGGCGTGGCCGTGGACCTGCCCGAGTGGCTGGGCGCATGGACCCAGGGGGCCACGATGTCCGTGCTCACGCCGAGCAGCGACACCGTGGCCCGGATGCGGACCCGGAGCCGGCTCCTGCCCGACGAGAAGCTCTTCGACGGCGCCTACACCAACCTCGGCTTCATCGGTCGCGGCGGGATCGGCGCGGTCTACCGCCTCGTCGAGGGGGAGAGCGGCGAAGACCGTGCGATCAAGATCCTCTACCCGGACCTGGGTCGGAACGAGGTGTTCACCCGCTACTTCCTGCAGACCGGCGAGTGGCTCTCCGGGGTCACCTACCCGGGCATCGTGAAGATCCTGGGTGCGGGGTACTCCGCGAAGCTCCAGCAGCACCACATCCTCATGGAGTACCTGCCCGGCGGGTCCATGGACGACTGGCTCACCCGGCGGGAGATCCTGACCCCGAAGCGGGCGATCCAGGTGATGCTGCCCCTCCTGGACGCGCTGTCCTACCTGCACAAGGCGGATCGGCTCCATGGGGCGGTCCACCCCAACAACGTGCTCTTCGACGCAGCGGGGGAGCCGAAGCTGGCGGACTTCGGCATCTTCAAGCTCCCCACGGAGCAGGTCACGGCGTTCCGCCCCCTGGAGCGGATCCAATCCATGGCCTACTCGGCCCCGGAGGCGCTCCTCGGCGGGCGCATCGGACCCGCGTCGGATCTCTACTCCGTCGGTGTCCTCCTGTACCGTTGCCTCACGGGGCGCCTGCCGGACCGCTCCGAGGTCCGACCCCCCTCCGCGTACGTCCTGCCCATGCCCGAGTCCCTGGACCAGGTCCTCATGCGGGTCCTGGCCATGGATCAGCGGAAGCGCCACGGGGACGCGGACGAGCTGCGAGACGCGCTGGCCCTTGTCCTGGTGGACATGGGGGACGAGTACGACGTGGTCCCCGGCGCGGACGCCCAGCAGGTCTGGGGCTTCCTCGGCGACATCTCCGCCGGCCTTCGTGCGGACCGCATCCGGGAGATGGAGCGGGCCCGCGCTGCGGGGGACTGGGAGACCGTGGCGCTGGTCCTCCAGGGGCTCATCGACGAGATCTGGGATCTCGGGGAGCGGGTCCTCTACATGCTGGAGTTGGCCCGCCTCTTCCTCGAGGAGCTGGACCAGCCCGGTCGGGCCGTGGCGATCTATCGGGAGTGCATCGAGTGGGATCCGGAGAACCGCCAGGCGGTGGACACCCTCATCGGACATTACCGCAGGGAGGAGGACTGGGAGCAGCTCCTGAGCGTCTACGAGGACATCGCGCCGGGGGAGGAGCCCGAGCGGCGTCGGAGCATGCTCGAGGAGATGGCCGGTATCGCGGTGGAGCGCCTGGACGCGCCGGGCCGGGCGGCCCGATACCTCCTGGAGCTGGGGAGAATGCGGACCGCAGAGCCCGCGTGGCTCGATCGGGCAGCGGCCATGCAGGAGAGGGCGGGAGACTGGGGCGGCGCCGCAGAGACCCTCCAGCTCCTCGCCATGCGCCTCACGGGCAAGCGGGAAGAGCAGCTCCAGGTGCTCCGTCACCTCGCCGGGCTGAGTCGGGAGCATCTCCACGATGCGCGCCGCTCCATCGGTTACTGGGAGCAGATCCGGGAGGCAGAGCCCACGGACAGGGAGGCCCGGGAGCAGCTCCAGCAGCTCTACAAGGAGACCTTCTCCTACGGGGCCCTCGCGGAGCTCCTCTCGGACGTCATGTCCCGTGGGACCGGCAGCCGGGACGAGGACATCGCGGTGCTCCAGGAGCTGGGCGAGCTCTTCTCGTCCTACCTGTACGACTCCAAGCGGGCGGTGGAGGTCTGGAAGCAGCTCCTCGGCCTGGACCCCCAGAGCTACACGGCGCTCTCCTACCTGGAGCGCCTCCATCTGCGAGAGGGCAACCACGCATCCTATATGGAGGTCCTCACCGCGAAGGCAGGGCTGGCGAGGGATCCCCGGGAGAAGGCCGACGTCCTCCTGACCGCGGCCCAGACCCGGGAGCGGTTCTTCCAGGACATCACCGAGGCCCGTCGCCTCCTGGAGCAGGCCCTCGAGGTCGCACCGGGGCACCCGGGCGTCGAGGCCGCGCTGGAGCGGCTCTATGCAGAACACGGCGACGCGGACGCCCAGGTGGATCTCCTCCTGTCACGGCTGGACCGCACCGAGGGGCGCGGGGAACGCCTGGACATCCTTGGCCGCCTCGCCGAGGTCATGGAGAACGTGAAGGGTGACGCCGACGGTGCGCTCCAGGTCCTCCAGAAGATGCTCCTCGAGGCGCCGGAACAGGCCTTTCTTGCCGACGCGGTGCGGCTGGCCGAGGCTGCGGAGGGTGGCGTGGAGTCCCTCGGCGTGTTCCTCTCCGAGCACGCCGGCGAGGTCCCGCGTCGCACTGGAGGGCTCTGGTTGCGCCGGGCCTGGGAGCTGGCCGAGGCCCGGGGCGCGGACGTGCGCGAGCGGACGCAGCTCCTGAAGCGCGCCCTGGAGCATGACCCAGACCAGCCGGGCCTGCGGGAGCGACTGATCCCGGTTCTCCGCGAGCAGGAGGACTGGCTCGGCCTCGCCCGGCAGATCGCCGTCCGGGTGAAGGATCCGCAATTGGACGAAGACGGTCGGGTCGAGCTCATGGACGAGCTGGCCCGGCTCTGCCGTGAACGGCTCGACGACGGGATGGAGTGTCTGGAGCTCCTCGAGGTGGCCCTCGAGTCCGTACCCGCCCATGCAGCGGCACGCCAACAGTACGCGGCCCTTCTGCGGGAGGCCGGCGGCGGAGAGCGCCTCCAGGCGATGCTCGAGCAGGATGTCCGGTCCGATGACCCGGCCATCCGACAAAACGCCCGCCTCGAGCTCTCCGCGCTCTGCACGGAGGCGGACAGGCACGACGAGGCCCTGCGCTTCCTGGAGGCTGCCTTCGACGCGGATCCGACGGATTCGCGGGTCCACGAGAGGCTCGAGGTGGCCTACTCGGAGACCAAGCGCTGGGACCGCCTGACCACCCTCTACAACCGCCTGGCTGCCGTGGGCACGGACAAGGAGACCAAGGTCCACTTCCTCGAGAAGGCCGTTACCCTTCAGGCCGACTTCTTCGAGAACCACGAGGAGGCGGTGGCCATCTACCGGCAGCTCATCCACCTGGAGCCGGATCGCATGGGCCTCTACGACGGGATGGAGACCCAGCTGGTGGCCCTCGGCCGGAGCGAGGAGCTGGTGTGGCTCCTGGAGCAGCGGGTGGGTCGAGAAAAGGACGACGGGGCTGCGGTGGAGATCCTGCGCCGGGTCGCAGGCATCCAGAGCAGGGACCTGGACAACACCGACGCTGCGATCTCGGCCCTGCGCAAGGCCCTCGGCCGGGCCCCCGAGGACGATGACCTCATGGCCGCGCTCCGGGAGCTGTGCGTGGCCCACGAGCGCTGGCATGCGCTGGTGCGGGCGCTCCAGGACCAGGCGACCCGCCGATCGGGGGACGACAAGGTCGAGATCCTCCTCGAGATGGCGAGGGTGGCCCTGGAGCGCATGGTGGCACCCGCGTCGGCGCAGAAGTACGTCCGGCAGGCCCTTGGCATCCGCCCGGATTACAAGGAGGCCTTCGACCTCTCCATGCGGATCCTCGAGGAACAGGAGGACTGGAAGGGGATGGCCGAGGCCATCGTTGACCGCCTCCGGGTCGCGACGGATGACGAGAGGGAGCTCCTGGGAATGGAGCTCGCCCGGGTCAACGGCGATCACCTGGGCCGAGAGGTCGAGGCGGTGCGTAGCCTCGAGCGGGTCCTGGAGTTCAACCCTGAGAACCTGGTCGCGGCCCGGCGGCTGGCGGACCTGTACGTTCGCCGCCAGGTCTGGGACAAGGCCGCGCCCCTCTTCCAGATGATCATTGAGCGCGAGGAGGCGATGCCCGCGGAGGAGCGGATCGAGGTCCTCCTGGATGCGGCCCGCGCGTTCGAGACCATCCTGCAGCGGGACGCAGCGATCGGGTACTACCGGGAGGTCATCGGGCTCGCAGGGGGCCACGGCGTGGCCCGGTTCCGGCTGGTGAAGCTCCTCTACCTGGAGCAGGCCTGGGAGGAGGTCGGGGCCCTGGCGGCGGAGGTCGTGGGTACCGAGGGCCTCGCCCCTGACGAGCAGCGGGAGATCAGCGGGATCCTTTCGGACGTGGAGCAGCGGCTCGGGCGGGCCGGAACCTCCCGTGAGAACCTCGAGCGGCTGCTCGAGTCCAGCCCCGGAGACACCTCGGTGCTGGAGCGCCTGGTGGACTCCTGCGCGTCCAAGGGGGACGGCGCCACGGCGCTGCTGTACCAGCGCCGGCTCCTCGGGGTGGAGACCGATCCCGAGCGGCGCTTCGCCCACTACCTCACTCTCGGAGACATGGCCCGGGCGGGGGGCGACCTGGACATGGCGGACGAGGCCTTCCGGGAGGCAGCGGAGCTGCGGCCGGACGCGCGGGTCGGTTGGGTCAAGTGCAGCGAGGTCGCGCTCCAGCGCCAGGATTTCCAAGGCGCGTTGGAGGCCCTCGAGAAGATCGAGGGCCTCGAGACCGAGCCCGCAGCCCGGGCGGTTGCGGCCATGACCCAGGGCGTGATCCTGTCGGACTACCTCGAGAACCCGGAGGCAGCGGCGTCCCACTTCGAGCGTGCCCTCGACGCGGACCCCAGGCGCCTGGAGGCCTTCGAGCGCCTGGACGCCCTCGCCGTGGACCGGGGCGACTGGGGGTTCCAGCGGGGGATCTACGAGCGGCAGCTCGGTCGGATCGGGGACGCGGGCCCCAAGGAGCTGCGGCGGACCCTTCACCAGAACCTGGCGGTCATCGCGTTGGAGAAGCACGGGGACGAGGAGCTGTCACGGAAGCATCTGGAGAAGGCCCTTGCCCTGTCCCCCGGCGACCTCAAGGTGAGGGAGCGCCTCGCCAGCCTCACGGCCGGCGCCGACGAACACGACAAGGCCGTGGAGCTCTACCGGGACCTGGTCCGGCGGGATCCCCGGAACATGGACTACCTCCGACAGCTCCGGCGCCTCTACTCGAGCATGCGCATGCACGACCGGGCCTGGTGCGTTGCGGGGATCCTGGTGGCCCTGAAGTCCGCCTCCGACAAGGAGAGCCAGTTCTACCAGCGCTTCACGAGCGCAGCCCTGAAGCTCAAACCCGTGACCCTGACCCTGTCCCAGTGGGCCGATCTCGTGGTCGCGGACGAGGAGGACTGGAGCCTCAGCGAGGTCCTGCGCATCCTCTACGAGCGCATCGGCGGACGCCTGGCCCTCCCGTCTCCCAAAGAGGCGGGCTTCAGCAAGCGCCACAAGGTGGATCCCACGGAGGGGCGGGCCCTCCTGGCGATCATCGAGGTCGTGGCCCAGGTCTTCGGGGTCCAGGCCGCTGAGGTGTACCTCGGCGAGACGATCACGGGCCTCAGCAAGGAGAGCACCATGCCCCCCTGTCTGGTGGCCGGGAAGGACATGCTCGAGGGGCGCCGCGGCAAGGAGATCCGCTACGCCGTGGGACGCAACCTCTCGCTCTTCCTGCCGCACCACGCGCTCGCGGGGGTGCTGGACCGGGACAACCTCAAGATCCTGCTCCTCAACACCATGAAGTTCATCTTCCCCAACCTCCCGGAGCCCCCCGGGGATCCGAAGCACCACATCCGGCTGCGCAAGGAGATGGCCGCTGCGTTCCGGCCCCGGGTCCACGAAGAGCTCAAGGGGCACATCGGGGAGCTCAGGAAGAAGGGCGGCGAGATCAGCCTGGCCCGTTGGCTGGGCGGTGTCGAGAAGACCGCCTGCCGCGCCGGGCTCATCATCTGCAACGACATGCCCCTCGCGTCCGCCCTCATCCAGAACCAATCGTCCCCCCTCGCACGGCTCAAGCCCGAGGAACTGGTGGACGACCTGATCCTCTACATGATATCTGACGACTACGCCACGGTGCGTGAGCTCCTCGGGATCACCATCATGTGAGGGAGACGTGGGCGAAGCCTCGCGGGACATTCGGAAGGAACTCTGGAATCTTCCCAACATTCTGACCATGGGGCGCATCTTCGCGATCCCCTTCGTCGTGCTGGGGATCCTCATGTCCGAGTACCGCCCGGGCATCCCCGGCGGATCCGTGGCATACGACCTCGGAGAGAGCGAGCTCTACTGCTGGTTGAGCATGGGCCTCTTCGCCCTGGCCGCGATCACCGACTACCTGGACGGTTATCTCGCCCGCAGATGGAACATGATCACCCTCATCGGGAAGTTCCTGGACCCCGTCGCGGACAAGCTCCTGGTCCTGGCCACCCTGGTTGCGCTGGTGCAGCTCGGCCGGGTGGACGCGTGGATCGTCATCCTGATCCTCATGCGGGAGGTCTCCATCAACAGCCTCCGGACCCTCGCGATCTCCGAGGGGCTCACGGTGAACGTGATCAAGGCGGGCAAGTTCAAGACCGCGTTCCAGATGTTCGGCATCGGCGCGCTGATCGTCCACTACGAATATCCGGTGCCGCTCCTGGCGGGGCTGGATCCGGCCGACTTCAACCTCCTCGGCAACGCCTTCATCCTGATCTCCCTGGCGTTCTCCGTGGTGTCCGCGGTGTCCTACTTCCGCAGCTTCATTCGGGCCATCGAGGCGAAGTACCAGAGCGAGACCCCGGAGGGGACCTGAGATGACCACCACGCAACGAAGCCTTCTCGTCACCGCCATCCTCCTCCTCGCAGCGGCATGGGCCTGTGATCGCGAGGACCCGGCGGATCCCCTCTGGATGCTCTCCGAGTGCCTCCGCTGCGAGGCGGCAGAGGAGCTGGCGCTCTGTGGAGACGGCGCCGACAATGACGAGGACGGCCTCACGGACTGCCAGGATCCCTCCTGCGACGGCGTGGGCTGTTGCGGGGCGATGGCCGACGAGGAGGCGACCGACGAGCATTGCTCGGATGGCTGCGACAACGACGGGAACGGGTACACCGACTGCAGCGATTTCTCCTGCTCGAAGAACCCCGAGGTCATGATCTGCAAGGCCCCCGTGCAGACCTCCGAGGACACACCGCAGACCTGCTCCGACGGAATCGACAACGACTGGAACGGCTACTTCGACTGCGGCGACTACTCCTGCATGGAGGCGCCCGGGGTCGATTTCTGCGAAGGCAGCGACGTGTCCTGCGCCGACGGCATCGACAACGACGGCAACGGGTTCATCGACTGCAACGACTTCGGGTGCTCCAAGAACGCCAGCGTCACGGTCTGTGACTAGGCGATGGGAACGCGCCGGCACCTCTCGGTGGCCGGGCGCCATCGCGGCCTGGCTGGTGCCGGGGCTCGCCCTGGCGGTCCGGGGACGGCGACGTGAAGCACTCGCCTGGATCGGCGTCAGCGCCGCGGTGATCGCGGTCCTCCTGGCCCTCGGCCTCACCGCGCGGGTCTGGCCCGTCGCGGTGCTCCTCATGCTCCCGGCGTGGCTCGTGGCCGCGCCCCTCGCCGTCCGGGCCGCACAACGAGGTGAGGCGGCCTCGCCTTCGACGGGGATGACGACCCTCCTGGGGCTCCTGCACTGGGCCCCTGCCCTGGTGGTGCTGGCGGTGACCGCGCCGGGTTGGATCCTCCTGGACGCGGACAACCCCGCATCCCTGCCGGTCCTGGCGCCGGGGGAGATGGCCCTGTGCCGGGCCGACCCCGGGTCGGGCCCCCTCGAGCGGGGGAGCCTCGTGGTGGCTGGGGCGGCGGGGGAGCGCTTCCTGGGACGGATCCTGGGTCTTCCAGGTGAGGGGGTGGAGGCCGGAGAGGACGGCTGGCGCCTGGACGGCGTCCCCACGGTGCGGGCGGAGCGTGACCTGTTGCTGCCCTCCCGGAAGGAGACGGATCCCGGGACGCGCTCCCTGGTGGTTCGCGTCAGCGACAGCTACCTCTCCCTCTGGTCCCGGGGGCCCGTCGAAGAGAACGGTGAAGGGGCATCGGTGGAGCTCACGGCGGACGAGGTGTATGTCCTGGCCCTGGACCAGAGAGGCGGCGCCTCCCTGGACAGTCGCGCACGGGGGGCGTTCCCCCTGGCCCGGGTCCGGCCGGCCCGTTGCCTCCTCCTGTGGAGTCCGCACCGGCTGCCTCGCGTCGGTCGGCCCATCCCATGACGGGGGGGGATCGAGGCTTGAAACCGTCGCTTTTCTGAGTTAACATGGCTCCTCCAGGAGGAACCCCATGACGAGTGAAGTTCTCGTTCGAGTCGCGCGCCCGCGCCTGTCCATGTCGCTCACCGTGTTCGCCCTCTTCTGCCTCCATGGCTGCCAGGGCGGAGACAAGACCGAGGAGCGTGTCGAGCGCCTCGAGCAGCGGATGCAGGCCACGGAGTTCCAGATCTCGGGGATGGCTGAGCTCGAGCCGCGGATCTTCGAGGCGTTGGCCAAGAAGGAGATGGACCTCGACGAGAAGCTCCAGTCCTACCAGGAGAGCTCTCGAGAGGCCGCCGAAGAGTTCCAGGCAGCGCACACGGGGATGCAGACCGATCTGGGTGATCACCTGCGGCGCCTCGAGCTGGTGGAGGCCTGGATCCAGGAGAAGGACAAGGAGGAGGAGCAGAAGAAGCTCTTCGCGATCGAGGACGGGGAGATTCCCCCGTCGTGGGGAGAGCTCCACGAGAAGTGTGGCATGAACGAGCTGGGCCGCGCCCAGACGGTCATGAACTATCTGGTCCGGATCAACGCGTACATGAGCGACTTCCCGGTCTCCCACCCGGTGATGCTGGGGGAGAACGACCCCATGATGCTCATGACCGGGCACATCGCCCGCAAGAACGCCGAGACCGCGGTGGCGTACCGCAACATGGAGCTGCACATCCTCAAGGCCCGGGACCGCTTCCTCGGCTACCGCATCGATCGGAGCTGGGACAAACGCCCCGAGTACGGCGACTGCAAGACTGCGTGCTGCCGGGTGGATATCAAGGGATACTGGGCCTGCGTCTGGAGCGAGATGCACGACCGCTGGGGCAGCGAGGGCCAGCACTCCAAGTGGGAGTGCGAGTACGACGCCGAGGGCTGGCGGGACTACCGGGCCCGCTGGTGGCGCCGCTGCGATTACGAGCCGGGCACCCGTGAGTTCGCCAGCATGCCCTACCTCATGCGCCGGGTGGAGGAGCACGGCTTGGACATCATGGACCCGCTGTACTGCGTGGTGGATCTGATCTGGGAGAACCGGATCTATTGCCTGAGCCACTCCCAGTACCCGGTGCTCCAGATCCGCCTGGAGGAGGGCACCCCCGAGGAGCCCATCCTCCACCCGATCTACAAGCGGTTCACCCTCCTCGCGATCCACGACTGGGACGTCATCTACAAGGATGAGTGGTCCAGCATGTGGGTGGTCCAGGGGACGGTGCGCCCGTCCTTCGAGGGCCAGCAGGCCGGCTACACGATCGAGGTGATCCAGGAGCCGAAGTGCGGCGAGGCCGGGAACCCCGAGGCGGTGCTCCGCCTGATCCGTGAGCTGGTCTGCATGGACGAGATGACCCGGGTGGCGCTGATGGACCAGCTCCTCCAGAAGCACGCCTTCACCAGCAAGCTCGACTTCGAGATCCAGAAGCTCTGGATGGAGGAGGACGGCGAGTGGGGGCAGCGCCTCGATGCGGTGCTCAAGGAAGGGTGCGGAGGTGTCCCGGGCGGTGTCCCCGGGGCCGTCGCGCCGGCCGCGGGTCCCTCGGGCGGGTGGAAGAACGGAGGAGGGGCTCGATGAAGAAGGCGCCGCCGCCTCGGGCGGGCAAGACGTCGATCCCCGTGCAGATCGGCATCGGGCTCGCGGTCCACATGATCACCGGTCCGGTGCAGTCGGATCAGCTCCTCTTCCGATTCCCCTACAACCACAAGTTCTAGCTCCTGCCGGGGGCATAAAGGAGACAGCGAGGGGCACAGCGATGAGCGACCAGAAGGGTTCCCCCCCGGACGGGCCGTCCTTCCGGGAAGAGGACATCATCTACGACTGGAACACCGTGGACAAGGTGGCCCCGATCACCACGGGGCCCCTGACCTTCCTCGACGAGACCCTCAGGGACGGGCTCCAGAGCCCCTCCGCGGTGGACCCCCCCGTGGCGGACAAGATCATGCTCCTCCACACCATGAACGATCTGGGGATCCAGTACGCGGACATCGGCCTCCCGGGGGCCGGCCGCAAGCCCTACCGGGACGTCCTGGAGATGGCGAAGGAGATCTCGGCGGCGAAGCTGAAGATCAAACCCTGCGCCGCCGCCCGGACCCTGGACAAGGACGTGGATCCGATCATCGAGATCTCCCAGAAGACCGGGGTCGAGATCGAGGTCCTTGCGTTCATCGGCACCAGTCCGATCCGCCAGTTCGTGGAGGACTGGGACCGCTACAAGATGCTGCGGCTCGTGCGGGAGGCCGTGAAACGGGCGAGCGACGCGGGCCTCCCCGTGACCTTCGTCACCGAGGACACCACCCGCGCGAAGCCCGACACCCTCTATCCCCTCTACCACGTCGCCGTCGAGAGCGGCGCGCGGCGGATCTGCCTCTCGGACACCGTGGGGCACGCCACCCCCGACGGGCTCAAGGCCCTCATCCGGTTCACCCGGGAGATCCTCAAGGGCATGGGCAAGGACGTGGAGCTCGACTGGCACGGGCACAACGATCGGGGCATGGGCCTGACCAACACCCTCCACGCGATTGAGGCCGGGGTGACCCGGGTTCACGGCACCGCCCTGGGCATCGGCGAGCGGGTAGGCAACGCAGCCATGGACCAGATCCTCATGAACCTCAAGCTCCTCGGGGTCATCGACAACGACCTGGGCCAGCTCATGCTGTACTGCAAGCAGGCCGCGGTCGCGACCCACTGGCACATCCAGAACAACTACCCCATGGTCGGGGGCGACGCGTTCCGAACGTCTACCGGCGTGCACGCCGCAGCGATCCGGAAGGCCCGGCAGCTCGGCGCGGCCTGGCTGGAGGACCGGATCTACTCCGGGGTGCCCGCGTCGGAGTTCGGTCGGAAGCAGATCGTGGAGGTGGGCCCCATGAGCGGCGCGGCGAACGTGCAGTGCTGGCTCGAGGCCCGCAGCATCAAGACGGACGAGGGGCTGGTCAAGAGGATCCTCAATGTGGCCAAGCGGGGGACCCGTGTGCTGGAGGACATCGAAATCGACTTCGTGGTACGCCGCTACCAGATGGAGAAGAAAGGAGACGCATCGTGAGCCAGGAGATGAACGAGCACATCCGCAACCGCCTGGCCCGCCTCGATCGGATCGAGGAAGTCGGGGTGAGCGGCTACCCCAACGACTTCACCCCGGAGCACTCCACCGCGGCGCTCCGTGACGCCGCGGGCGAGAAGGACGCCGAGGCCCTGCAGGCCGAGCCCATCTCCGGCGTCGTGGCTGGCAGGATCATGACCCTGCGGGCCATGGGCAAGGCCTCCTTCTTCCACCTCAAGGACCGCGCCGGCACCCTCCAGGTCTTCGTGCGCCGGGACGCAGTGGGTGAGGACGAGTACGATATCTTCAAAATATTCGAGGTGGGGGACATCGTCGGCGTGCGCGGGGCCCTCATGCGCACGCGCACCGGTGAGCTGTCCCTGGCCGCGACGGAGGTGCGGATCCTGTCCAAGGCGATCCGCCCCCTGCCGGAAAAATTCCACGGGCTCCAGGACGTGGAGGCGCGGTACCGGCAGCGGTACGTGGACCTCATCGTCAACGACGACGTCCGGGAGGTCTTTCGGGTCCGGGCGGGGGTCATCAGCCACATCCGCCGGGTCCTGGAGGAGGAGGGCTTCATGGAGGTGGAGACCCCCATGATGCACCCGGTTCCCGGCGGCGCGGCGGCCCGGCCCTTCATCACCCACCACAACGCGCTGGACATCGATCTCTATCTGCGGATCGCGCCGGAGCTGTACCTCAAGCGCCTCCTCGTCGGGGGCCTGGAGCGGGTCTACGAGATCAACCGCAACTTCCGCAACGAGGGCCTGTCGCCGCGGCACAACCCCGAGTTCACCATGCTGGAGTTCTACCGGGCCTACGCGACCTACGAGGACCTGATGGACTTCACCGAGGCCTTGATCACGGGCCTCGCGCAGTCGGTCCTCGGGACCCTCCAGGTGCCCTTCGGCGAGGACGGGACCCTGGACCTCTCCCCGCCCTGGCCCCGCATCGACCTGCGGGACGCGGTGCGGGACGCCGCGGGCCTCTCCGCCGCGGACCTGGACGATCCCGCCGCGCTCCGGGCCTGGCTGAAGACAAGGGACGTGGACGCCCCCGAGGGCTGGGGCCCGGGCAAGCTCCTCGCGGAGGTCTACGACGTCGCGGTGGAGCCCACCCTGGTGAACCCCACCTTCGTGATCCATCATCCAGTGGAGCTCTCCCCCCTGGCCCGGCGCAACGCAGAGGATCCCTCGGTCACAGACCGCTTCGAGTTGATCATCGGGGGGCGGGAGATCGCCAATGTGTTCTCCGAGCTCAACGATCCCCGGGACCAGCGGGCGCGCTTCGAGGCGCAGATCGCCGCCAAGGCCGCCGGCGATGACGAGGCCCACGGCATGGACACCGACTTCCTGCGGGCCCTGGAGTACGGCATGCCCCCCGCCGCGGGCGAGGGCATCGGGATCGATCGCCTCGTGATGCTGCTGACCAACCGGCAGCACATCAAGGAGGTGATCCTCTTCCCCCTCCTCAGGCCCGAAGCCGAGTGACCTCTACGGACCCCACGCCGGGGCAGCGGCCCGTCGCAGCGAAGACCTCGCCCTGGCTGCTCGCTGCGGCTCTCGGCCTCTACCTGCTCGGTGCGGTCGGCTCCCTCCTCGGGATGCGGTGGTCCCTCCCCCCCTGGACGCCCCTGCTCTTCACCGGGCTGCGGGCCTCGGGCATCGGGGCCGCCCTCGGGGCCGCGCTGCTCCGGCGGTACGGGGGCGCAGCGATCACCGGGGGCCTCGTGACCCTCTCCGTCCTGGCCCTCGCCGCTCCCGTCACGTGGATGGGTGTGGGCGGCGTGGTCTCGGTCCTCACTGGCTCCTGGGCCTTCAGCCGGGTGCGCCGGGGCGGTCTCCGCGCCGTGGTGGGCTTCAGCCTGCTCTTCCTCGCGGGCCTCGCGCGGGTGGGCCTCGAGTTCTTCGCGCCGGAGGTCCTGGCGTACGCCCCCGCGGTGGTGGGGAGCGCAGGGGTCGCGTACCTGGTCCTGCTCTACAGGGGCGGGGTGGCGGTGAAGCGAGCCGCGGGCGCAGCGCTCGCCGCGGGGCTCGTCGCGGCGGCCCTGGCCGTGCGCGTCCACGGGCTCCTCTCGCCGGATCAGCAGTTCGACCTGCAGATGGTCGGCCTCCTCGGCTTCTTCATCCTCGGGGCCATCCTGGTGGCCGCGGGGTTCACCCACCTCTTCGTGGCCGCGTTCGATCACCTGGAGCGGGATCCGCTGCTCTCCTTCCAGTTCTTCCTGCCGATCCTGGCCCTGCCCGCGGCGGCCCTCGGCTGGGCCTGGCGGGACGCGCCGGCCTTTGGCGACGCCGGCCTCCCGGGGACGTTGAGTGCTGTGGCCGCGGCCCTGGACGCGGTCCTCGTCGTGGGCGCGGTCGTGGTCCTCGGGATCCGGGCCCTCGGGAAGCGCATCGGGGTGCGCCGCCCTGCGATCCTCGTGGCCTGGAAGTTCCTGCGCTCCCAGCGCCTGGTGCTCACCTCCGGGGCTCGCACGATCAACCGCCTCCGGGATCTTGTGCCCCAGCAGACCGGGGTCGAGGTGGGGCTCCTGGCCTCGCCGGCCCGGTGGGGCGCGGTGGTCGGGACGGGTCTTGTCCTCTGGCTGGCCCGCGGCCCCATGGGGGTCCGGTGGACCGAGCCGATCCACTTCGAGTGGCTCGCCTGGGCCCTGGCCGCGGCCGGGGTGTTCCTGGTTGTGCGGGGGCTCCTGCGGCCCCGGGCGCGCATCGCCGAGACCGTGGCGGATCTCCTCCCCGGCCTGGCTGCGTTGGCCGTCGCGCTCCTGGTGCGGCCCGACGTGGAGTTGGGGGACCTTGCCTTCCCCGGCGCGGACCGGGTGCCCCTGATCGTCGCGCTGGTGGTGGGTGGTCTCCTGGTGATCCATGTGGCCCTCCGGATCCTGCTGGGGGTCCGTCGTGGTCGCGGGACCCTGTCGGAGTCCCTCCAGCCCGAGCTTGCGCCGTGCCTGGACTCCCGCCTCCGCCAGGGGGTCGGTCTGTCCATGTTCGTCTCCATCGTCGGCGTCGCAGTCGGGGTCTGGGCCCTGATCGTCGTCCTCTCCGTCATGCGGGGTTTTTCGGTCGACCTGACCTCCAAGATCGTCAAGTCCCGGGAGCACGTGGTCCTGCGGGCCACCGACGACCTCACCGGGATCCCCGACGCCTTCGCCCTGGCCCGCCGCCTGGAGGGGCTCGGTGCGGTGCGGTCCGCCAGCCCGTATGTGGAGGCCAACGTCATGCTGGCCTCTTCCAGCAACATCGGTGTGAACATCACCCTCCGGGGGGTGGTCCCCGAGGACTACGCGGGCGGGGACCTGGAGGGGACCGTCGTCGCGGGCTCCACCCGCTTCCTGGGGGAGCCCGAGTGGCTGGTGCCGCCGGACCATCTCGGCTACTGGGAGCTCGAGCCGGAGGGCTTCGGGGCCGGCAAGCCCCTTTCACAAGGAGACCCGACGGAGGACGGCGCGGCCCCACCGGACGACCCACAGCCTGCAGCCCACAGCCTACAGCCCTCCCCCTCCCCCTCTCCCTCCCCCGGCGCCATCCCCATGGAACCGATCCCCGGGATGGCGGATCCCGACGACCCCGACGCGCTCGACGCGGCGTGGACCGCGGATCAGGTGGTGCTGCCTCCGGTGTTGATCGGCGTGGAGCTGGCCGGGAGCCTCGGGGTGGACGTGGGCGGCAAGGTGGAGCTCATCGCGCCCGACGGCGAGGCGGGCCCCGCGGGGCTCCAGCCCAAGGCCCGCTCCTTCCGCATCGCCGGGCTCTTCACCACGGGCCTCTACGACTACGACATGAAGCTCGTCTACACCACCCTCGGGGAGGCCCAGCGGTTCCTCAATATGGAGGACGCGGTCAACCGGGTGGAGGCCCGTCTCCACGATCTCGAGGCCGTGGACGAGGTGCGGATCGAGGTCCTCGGCTGGGTCGACTCCGACCAGGTCGAGGTGGACGACTGGAAGCGCATGAACCGCACCCTCTTCTCCGCGCTGGAGCTGGAGTGGGTGGTGATGTTCCTGGTCCTGGGCTTCGTGGTCCTCATCGCGTCCTTCAGCATCGTCTCCAGCCTCCTCATGATCATCCGGCAGCGCACCGACGCGATCTCGATCCTGCGGTGCATGGGGTTCCGGGTGCGGGACATGGGCCGGGTCTTCCTGACCCTGGGCGCGCTGGTGGGCCTCCTGGGTTCCCTCTCCGGCCTCCTCATGGGGGTGTCGAGCTGCGTCCTGGTGCAGCACGTCGGCGTGACCCTGCCCAAGGAGTACTACATCCGAGAGCTCCCGGTGGACCTGGACCCCCTGTCCATTGCGATCATCGTCCTGGCCTCCTGGGCCCTCACGGTGGTCGCGTCCCTCTACCCCGCGCGGCGTGCGTCCGCGACCCACATCCTGGAGGGCCTGTACCATGGGCGATGACGTGGTCTTGCGCCTGGAAGGCGTCCACAAGACCTACTCCCACCTCGGCAAGGAGCTCCCGGTGCTCCAGGGCGTGGACCTGGAGATCCGCCGGGGGGATCAGGTCTCCATCGTGGGCAAGTCGGGGGTGGGCAAGAGCACCCTCCTCCACGTGGCCGGCACCCTGGACCCGCCCACCCGGGGCCGGGTCCTCTGGGAGGACCGGGACCTCTTCCAGATGCCCGAGCCGGAGCTGGCCCGCTGGCGGAACCTGCGCATCGGCTTCGTCTTCCAGTTCCACCACCTCCTGGCGGAGTTCACCGCGCGGGAGAATGTGATGCTCCCGGCCCTCATCGCGGGGGTCGACTGGTCCGAGGCCGGGGCCCGGGCGGATCGTCTCCTGGACCGCATGGGCCTCACCGATCGGGCCACCCACCGCCCCGGGGAGCTCTCCGGCGGCGAGCAGCAGCGGGTCTCCCTGGGTCGGGCCCTGGTGATGGAGCCGGTGATCCTCTTCGCGGACGAGCCCACCGGGAACCTGGACGAGCGCACCTCCGACGAGATCCACGACCTCCTGATCACCCTCAATCGGGACACGGGCACCGCCCTGGTCCTGGTCACCCACAACTTCACCCTCGCCCGAAAGATGGAGACCCGCCTGATCATGACCGAGGGCCTCCTGAAGGACTGGGACGGCACTCCCCCCTGAGCTCCCCTGCTGAGTTGAGCCGACGGAGTTCCGCGAGGAGTCGACCGGCAACGCCGGTTGAGATGCTCAGGACGCGAGGCGGAAGCTGGCGAGGAACGCGGGGGCGGAGCGGAGGCGGAAGAAGGTGAGGGAGCGGGAGACCAGATGTCCCGTCGCGTCGGTGAGGGTGCCGAAGCAGGTGGTGTGGGACGTGGCGAGGTTCCAGGGGAGGATGTTGACCTTCTCACCGATGAAGCGGAAGGTTGTGCCGTCCACGGAGAACTCGAAGGTGTACCGGATCTTCTGATCCTTGAAGTAGCGCAGCGCGAGGGTGCCCCGACACGGGGCGTCCTCGCAGAGACCGCCCACGGTGACCGTCCCCTCCATGTCGTTCACCATGAATTTTTCGGTCAAGGGGTTCAGGAACGCGCCCATGTCCTGAGCCCCCCAACGCACCCGGAACTCAAAAGGGAACACCCCCTCGGGGCCTGCGCCGGGGGTGAACTCGTGGGTGCCGGTCATGACCTCGTCCATGGAGAAGCCGGGGAGGAGGGAGAGGAGTTTCTTTGTGCTCATCGTTGACTCCCTGGTGTCGTCGTTCGGCGCGACACGGTGCCTGAGATCCTTCGACTCGGGCTGCGCCCTCGCTCAGGACGACATTGTCAATGCTTCGCCAGGATGCGCTCGCTCACCAGGGCCGTGAGGTCCGGGACCAGGGGCAGGCCCTGGGTGAGCCAGGCGAAGCGGTTGTGCAGGTTCGAGAGCTCCGTCTTGTCGTGACGGGTCACCGCACGGTGGAGGATCCGCCCCATGCGCTTCGCGGGCATGGAGTAGAGCGGCAGCAGGAGCATCGAGAGCTTCCCGCCGAGGGTGTGGGTCTCCACGTCGCTGTAGAAGCCGGTGTTCACCATCCCCGGGAAGACCGTGGTCACCTGGATGCCGTGCTTCCGCAGCTCCCAGTGCAGGACCTCCGAGGCGACGCCGAGGGCGGCCTTGATCGCTGCGTACGCTCCCCAGGTGGGCATCTTGATGAAGGCCTGCCCCGAGGAGACGTTGACGATCTGGCCCGCCCGCCGGGCCTTCATGGACGGCAGGAACGCGTGGATGTGGTAGAGGGGGCCCCAGAGGTTCACGTCCACGAGGAGCTTCCAGGTCTCCAGGCTCGTGTCCGCGAGCTCCCCGTGGTGGCCCACCCCCGCGTTGTTGATCAGCACGTCCAGGTGGCCGTGGCGCGCGAGGATCTCCGCTGCGCAGGCCTCCACGGCCCCGCGGTCGGTGACGTCCACCACGAAGGTCTCTACGTGCGCGTTCAATCCGCGGAGGGTCTCCTCCGCTGTCGCGAGGCGATCCGGGTCCCGATCCGAGAGGAGGATGCGCCAGCCGTCCTTCGCGAACTCCATCGCCGCGGCGAGCCCGATGCCCCCCGCGCCGCCGGTGATCAGGACCGTCTTCGAAGTCTTCTTGCCCATGATCAGCTCTCCTGTTGCGCCGGGCCGAAGCCCAAAAACGCGAAGTCCACGATCTCGCGGACGGTGTGGTTCAGGTCGATGCCGTCGGGGAGGCCCCGCTCGAGATGCCGCAGGGCGATGCCCACCAGGCACTGAGCGACCACAGCGGAGTCGCAGGGCCGCGCGAAGCCGGCCCGGATCGCGTGGTCCAGGAAGCCCTGGGCCAGGGATGCGAAGCCGTCCATGGTCTCGGTGACCCGGGCCTCGAAGTTCGCATCGATGGTTGGCCCCTCCTTGAGGAAGAGGAGCGCCTCGGCGCGGTACTCCATGAGGACGTGGGCCGCCGCGTGCACCGACAGCAAGGACGCGTCCCGGTACTCCTCGACGTTCTCGGGGAGGGTGGCGAAGGCCGTGTTGAACCCCGCAGCCAGATCCACCAGCACCTCGTCCACCAGCGCGTCGAAGATCTCACGCTTGTCCGCAAAGTGTCGATAGAAGGTGCCCTGGCCCGAGCCCGCCTCGGTGACGATGTCCGAGATCTTGGGCGCGTGGTAGCCCTGCGCGACGAAGACCCGGCGGGCCGCGTCGATGAGCCGGGCCCGGGTGCGGTGCTTTCGCTCCTCGTCGACCTGTTGTCGGTACGCGGTGGTCGCCATGGCGGGCCCTCCTGATTGCAGGATATCCATCCGGACGGACTTGTCAATCCGTATGATAAAAAGAAATGAGATTGGGGAGATGGCCGGTCGTCAAGCTCCCGGTTCGGAGGGTCCGGGAGGGCTACAGCGTCGTGAGCCAGGTGTCGATGTGGGGCCAGACGCCGACTGGAGCGTCGGTGCCGAGGACCAGGTCGCAGTGGCCGAAGCCGGGGAGCTCCCGGGTGGTGATCTTCGCACCGGGGAGGTCGCCGGGCTGGGTGGTGTAGCGGGCGCGGATGGTCTCGTCGTCGGGGCTGGAGAGGAGGAGGGTCGGGCAGGCCACCCCGGCGAGGCGGTCCAGGAGGTTCTCCTCGCCGGGCGCCCCGGGGATCCGGCCCCGCATCCCCCACTCGAGGATGTCCAGGGCCACCCGGATCCCCGTGCGGTCGAAGCCCTTGCGGAAGCGGTCCTGCTCCATGGCGGGTTCGAAGCTCCCCGCCCGCCAGGGGCGGACCGGCATCAGGGGGTTGCGTCGGCCCTTGCGGAGCGACCGGGGGATCCGCGCCCAGAGGCGCTGCTCCGCAGCGAAGGAGATCACCCCGATGTGGTCCAGGGGGAAGCTTGGCAGGGGGCGCAGCACCATCTCGGAGAGGCCCCGGTCCCGCAGCGCCAGCGTGAGCCGGGTGAGGCCCCGGAGCACCGGGGAGCGGAACAGCCGGCTGGAGCCCAGGCGATGGGACGGCGCGGACATCGCGCAGAGCCCGGCGATCTCGTCCGGGTGGGTCCCCGCGTAGAGCTGGGAGAGGAGGCCGCCGAGGCTGTGGCCGATCAGGACGACGCGGTCGGCGCCGGTCCGGCCTCGAACGTCTGAGAGCACCGCGGGGAGGTCCAGATCCAGGTAATCCCGGATCCCTCTGGGCCAGGGCGCGCCCAGGGCCCGGCTGCGGCCGTGGCCGCGCAGCTCCACGACGAAGACGTCCCGCCCCCCCGCTGCGAGGTGCGCCGCCAGGGAGCGGGTCGGGTGGTGGAAGGTGTAGCGGTTCTGGGCGTAGCCGTGGATGAGGAGAACCGGGGGGAAGCGGGGTGTGGCACCCAAGGGGTGAAAGTCTCGTAGGAGCGGAACGTCGTCCGCTCGACTCGACTTCAACGCCCCTCCCACAGGGGGAGTCGGGCCTGAAGGCCTTCCCACAGGGGAGGGGGAGGCGGGGAACCAGTCCAACGCGATGGGTGCGCCGTCCTCGGTGATCGCGGTGAGCTCGACGGGATCGATCAACTGTAGACGAGGGCGCCGGAGGGACAGAACTTTGCGCACCTCGGGTCGCCGTTGCAGAGGTCGCACTTCACGGGGAGGTCCGTGGCGGACTCCCAGTGCATGTTGCCGAAGGGGCAGCCGGAGATGCAGGAGCGGCAGCGGATGCAGCGGTCGGGCTTGTGGTCGATCGCGCCGGTCGCTGGGTTGCGCCACAGTGCGTTCGCTGGGCAGGCCCCGACGCAGCCCGCGTCCTCGCATTGCAGGCACACGGTGACCTTGGAGAGCCCGGGCCTGCCCCGGGGATCCGACGCGATGCGGATCCGGTGGGTGCCGAGCTGACCGTCCACCGGGTGGGAGAAGGCGCAGGTCATCTCGCAGGTCCGGCAGCCGATGCATTTCTGGGGATGGATGTGCAGGAGCTTCACGGCGGTCCTCCCTTACCAGCTGATCCGGTGGTAGGCCTCGCCCGTGGCCTTTGTCTTGCAAGCGACGCAGATCATGAAGTCCTCCGGGGCGCGGCCGGTCTTCTGCGCCAGCCAGTCGATCTGCGGCCGGGTGGCGGTGGGCGCGCCGCAGGTGGTGCACGGCGCCAGCGCGAAGCTGCGACCCCAGATCGTCCGGGACGCGCCGGTGTCCTCCACGGGGATCGCCCCGGTAGGACAGGACGACGCACAGGCCAGGCAGCCGATGCACACGTCCGTGGCCTCGCCGAAGGGGGTGCCCACGACCTTCTCCGGGCCCCGCCCTGCGGTGGCGATCGCGCCGGTGACCAGGGTCTGGCAGATCCGCGTGCAGAGCCCGCACAGGATACAGTTGAGTTGAGCGGGCGAAGCTCCGCTCGTACGAAACTTATGCCCATTGGGTATGCAGTTCGGGAGCGCCGCCTCCTCCTGGGGGGGATAGGGGGAGCCGTCGATGCCGTACGCGGCGGCGAGGGCCTGCACCGCCTCGGCCTCCGGGGCCCTGGCGAGGAGGAGCTCGAGGATCTCCTTGCGGGTCTGGCGCACCTCGGGGCTGCCCGTGAGGACCACGAGATCCTCCTCCACGGGGAAGAGGCACGCGGTGACCAGCTGGGTCCAGTCCTCGTCCCAGCCGGCCTTGCGGATCTCCACCATGCACAGGCGGCACGCCCCGGAGTCCTCCACCGCCTCGTGGTGGCAGAGGGTCGGGATCGCGATGCCCGCTCGGGTCGCCGCGGTCAGGACCGACTCACCCCGAAAGGCGACGACGGTCCGTCCGTTGATCTGGATCTTCATCGCCACTCCCTACAGGATGCGGATCGCGTCGAAGTTGCACGCATCGAAGCAGGAGCCGCAGCGGATGCACCGCTCCTGGTCGATGACGTGGAGCGCCTTCTTCTCACCGGAGATGCAGTCCGTCGGGCAGACCGGCTTGCAGAGGGTGCAGCCCGTGCACGCCGACTCCTGGATCTCGAAGCGGCAGAGGTCGCGGCACACGCCGGCCTTGCAGGTCTTCCCGTCGATGTGCTCCAGGTACTCCTCCCGGAAGTACCGCAGGGTGCTGGTCACGGGGTTGGCGGCGCTCTTGCCCAGCGCGCAGAGGCTCCCCTTCTCCAGCACGTGGGTCAGCGCGTCGATCTGCGTCAGGTGCCGGGCGGTGCCCCGGCCCTTGCAGATGTCCGTCAGGAGCCGCAGCATCTGCTGGAGGCCCTCCCGACAGGGGACACACTTGCCGCAGCTCTCGTCGACGAGGAACTTTGTGAAGTAGCGGGCGACATCCACCATGCAGGTCCGGTCGTCCATGACGATCATGCCGCCGGAGCCCATCATGGAGCCGGCCTTCGTCAGGGTGTCGAAGTCCACGGGCAGGTCCAGGTGGGCTTCGGGGAGGCAGCCCCCGGAGGGCCCGCCGGTCTGGACCGCCTTGAAGGTCCGACCCTTGGGGGCGCCGCCGCCGATCTCGAAGATGATCTCCCGCAGGGTGGTGCCCATCGGGACCTCGACCAATCCCGTATTCTGGACCTTTCCCACCAATGAAAAAGCCTTGGTGCCCTTGGAGCGGGCCGTGCCGGTGGACGCGAACCACGCGCCGCCCTTCTCGATGATCAGGGGGACGTTGACGAAGGTCTCCACGTTGTTGAGCACCGTGGGCTTGTCGTAGAGGCCCTTGGCGGTGCCGTGGATGTACTTGGCCCGGGGCTCGCCGACCTTGCCCTCGATGGAGCGCATGAGCGCGGAGGACTCGCCGCAGACGAACGCGCCGCCCCCCCGGGCGATCCGGAGGTCGAAGCTGAAGTCGCTCCCGAGGATTTTATCACCGAGGAAGCCGAGCTCCCGCATGCGGTCCAGGGCCGCGCGCAGGTGCCGCACCGCCAGGGGGTACTCCTGGCGCACGTAGATGAACCCGGCCTTCGCCTGGATCGCGTAGGCCGCGATGACCATGCCCTCGAGGACGCCGTAGGGGTCCCCCTCCATGATGGTGCGGTCCATGAACGCGCCGGGGTCGCCCTCGTCGCCGTTGCAGACCAGGAAGCGCTCGTCGCCCTCGGCGTTCAGACAGGAGCGCCACTTGCGGCCCGCGTCGAAACCGCCGCCGCCCCGGCCCCGCAGCTTCGCGGTTTCCACCTCCGTGAGGACCTCCTCCGGTGACATCCTTGTCAGGGCCTTCGCCAGCGCGGAGAAGCCGCCCCGGGCGATGTACTCGCCGACGTCCCGGGGATCCACGAGGCCCACGTTGCGCAAGGCCCAGCGGGTCTGGCGTTTGTAGAAGGGGATCTCGTGGTAGGTCTCCACGCGCTGCCGGGTGGCCTTGTCCCGGTAGAGGAGGCGGGGGATGACGTCGTCGCCTTCGATGGTCTTCTCGACGATCTCGGAGATGTCAGAGGCTTTCACCCCTTGATAAAAAAATCCGGAGGGCTCGAAGGTGACGAGGGGGCCCAGCTCGCAAAGGCCGCGGCAGCCCGTCTCGCTCATCTTGAGGCCCACTTCGACGTCCAGTTTCTTCGCGTCAAGCGCGGCCCTGAGGGCCCCGGCGACCGCGCCGGCGCCCGCCGCGAGGCAGCCCGTGCCGCAGCAGACCAGCACCTTCTTCGTCAGCTTGTCCTGGGCGGCTACGGCGTCCTGGCGGCAGGCCTCGAAGGCCTCGAGGGTTGCGATCTTCATGACTCGTCCCCCCCCAGGATCTGGTTGAAGTCCGCCATCTTGAACTTGGGCAGGACGCGTTCATTCACGGTCACCACCGGCGCGATGCCGCAGGCGCCCACGCAGTTCACCGCCTCCAGGGAGTATTTTCCGTCCTCGGAGGTCTGTCCGGCGGCGAGGCCGAGGCGCGCCTCCATGTCCTCGAGGTTGCGTCCCGCGCCCCGGACATGGCACGCGGTGCCCATGCAGCACTTCACGATCTTCTCGCCCTTGGGCGTGAAGGAGAAGGCCCCGTAGAACGTCGCGACGCCGAAGACCCGGGCCAGGCTCACGCCGGTGTGCGCGGCGATCGCCGCCAGGCTGTCCCTGGGGACGTGCCGGTGCGTCAGCTGGACGTCGTGGAGGATCTCGACGAGAGAGGCCTCCTCCCCCGGGTACCCCTCGATGATCGGGGTGATGTCGGTCATTGCGTCCCTCCGAGCTGCGCCTCAGCCAGGGCCTTCCCCCGGTCCAGGGCCGCGTGGTTCAGCTCCACCCAGCCCTCCCGGTGCCCGAACTTCTCGATGATCATGTTCTTGACGGCCTGCATGTCCAGGGCGCCGGACGCGGCAAGGTACGCGCCGAGCATCACCATGTTCGCGGCCTTGGGCGTGCCGCACTCCTGCGCGATCGCGTTGGCCGGGATCTCGAGCCGGGTCACGTCGTCCCGGTCCAGGGTGGCGGTGACCAGGGACGCGTTGATCAGGATCAGGCCCCCGGGCCGCACCGCGGGGCCGAAGCGCTCCAGGGACGGGTTGTTCATGACGATGCAGGCGCCGGGCACCGGCACCACCGGCGAGGCGATGGGCTCGTCGGAGATCACCACGGTGCAGTTCGCAGTGCCCCCGCGCATCTCGGGGCCGTAGGAGGGGAGCCAGACCACGTGGTATCCCGCGTCCATGGCCGCGTAGGAGATCAGCTGGCCCGCCAGCATGACGCCCTGGCCGCCGAACCCCGCGATGATCACTTCGTTCTGCATGGCTCAGGCCTCCTCGGGGGTCTTGTGCTCGCCCAGGGGGTAGTAGGGCAGCATGTTCTCCTCGAGCCACCGCATGGACTCCGCCGGGGTGAGCCCCCAGTTGGTGGGGCAGGTGGAGAGGACCTCCACCAGGCTGTAGCAGGTCCCCGCGGCCTGGTAGGCGAAGGCCTTCTTGATGATCCGCTTGGCGGTGACCTGCTCCTTGGAGTTGTGCACCGATACCCGGGCGATGTAGCCGGGGGTCTGGATGGTGGAGAGCATCTCCGCCACCCGCAGGGGCATCCCCACCACGGCGGGATCCCGGCCCGCGGGGCTGGTGGTGGTGCGCTGGCCCGGCAGGGTGGTGGGGGCCATCTGGCCGCCGGTCATGCCGTAGATCGCGTTGTTGACGAAGATCGTGGTGATCTTCTCGCCGCGGTTGGCCGCGTGGATCATCTCCGCGGTGCCGATGCTGGCCAGGTCGCCGTCTCCCTGGTAGGTGAACACGATGAGCTCGGGCCGCACACGCTTGATCCCCGTCGCCATGGCCGGCGCGCGGCCGTGGGCGGCCTCCTGGAAGTCGATGGAGAAGTAGTTGTAGGCCAGCACCGCGCACCCCACCGGTGCCACGCCGACGGTCCGGCCTTTGAGGCCCAGCTCGTCCAGGGCCTCGGCCACCATCCGGTGGATCACCCCGTGGGTGCACCCCGGGCAGTAGTGCGTGACGTTGGTGCTCATAGACTCGGGGCGCTTGAAGACGTTCACCGCCATGCTCAGGCCCTCCCTGCGATCTCTCGGATCGCCGCGGCCACGTCCCCGGGGGTGGGGACGATGCCGCCGGTCTTGCCGTAGTGCTCCACCGGGACCTGGTTGGCCACCGCGGCCCGCACGTCGTCCACGAGCTGGCCCATGGACATCTCCACTGCGACGACCATCTTCGCCTTCCCCGCCAGCGCGTTGATCCGGGCGTAGGGGAAGGGCCACACGGTCACCGGCCGGTGCATCCCCACCCGGAGGCCCCCGGCCCGCAGCTCCTCCATCGCGGTGGTGCAGATCCGGGCCATGGTGCCGTAGGCGACGAGGAGGACGTCGAGGTCATCCTCGATCCCCTCCTCCGCGAACCGGACCTCCTCGGCCTCCATCACCTTGTACTTCGCAGCCAACGTCAGGTTGTGCGCGAAGTTCTCCTCCGCGTCGAGGAAGAGGGTCTTCACCAGGTGGCGCTCCCGTCCCTCGCAGCCCGTGGTGGCCCAGGCCTCGTGGCCCGCGATCTCGTTGTCCTCCCGGGGCGTGTCGGGGAGCTCCACGGGCTCCATCATCTGGCCGATCATGCCGTCGCCGATGAGCATCACCGGGTTGCGGTACGTCTCGGCCAGATCGAAGGCCAGCATCATGTGGTCCACCGCCTCCTGCACCGAGGAGGGGGCGAAGACGAGCATCTTGTAGTCGCCGTGGCCCGCGCCCTTGGTCGCCTGGTGGTAGTCCGACTGGCTCGGCAGGATCCCGCCCAGGCCCGGGCCGGCCCGCATGATGTTGATGAACACCGCGGGGAGCTCCGCGGCGGCGACGTAGCTCATGGCCTCGGCCATGAGGCTCACCCCGGGGCTCGAGGAGGAGGTGAACACCTTCTTCCCCGCCGCGGCCGCGCCGAAGATCATGTAGCCCACAGCGACCTCGCTCTCCCCCTGGAGGAAGGTCCCGCCCACCTCGGGCATGCGCTTGGCGAGGTACTCGGCCACCTCGGTCTGCGGGGTGATGGGGTAGCAGAAGTACGCCCGGCAGCCCGCCATGATCGCGGCCTCGCCGATGGCCTCGTTGCCCTTCATGAGTTTCCGCGCCATGGGGGCCTCCTAATACTCGAAGGGGTGGTACTGGGCCCCGCTCAACGCGACCTCGACGGCCACGTCCGGGCAGGTGATCGCGCAGAGGCGGCACCCCAGGCAGTCCCAGGGCCGCGCCTTGTGCGCGAAGTAGTACCCCTTCGCGTTGATCTCCCGGGACATCGCGAGGACGTCCTGGGGGCAGGCCTCGACGCAGAGGCCGCAGCCCTTGCATCGCTCCCGGTCGATGGTGACTCTCGGCATGAATCCTCTCCTATGGTCCGAAGAGCGGCCTTGCGGGGGCCGGCCCCGCGCCCTTCGTGCGCCCTTCCTTCAGCCAGGGCGGCAGCAGCCTCCGGTCGATGGCCAGGACCGGCAGGTCGACCTCCGCCGCGATCTCCGCGGCCAGGGTCCGGGGCGCGGTGATGAACTCCAGGGGAAGCCCTGCCTCCGAGGCCACGGCCCGGGCCAGGTCCAGGCCCTCCTGGAGCACCGCGAGATCCGTCTCCTCCATCATGTGGGCGTTGGACACGAAGCCCGAGATCCGCAGGCGCGCCGCGGCCTCGATCTCCCCCTGGACCCGACGGCAGCCCGCCACGGTGTCCGAGAAGGGGCGCTTCGCGTTGAGCACCATCAGGACCCGGTGCCCCTCGCTGCCCAGGACGTCGGAGAGGGATCCCAGCACCCGGGCCCCGACGTCGTCGCCCCCCACGTCCAGGACGCCGTAGGCGGTGGCCGCGGCCAGGTGCGCCCGGACCTGGGGCACCAGGATGGGGAGATCCGCGTCCCGCAGGTTTCCGCCGGGGACCACCACCCGGATCCCCCGGGCCTCCAGGAGCTCCATGGCCTCGCGGCTGCGGAAGTAGGGATTCACCAGGTCCAGGTCCATCAGGGTGACCCCGCGGCCGTCCTCCCGGGCGGCGAGGGCGAGGTGCACCGCGACCTCGCTCTTCCCGCTCCCGAAATGTCCGACGATGACGGTGGCTCTTTCCTGACCGAGCAGCATCTCAAGCCCCCGTACATGCGGGCGCCCGGGCGCCCGCGTCCCTAGGTGAAGCGAGGGCAAGTTAACAAAGCCCCCCACCCGTTGCAAGGAGTTTCATCAAGGGGCATGGGGGGAGACGACCGAACTCTCGAACGGGTCAAAGCCCCGTGGGGCACGGCAGGAACACCGTCTCGAGGCCGAGGTCCTCCTCCAGGCGCCTGCCAACCGCCTGCACCCCGAAGGACTCCGTCGCGTAGTGGCCCCCGAAGGCCAGGTTCACACCCCAGTCCTCGGCCAGCGCGTGGAGCTGGTGGGAGGCCTCGCCGGTGAGCATCAGGTCGGCGCCGGCCCGCAACGCCGAGAGCACGTCGGGACCCCCGCCCCCGCCGGAGAGCACCGCGACCCGGCGCACCTCCGGGGGCCCGAAGGGCAGGAGATCCGCGGGGCCGCCCAGGACGCGGCGGACCCGATCCATGAGGGCATCCCGGGGCTCCGGAGCCTCCAGTTCACCCCACCAGCCCACCGCGAGGCCGTGGTAGTCGCCGAAGGGCTCCTTCGGCGTCACGCCCAGGCCCAGGAGGAGCCGGGCGTTGTTCCCGAGGGTCGGGTGCGCGTCCAGGGGGAGGTGGCTCGCGTAGAGCCCCAGGCGGTGCTCCGTGAGGAACGCGATCCTTGCGTACTCCGCGCCGGTCCAGGGGAAGGCCCCGCCCCAGAAGAGCCCGTGGTGGACCACCACGAGGCCGCAGCCGGCCTTCGCCGCCGCCCGGAACGTCGTCAGGCGCGCATCCACCGCGACCCCGACCCGCCCCACCTCCCAGTCCCCCCCGACCTGCAGCCCGTTGAGCGCAACATCCTTCATCGGCTCCGTATGCAGCAACTCGTCCAGATATCGAACGATCTCAGACAGCTTCATCTGCGCACTCCCGGTGTCTCTGTGGGAGGGGCGTCCACGCCCCGATTCTTCCTGTGGGAGGGGCGTCCACGCCCCGATTCTTCCTGTGGGAGGGGCGTCCACGCCCCGATTCTTCCTGTGGGAGGGGCGTCCACGCCCCGATTCTTCCTGTGGGAGGGGCTTTGAAGCCGAGTTGAGCGGACGAAGCTCCGCTCCTACGAGACTTATGCCCCCTGGGTACAGCCCCGACTCTCCCCCTGTCTATGGATCCTGACACGTCGACATGGTGCACACCTGGGGCACCGGACAGTCCACGTCCGCGGCGCACTGGTCCTGGCAGCAGATCACCCCGCCTTGCTGATCCGGCAGGCTCTTCACCACGTCGTTGGCCTCGGTGGATCCCGCGCCGCCACAGTCCCAGGCGTCCGGGTGGTAGACCCCCAGGAGGACGTTGTAGTAGTCCAGGGGCTTGCACCAGCCGCAGCCGCCGCTGGAGGGGGAGCAATACACGTCGGTGAAGTTCCCCGGGTCGTAGGCCGGGTTCGTCGGGTCCAGGTCGCCCTTGAACGCGCAGGTGCAGTTCGACGTGGGCTTGTTCCGGATCGCCTTGCATCCGTCGTGGGAGGCCGTGTCCAGGGGGGCACAGGAGGGTTCGCTGATCTTGCACCCCAGATCCCCGCAGCCGAAGATGTCGTTCACCGTGGTGGGGGAGCCGATGGTGTCCGGGGAGCAGTTGAACGCGCCGGTGGACGAGGTCCGGGTGAGGAAGAACGCGGGGCTCGGGGCCCCGTCCATGATCTCGAGGCAGCCCAGGGGGCTCCGGTAGAGGACGTCGTTCTTGCCCAGGCAGACGTGCCATCCCTCGGCGCAGAGGTCCGTGACGTTGCAGCCCGTCCCGTTGGGGTTGAGGCCCGTGTTGCCGGCCTCCCGGTTGCACGCGGGGGTCTCGTTGTGGATCCCTGGTACCGTCCACGCGCCACCACAAGCTGCGATCAACGGATACCCCGGGATCGACAAAAAGCCCTCCCGGGTCATGTCAGAGCAGCCCACGAAGCTCGGATCCAGGACACAGACCCCGCCGTCGCAGACCTCGGCCTCGGGGCAGATCCCGCAGGAGCCCGCGCAGCCGTCGCCGCCACACACGGAGCCGCTGCAGTCCGGGACGCAGCAGAGGCCCGGGTCCAGGCAGACCGCCCCGGGGGGACAGGTCCCGCACTCCCCGCCGCAGCCGTCGGGGCCGCACTGAAGGCCGTCGCAGGCGGGGTCGCAGCAGGCTCCGTCGATGCAGGTCCCGCCGGGGCAGTCGCCGCAGTCGCCGCCGCAGCCGTCGGGCCCGCACTCCTTTCCCTCGCAGGCGGGGGCGCACTCCAGCGCGCACGCTCCGTTGTCGCAGATCGGGGCCACGTCGGGGCAGGTCCCGCAGACGCCGCCGCAGAGGTCGTCGCCGCACTCCTTGCCCACGCATTGGGGTGCGCAACACGCGCCCTCGTGGCAGGTCGCCCCCTCCCCGCAGCAGAGCTCCCCGCAGGCCTCCCAGGAGCAGACGCAGGTGTCGCCGATGCAGAGCTGGTTCAGCCCGCAGCCGGGGCATTCACCGCCGCAGCCGTCGTCCCCGCACGCGCCGGGCGGGCATGCGGGCACGCAAGGCGAGTCCGGCGCCGGTGTGTCCGCCGGGGCCGTCTCCGTCGGAGGGACGTCCCCGCGGGGCAGGTCCGGCGCCACGGCGTCGGTGGTGTCCGCGGCGCCCCAGTCCGGGACCGTAGCGGTGTCCGAGGGGCCGCCGTCCCCGCCGACGGTCTGCGGACCCCCGGCGGTGTTGCATGCGGCCAGGGCGAGGACAGTGAGCAGCGCCAGGGATCGTCTCATCATGCGTCTCCATCGTCGATGGGGTGTCTCTCGGTCTCGAGGGCCAGGCCGAGGCTGGACTCCTCGGTGAGCTCGAAGGGTTCCGTGATCCGGACCCGGTTCCGCCCCAGGCCCTTGGCCTCGCCCAGGAGCTTCTCCGCGCTGCGGACGAGTCGATCCGCGCTCTTCTCGTCGAGGGCCGCGGTGGTGAGCCCCCCGATCGAGATCGTGGCCCGGAGCTGCTGCCCCTTCCAGGCGATGGGGCTCCGCTCGATCATCATCCGGACGCGCTCTGCGATGTCGTTGAGCTCCGTCTCGGGGCAGTCCGGGAGGATCACCAGGAACTCCTCGCCGCCGCAGCGCCCGACGGAGTCATAGATCCGCACGTTGTTCCGGACCCGGCGCGCACCCTCCAGCAGCACCGCGTCCCCCGCCGCCCGACCGTGCTCCTCGTTCAGCCCGGAGAGGTGGTCGAAGTCCATCATGAGGACCCCGAGGGACGCATCGCTGCGCAGGCACCGCGCCACCTCCGCCTCGAGGACCCCGAGGACCGCCCGCCGGCTCAGCAACGTCGTGAGCGGGTCCAGGCCCGCCGCCTCCGCGGCGCGGACGCGCAGGCGCCGCGCCTCCCGCACCCTGGCCAGGAGCAGGGAGAGAAAGAGCAGGGCGAGGCCGAGGGCGCCGGCCGCGGCGATCCAGGCGACGAGCTCACGGGTTTCGATGGGAGGCCTCCTTGGGTTGGGTTGGATTAAAACAGAGGGATCGGTGGTCCGCAACTGTTGTTGATCGGATCCTTCCCTCGACTTGCAAACCCGCGCCAAGCTGTTATCAAGGAAATGTACCTCCGTATCCCATGGAGCAGCCCATGATCCGAGCCCATCGCGTCCTCCTCACCCTCACCCTCTTCTCCCTCGTCATCATGGCATGCGGCCCCGCCCACCTGGGCGCCGTCCCTGCGCCCGCCCCGCCTCCCCCGACACCCCTCCTCGCCGCGCCCCCGCCCGGGAGCCCCGCAGCGGACTGCGACGAGCGGAAGAGGCTCTGGTCGTGGATGGAGGCCCCCGGCGCGGTGAAGGCCGCGGAGATCACCGCGCTCCGGGAGTCCGCGGCGGCTCTCGGTGGCGATCACGGCGCGGCCCTCGCCGCGGTGGCTGACTGGATCGAGGCAGCCGCGGCGCGCAACCCGGACGCCTGCGACAAGACCTTCACTCCCCGACAGGGTCAGGAGCTGCGTCGCCTCGGCGGGGTCCTGGAGACCCTGGGCCGCCCCGATCTGGCGATGTTCGGCCGGGTTCGTGCCCTGGTGGTGGACGGCGAGGTCGTCCCCGAGGCCGTGGTCGAGCTCGCCGCGTGGGCCGACGCGCCGGGGCACCCGTGGCTCCGGCGGGAGGTCCTGGGTCGGGCCCTCAGCGGGCTCACGGCCCGGGCGGCCTGGGTGGATCCCCTCTTCACCGTGCCCCTGTGCGGGCGGTACTACGGCGACCTCCTCGCCGTGGTCGCCGCGGACCGGGGGGACGGGGTGCACGAGCGCAACGCGACCCGCCTGGTCGCTGCCTGGGTCGCAGCCGCGGCGTGCCTGGACCGGGGGCCCGTGCGCGACCTCACGGATCGGGTGGTCTCCGCGGCCGCGTCCGGGGGCACGGAGCCCATGGCGGTCCTCGGGGCCCTGGGCGGCCTCGCCGGCCAGATCGCGCTCACCTCCCTCGAGGGCCGGGCCGGGGACCTCGCCAGCGTCCTGGGCGAAGTGGCCGAGGCGCTCCGCCGGCTCCGCGAGGGGCTGGGCAATCTTCGGGAGGACCGGGTCCTCCACGCGTCCCTCGGAGTCTTCGCGGGGGCCGCGGAGCTGTTCCGGGGCCGGGCCGACCTCGCGCTCAAGGAGGTGGGCACTGCGGCGGATCTCCTGGAGCACCTGGTGGAATCGGGGCTGGAAAGCCCCTCCCACAGGGAAGAATCGGGCCGTGGACGGCCCTCCCACAGGGAAGAGAAAGACGGCGGGGAGCTGTCGGAGATCGAGCGCCTCGCGCCCGCGCTGCGGGGCGGCAGCCTCGTCGCGCTGGCGCTCCTCCAGTGGCTCACGGACCAGGGCGCCCTCGCGGCGGGGACCCTCCAGCGCCTGGACGCGACCCTCGAGGGGGATCTCTCCGCGCTGTTCACGGTCCTCGAGACGCCGGATCACTCCGCGGGAATCACCCGGATCGTCCGGGGGGTCACCAGGACCATCGCCAAGGACTGGCCCGGGGCCACCGCGGCCCTGGCGGCGGCCACCGTCCCGGACCCCTCGGAGGACGGCTGGTGGGCCGTGGGCCTGGACACGGGCCGTATGGTTGCGTGGGATCTCCTGGCCATCCTCGCGTGGAAGGAGGCTCCGGCGGTGGGCAAGGCGGCCCTGGTCCAGGGGGAGGCGGTGTCCCGCCGCCTGGTGGACGACGCGCTGGAGCATTTCCAGGTCCGCGGCACCGGCTGGGAGCTGCTCACGGTGCTCCCCCTGGCCCACCAGGCGATCCCCGGCTTCCTCCTGGAGGAGACGGACTGGAAGGCGATCCTCAAGGACCTGGCCCGCGAGGTGGAGCCCGCATTGGAGAAGGCCCTGGCCCAGGTCGAGCCCCGGGGCGACGGCCCCCCGGGCTTCACGGACCTCCTGGTGGACGTGCTGCGGGACGCCACGGAGGTGGGCCTCGACACCCTGATCGACCAAGGGGAGGGCGCCCTCCCCCGGTTGGCCGACCTCCTGGAGGCCCGGGTCGACGGGTATCAGGGTGAGCTGCGCTTCATCCTCGGCATGGTGGCGGCGACGGTTCGGTTCCATGTCAGCCCCGCAGCCGCGTCGGCGGTGTTCGAGGCCACCCGGGCGAGGATCCCGAAGTCCATGGCCGGGGTGGCCTGGCTGCCCTCGGTCCTGGAGGCGGCGCTCCGCCTGCAGGGTGTGGATGATCCCGTGGCGGCGCTGGCGAAGCTCGATGAGGTCCTCGCGTACGGCGAGCGGGCGGCGTCCTGCGACGGGAACGATCCGGTCCACGCGCTCCTCCCGATCCGCACGTGGCTGCGGGAGGTCACCGGCGACGGGGCGGGCGCGCAGCAGGACTACCGGGCCTTCCGGAGCATGACCGGTCGGGGCTTCCCCGGCCACGTGACCCTCGCGTGCCAGCTCCTGTCCCAGCGGGGGAGCCTCACGGTGAACGCCCAGGTCGGCCAGAACCTCGCCGCGCTCTTCCTCACCACCGGCGCAGAGGGCAGCTTCAACGTGGGCGCCGGGTGGACCAGCGCCGGCCGAGACGTGGACGAGGTGGGGTGCTGGGCCGCGATCGCAGCGGGGCCCCGGGACGACGCGGTCCTCCACGCGCACCTCGCCGCGGCCATGTACGCGATGCGCCGGGGCGATGATCGCCTCGCGCACCGGGCCCTGACCGACGCGGTGACCGCCGGGCGGCGGCTGCTCAACGGCGACAAGACGATCCTCGGCGTCGCGGGCGCGGCCTCCGTGGAGGCCGCGCTGAAGACCGTCGCGCTGGACCTCCTGGCCTGGGTCACCTTCACCGCCCGGTGCCGCGGTCACCTCTCCGCGGCGGATCATCTGCAGGACCAGGCCACCGGACTCCTGGCCCACCGTGAGACCACCTGGGACCAGGTCCTTCCGGCGGATCTCACGCCGCCGGTCTTCCTGACCCGCTTCCCGGACCTCGTCGCCCTCGGCCCCCACGTGCGGGCCTGGCACCTGGCGGAAGACCACGCGGCGAGGGCGGTGGTCATGAAGGCCGTGGAGAAGGACGGCGCGCTGAAAAAACTCCTGCCTCCCTGGGGAGTGCGCCTGGTGGAGGAGCTCCAGCTCGTCTCCGCGGCCAACGCAGCGGGGACGCCGATGCCGGCGCTCTCGAAGCCCCCGAAGGACCTCCACGGGCGCGCCGTGGTCAACGCGTGGACCTGGATCGTCGGCCTCTGGAGGGCCCCGGCGAGCTTCAGCCTCCAGGACTTCAATTCCCAGGCGGGCGCGCTGGCGGAGGCGGGGCTCTACCGGGAGATCGTGGGGATCGCCGCCACGGTGGTGGCCCTCAACCGGGGGACCCCCCTCGAGGGCATGGGCAACGCGATCCTCGCGGCCGCCGCGGACCGGATCCCCCGGGACACCTTCCCCGTGACCCGGGCCGCGTTGCTCAACGAGCTGGCTCCCGCGTTGCTGCGGTCTGGAGATCTCGCGCTGGCCCTGGTCGTCCATCGGGAGCTGGTGCCCGCGCTCTCGGGTCGCGTCCCGCCGCGCCTCGAGCTGGAGAACCGCCTGAGCCTGGTGAACCTCCTGGGCGCTGCGGAGCTTGTGCCGGACCTCGCCACCGAGGTCCGGGCCCTCCTGCCCATGCTGGCGCGCAGCTTCGGCCGCCGGGAGGAGGTCTTCCACTCCCTCCTCTCCGTGGACGTCGCCCTGCGGGTCTTCCAGGCCCTGGACGTCCCCCCGGACGACGGGATCACGGCCCTGGTGGACGCCGCGGACGACGTCAAGGGCGCGGCCCCCGCGAAGCAGTTCTTCCGCCTCCTCGCCGCCACAGACCCCGCAGCCCGCTGGCAGCTCGCGGTGGACTACCTGCGGTTCATGTTCCTCAACGGCCCGCCCCTCCAGGAGCCGGCGCCGCCTCCGTCGGCTCCAACGTCAGGATCGCCTCCGCCGCCCCCGGGATGAGGTCCCAGTCCGAGGTCATGGGCACGTACTCGCCCTCGCGCCAGAGCGCGTACTGATCCCGGTAATGGGGGGAGTCGGGCCAGCCTGAGGCGCCGGTGTCCAGGATCCAGTGGGCGTGGTGGATGTCCGCGAGGTCGATGACCTGGCGGTACACCGGGCCCGCCTCGGTGCGGAAGGGATCGTCCGGGTCCGAGAGCGCGAAGTGGGTCTTCCAGATCGAGTCCCAGCCGCCCCCGGCGGGAACCCGGGGGAGGTTGAGGCGCCTGAGGGCCTTCTTCCTGCCGAAGGGGTGGCGCACGAGGAAGGAGTGGAGCTGGCCCCAGGCCCACTCGTGGGGTTGCTCACCCTGGGCCAGGCGGAGCTCGCCGACCACGGTCCGGAAGGCCTCCCGGACCACGTCCGTGCGGGTCTCCACCTCCGGGGTGCCCCGGTCGTCCCAGCCGGGGTGGTCCACCCGGGTGAACCAGTGGTCCCAGGTCGCGTAGGGGTAAGGCAGGGTCAGGACGAACTGGAGCCCCGCGTCGCTCAGCTCGTCCCGGAGCCCCGTGAGGCCCGCCTCCCGGACCAGGGAGAAGAAGATCGCCGGGGCCGGGTCCTCGGGGCCCGCGTCGAAGTTCCAGTTCTCGAGGATCCGAAGGGCCTCCGTCTCCACGTCGTCCAGGTCGTCCATGCCCCGCAGATCCTCGATGATCCCGGGCATGAAGCGCTTGGCTCTCAGGAGCTTGGTGTCCCGGTGGAAGCCCATGTGGTCCCCGGCGGTGTGGCGGCCCGCGGAGCGCAGGAGCTGGCGGATCCGCTGCACCCGGTACGGGGGCGCCGCGTCGATCTGGAAGACCTCCCCGCCGTAGCGCGGGTCCCGGGCCAGGTTGTTCCCGGTGACGAAGATCCCCTCGGGCCCGGCCTCCGCGGTGGCCATCTCCTCCGCCTCGGCCATGCGCGCCCAGTCGTACTTCGCGAGCCACCCCGGCGCGGGGAAGGTGCCCCGGTGGTTGCGTCGGATCGCGGCCCGCCCCCAGCGGAAGAAGCCCACCGCGCCGTCCACGTCCGCGACCACCACGTTCTGCACCGGGGTGCTCATGGCCTGCATGGCCTCCCGGAAGGCCGCGGCGGTGGCCGCCTTGTTGGCCTTGCGCACCGACGCGACGGTGAGGCCCGCGCCGGTGGTCTCCCAGCGCACCGCCACCAGGGGCGCGCCCGGGGGCAGCAGCTCGGGATAGAGGTCGTTGAGGAGCGGGCCGTGGCGGGACGTCCGCAGGGTGAACCGGTGCTCGGTGCGCTTCCGCTTGTTCTTCCGGACGGTGATCACGATCTCCGCGGTCTGAAGGGGGAGGGGCCCCTCCGGCGTGAGGACCGCACCGTCCCCCGCGGGCTTCTCCACGTAGAGATCCTGCGCGTCGGAGACCGCCGTGGTGTTGCCCCAGGCCACCCGGTCGTTGTGGCCGATGAGCACGTAGGGGAGCCCCGGCGCGGTGACGCCGATCGCGTGGAGTCCCGGGCAGCGGATGTGCTGCTGGACCATGAGGGACGGGAGGAGGTGGGTCATGTGGGGATCGTTGGCCAGGATCGGTTTGCCCGACTGGGTGTGGTCCCCGCCCACGACCCAGGCGTTGGACCCGCCGTAGAGACCCTCGAAGCCGAACCCCGCGTCGGCCACCCGATGCCCCGAAGGCGGGGGCGAGGCGAGGGTGTCCAGGTACTCCAGCAGCTCCGGTGCGAGGGCCGGGGGGAGGACCTTGTCCGGGTCCCGGCCCGGCAGGGTCGCCGCGTCCCCCGCGAAGTCCAGGGCCTCCGAGGGGTAGAGCACGTCGGCCCGCCGGGCCCCTCCCTCCAGGGCCATGAGGAACCGGTACAGCTCCTGTTTCCAGTTGTGGCTGAGGCCGAACGCGAGGAGGCGGCCCACCGCGAAGCTGTCCCCGGGGCGCCAGGGTGCGGGCGCGGCCCGCAGGAGCCGGTACTCCAGGGGCAGACGCAGCGCGACGGCCTGGTTGACCCCGTCGCAGTAGGCCTCCATGAGGACCTTCAGCTCCGGGCTCATGGTCGCCTCGTCGGCGTCGGCGTCCGCATCCATGCCCCACATGCGCATGGTGCGGTCCACCTCCACCGTGGTGCCGTGGCCCGCGGGCTGCGCGCCCAGGAGCTCCGAGAGCCGCCCCCGGGCCATGCGTCGGAGCATGTCCATCTGGAAGAACCGGTCCCGGCCGTGGACGAAGCCCACCGCGCGCAGGAGATCGGTCTCGTTCCCCGCGTCGATGTGGGGGACACCCCAGGGGTCGAAGTAGATGGTCACCGGGCCGTCGAGGCCCGGGAGGTCCAGGGTCTCCTCGACGGCCTTGGGGTAGTCGGGCGTGACCCGGTACTTGATCCACGCGCCGCCGCCCCCCCCACAGGAGAGCGCGGCCACGGCCAGGGCCACGGCCACGATCACACAAGACGATCTCAACTGAGTAGCCATGCGACTCCCATTCCCAGATAGTTTCCAGCGGCGAAGCCGACCAGCCCGGAGGCGATTCCGGAGAAGACGACCTCGCGGTTCTTCAACGTTGCGGCCACGGGGCCGATCATGTGGGGTCCGAAGATCCCCGCGACGGAGGTGATGATCGCGGTGTCCCGGTCGATGCGGAAGGCCCAGGCCAGCGCGAGGTGGATGGAGACGGCGAGGAGGACCGTGGTCACCGCGAGGGCCACGACCATCGGATTCGATGAAAAGACCTCGGAGAAGTCGGTGACGGTGCCGATGGAGACGCAGAAGGACAGGAGGAGGTACTGGCCGATGTCGTGGGAGCCCGGGAGGCCCCGCACCCGGGGCACCGTGGAGAGGGCCACCGCGAGGGTCGTGATCACCAGGATCACCACCGCGGCCCGGGCCCCTTCGGGGACCAGGAGGCCGACCCCGACCCCCGCGGCCACCACGGCCCCGGACAGGAGGAGCGCGAGCCCTGCGGGGCGGGGACGGGGGAGGGATCGGAACAGCACCATGGGCTCCACGGCCTCCCCGTGGCCCTGCTGGAAGGGGGGCAGGAGCCGCGCCAGGACTCGGGGCGCGGCGAGGAGGATCAGGAAGAGGTAGGGGATCGAGGCGACCATGTCCGCCGCGTTGAGGAGGACGAAGGCCTCGGTGGGGACGCCGAGGCCGGTCCCGATCGCGGCCATGTTCGGGGTGCCGCCGGTGTAGACCCCGGTGAGCATCCCGGCCATCGCGGGGCCGTGCTCGAGGCCCCGCCCCACCAGGGCCCACGCGCCCATGGACCCCACCACCGCGGCGAACATCACGAGGACGTAGCTCAGCACCGTCCGCCCCGCGAGGCGGGCCCAGCCGCCCAGGTCCACGGAGAAGAGCAGCAGCGGGATCGCCAGGGCCACCAGGACGTCACAGGTGGTGGTGGCGAGGCTCCGCTGCACCGGGACGCCCGGGAGGTTCCCCAGGAGCATGCCCACGCTGTAGCAGAGGATCACCGGGGAGATCGCGGCGACGACCTTCGACCGCCGCTCCCCCCAGAGGGTGAGCGCGGGGAAGAGGGCGACGAGCGCGAGCTGGAGGGCGGGGATCAACGTCGAAGCCTCCGCCGCAGCTCCTCCCGGGCCTTGACGAGCACCAGGCCGGCCCGGGTCGCCAGATCGTCCCCGGGGGTGTCCACGTCGATCTCGCCGCCCCCGGGGCCGTAGGCGTTCATCATCATCTGGAGCACCTGTCTTTTGATCAGTCCTCGCAACGGCACTGCGGAGATCATGCCATAGGTGGCCGCACCCCCCGCTGTGGCCAGGGAAGGATCCGCGCGGACCGCGTCCACCGCGTCCCGGAGGTCTGCGAGGTAGGGCTCCGCCATGCCCTCGTGGGCCGCGGAGACCATGACGTGGAGGGCGTCGGGCTTGTGCTGCCGGTCCACGTGCCAGCCCCGGGCCTCCAGGCGGTCGGCCACCGCGTAGACGTTCACCGCGGGGTCCGTGGCGCGGTACGCGAAGACGCTCATGGTGGGCTCGCCCAGGACCCGGAGCCCCGGGATCCCGTTGACGCCCTCGATG
This sequence comes from Pseudomonadota bacterium, assembly GCA_043815665.1. Classification (GTDB taxonomy): domain Bacteria; phylum Myxococcota_A; class UBA9042; order CAIXZC01; family CAIXZC01; genus CAZNWW01. The sequence goes on from JBDRIT010000160.1 coordinate 41,852, forward strand.
AGCGCGTGGGTGGTGACCATGGCCGCCTTCGCCCGCCGCAGGTACCCGTCCTGTCCCGTGGTCATGAGCGCTGCCCAGGCCGCCGCGATGGACCCCCCGGGGCGGGTGCCCAGGAGGGCCGGGGAGGCGAAGATCCCCCCGGGCCAGTTCTCGTAGACGAAGAACTGGTGCTCCATGTAGGACATGTCCCGGTACAGGATCAGGGACGCGCCCTTGGCCGCGTAGCCGTACTTGTGCAGATCCGCGCTCATGGACGTGACCCCGGGCACCCGGAAATCGAACGCGGGCACCGGGTACCCGAGCTGTTCAACAAAGGGCAGCATGAAGCCGCCGAGGCAGGCGTCCACGTGGAACGGGAGCCCGTGGCGCGCCGCGATCCGCCCCAGCTCCTCGATGGGATCCACCACGCCGTGGGGATAGGGCGGCGCGGACGCGACGAGGCCGATGGTCCGGCGGTTGATCCGCCGCTTCATGGCCTTCACGTCCACCCGGTAGTCCGGCCCCGGGGGGACCCGGACCAGCTTGACGCCGAAGTACTCCGCGGCCTTCTCGAAGGCCACGTGGACCGTGGTCGGCACGATGAGCTCCGGGGTCCCGGGCCAGCGGCGCCGGGCCAGGGCCCGATCTCGGTAGGTCTTCACCGCGAGCATGCAGCTCTCGGTGCCCCCCGAGGTCATGCAGCCCACCGCGTCCGGACCCCCGTTCAGGAGCCCCGCGGCCATGCGCACCACCTCGGTCTCGAAGCGCTTCAGGCTCTTGAAGGCCATGGGGTTGAGGCCGTTCTCAGAGAAGTAGAGGCCATGGGCCCGCTTGAGGAACTCCGTGTGCTCCTCGCCCCCGTAGTAGACCAGGCTCCAGGTGCGCCCGGTGCGCCAGTCCGCGTCCCCGCCGCGGAAGGCCTCCATGCGGCGGAGCACCTCGTCCTGCGGGACGCCCTGGCGCGGCAGCGTGGTCCCGTCTTCAGCCATGGGCGAGCCCCCCTCTTCGGTGTCCCGGACCAGTGTCTTCGGAACCATGCGGGTTTGCAAGGCTCGCCCCGTGGGGCTATCCTGCCTGCGGCGGGGAGGGACCATGGGACAGGGGATCATGATGGGATGGGGACGGCGGCGGCTGGCGGCCGCGGCGGTCGGCCTGGGGTTGGTCGTGGCCCTCGCGTGGTTCGTCGTCGGAGGCCCGGCCTCCGGGGAGGGCGCCGCGGGGGTCGTCACCGGCGATGCGATGTTCTTCCTGCGGATCCCTGCCGCGTCCACTGCCCTGGAGTGGGTCGCCGCGGCCCGGGAGGACGCACCCGCGCTGGACAGGGCCCTGAACACGGCCCGGGACGCGCTCGGCTACGATCTCCTCGACCCCGACACCTGGCGGGGCCTCGCGGCGGACCTGGAGGCGCCCCTCTCCGTCGCCCTGGTTCCGTCCCCGTTCCTGTCCGCCGTCCTGGTGATCTCCATCCCGACTCAGCGGGGTACCCCCGTGTTGGACGGGGCGGGCCTCCTCTTCACCCGCCTCCCGATGGAGGTGCGCCCGCGCCTGGAGCAGACGAGCGAGCTGGGGACGAGCCTGGGGCGCCTGCGGGTGGGGGACCGGGTGGTCGCGGGCTTGATGATGTGGGAGGACCAGCTCCTTGTGGGCCTCCCCGTGGGCGCCGGCGACCGGAAGGCTGGGATCGACGACTGGATGGCGCGCACCGCGGACAAAAACGGGGATCGCCTGATCACCGAGCCCGGTGTCCGGGACGCGCTGCGCACCCACCGGGGCGCGCCGCTGCTCCTCCTCTGCCGGGAGGCCGGGGGGGCGGAGCCCTGCGTGCGGACGCCGGAGGATCCGGTGGCCGCCATCTCGGAGCTGTTCGAGCGCCTCCTTTCCCCGTCATCCTGAGCGAAACGACGCCGAAGGCCCTCGCTTCTAAGAAACATCAACCTCGGTTTCTTTCGAGACAAGCATAAAAAAAGGGCTCTTGTGACATCTTTGTGGGTAGCGTTTGCTTCCTCCACGCGGGCCCAAAGCGAAACCCATAGTGGCCGCGTCCATCCATCGGTCACGGTCACGGTCACGGTCACGGTCACGGTCACGGTCACGGTCACGGTCACGGAATAACAGAGGAGGAGGAGCCAATGGATAGACGGCGTCGGAACGACCTTCACAAACTGGATGTGTACCGATGCGCCCTCGATCTCTACCGAAGGACCGGATGCATCATCGCCCAGTTCCCGCGGGGAGAAGCGGACTTTCGCAG
>JBDRIT010000161.1:0-22582 GCA_043815665.1 Pseudomonadota bacterium
CGGCTGGTGCACGGCTTCGAGCTGGCGCCGCCTCCGGCGGTCCGCCCGGTCCAGGAGGCGTACGTCAGCAGGCTCGATCCCCGGTGTGCGCCTCCGGTCGCACCACCACCCGCAGACCTGACGCCAGGGATCGCCCAGCCCAGCGAAGCCCCGCCGACAGATGACGCACCGTCTGCCGCTGCGGCGCCGTCAGCCAGCGAATCGGCGCCCGTCGCACCTCTGCCAGAACCGGACCGGACGAGCCTCCTCGAGGGGCTGCGTCGCATCGACTGGGACCAGTCGCTGCGTACCCATCCCGGCTGGTCCTTTGACTCTGCCGCGGGGCGTCTGTGCTGCAAGGACGGCAGGGAGCTTGTCCTCACCACGGTCCGCAAGGGGGAGCACGCAAAGGGCCGCACCCACATCATCTTCTGCCGCCCAGCCGGGGGGTGCGACCCGTGCACAGAGCGGTCCGGCTGCCTGCATTCTCGCAGCCGCCGCACATCGAAGCACATCGAATTCTCCGTGCCGACGTCCATCGCAGACCACCTTCGGGAGCTGCTGCGGACGCATCGCCGAGCCTGCACGGAAGCCCGAGCCCGGCAAGCCGCGGCCACCGCCCAGAGCCAGAAAAAACGCGCCCGACGCTCATTCCCGATCGCTCCGCTGGCGCCGGTAATCGCCCTGCTCTCGGTCGTGCCGTCCCTATTCCTCCCCGCACTCGCCCGACAGATCCTGCGTACCGCCGCCTCCGGGCTCACCGTCACGGTGGCCGTCACCGGTCTTCCACCCAGGACGCCCAGACCCGTGCTCATCGCGGAATCTGTCGGAGACAGGCAGCACCGGCGCAAGACCTGGCGCCAGAACTTCCAGCGCTACGCTCTCGACCCCGCAGCCCATGTCCGCATCAAGATCACCGGTGGGGAGGGCGTCCGCAGACTACTCGGCCCCCCCGACGGCCGCGCCATGACGTGAGCGGAAGTCCGCATGGGGCCAAGGTTCCCATGGAACCGGATCTCGTGGGGAAAAGAGGCAGAAAATGGTCTCTTGGGTGGCTGACTTGTTGGCCGATATATCAAGTGGCGGGGTCTGACCCCATATTCTCACGCGGCGGGCGGAGACGGACGTTTCATGATCCTTCTCGACTACCTCATCTTCGCCCTCTACATGGTCGTTGTGCTGGCAGTCGGGTTGTGGTTCTTCCGCCGCAACAAGGACGCCGAAGACTACTATGTGGGCGGCCGCTCAGTCTCTGCAGCGCATGTCGGCCTGTCTGTCGTTGCCACAGATGTCGGTGGTGGTTTCTCCATCGGTTTGGGGGGGGTGGGGTTTCTCATGGGCCTGGCCGGGAGTTGGCTCCTCTTCACTGGCCTGCTCGGGGCCTGGCTGTCAGCCATCTTCATCATTCCCCGGGTCAAGCGACTGGACAGCCGCCACGGCATGCTTACCTATCCGGACTTCTTGCGCCACACCTATGGTGACCGGGTGGCGGCTGTGGCCGCAGTCATCTCCGGCATCGGCTATCTCGGGTTCACCGGAGGCCAGATTCTGGCAGGTGCCAAGCTGGCCGCTGGTACCGTTGTGGAGGGGCCGGTGCTCGGCCTGTCCCCAATGCAGTTCTCCCTCATCGCGATCGGCTTCATGATCGTGGTCTACACCATGCTGGGGGGACTCAAGGCTGTCATTTACACCGACACTGTCCAGTGGGTCATCCTCCTTGTCGGCCTGATTTTCTTCGCCATTCCCTTCGCGCTACAACGGGTTGGCGGCTGGCAGGGACTGCGCACGTCGCTGCCTGACCGTTACTTCGACCTCACGGCCATCGAGCCGATCACCCTGATCAACTGGTTTGTTACCATCATCCCCATCTGGCTCGTAGCCATGACCCTGTATCAGCGCATCTATGCCTGCCGGGACCAACGGGAAGCGCGCAAGGCCTGGTTCATTGCGGGCCTCTTCGAATACCCGGTCATGGCCTTCATGGGGGTTATTCTCGGCATGTGTGCCCGGGTTCTCTTCCCCGAGGCCGAACCCGAGATGGGCCTGCCCATGCTGATCAAGAGTGTACTGCCGGTAGGTGTGACGGGTATCGTGGTGGCTGCCTACTTCTCGGCGATCATGTCCACTGCAGACAGCTGCCTGATGGCCAGCTCCGGCAACGTCGTCAATGATCTGCTCCAAAGGACGCTGCTCAAGAACAGCTCGGACCGTACCATCATACGCATCTCACAGGTGACCACCGGACTCCTCGGTGTCCTGGCCGTACTCCTCGCAGCCCTTTCCGAGGATGTCCTGGACGCCATCCTTCACGCCTACGCTTTCCTGGTGTCCGGGCTCTTTGTCCCCACCCTTGGGGCTTACTTCTGGCGCCGGGCAACCCCGGCCGGTGCCCTGTCCGCCATGCTTCTTGGCGGAGGCACCACCCTCACGTTGATCGTAACCGGCATCAACCTCCCCGGCGGTCTCGACGCCAGTATCTTTGGCATCTCCCTGTCCGCCATTGTCTTTGTCATCGTCTCGTTGGTCACCCTCGGCGGCAGCGTCGCTCCCCTGGAGGAATCCGAATCATGAGCGATGCCATCGAACAGATTGTCCACACACACATCATTCGCGGCCGTAGAGCCCGAGGAGGCACCATGACTGCCCAGAATGTGCCGGCCGACACTGTCTCATTGCACGAAGTGGATCAGCCCCACGATCTGCCTGAGGGTCTGTCCGTCGATGACGTGGCGGAGTTTTTTCACGACAAGATGAAGCCTTACCACGACACCATCGAAGATGTCCGCAGTGGTCTCGACTACGCGTTCTCCGACGCGGAAGGCAAGGGTGGGTTCCTGATCATCGCTCGCCAGGGCGTTACCATGGTGGGCGGCATCACCATCCTCAATACCGGCATGGCAGGTTACATCCCAGAGCATGTCCTGCTCTTCGTGGCCGTGGACCCCGCTCTGCGCGGACGAGGCATCGGCGAACGGCTGATTCGCGCTGCACTGCAGCGTGTCGATGGGGCTTTGAAGCTCCACGTGGAACATGACAACCCTGCTCGACGGCTCTATGAGCGCGTCGGGTTCACCAGTAAATACCTTGAAATGAGGCGAGATAGCTCATGAATCGAATCACGATAGACCTTCATGCACTCAAGCAGAACCTGGAGGTGATCAGCAGACAGATGGACCGGCATGGGGCCTCCTGGAGTATCGTCACCAAGGCGGTCTGCGGTCACATCGATACGGTGAGCGCGTTGCATGCGTTGGGGGTCCGCTCGATTGCGGATTCCCGGCTGGACAACTTGAGGGCCATCAACGAGGCCTTGCCTGACTTGGAGCGCTGGTATCTCCGCCCGCCGCATCTGACGGTGGTGGACGATGTCGTGCGGCTCGCCGATGTCAGTCTCAACAGTGAAATCGAGGTGATTCGAGCGCTCAGCAATGCAGCGCTGAAGCACGACTGTCTCCATCGTATCGTCATTATGATCGAGTTGGGGGACTTGCGGGAAGGCATCCTGCCAGGGTCCCTGCTCAAGTTTTACAACACGGTATTCGAGTTGCCCGGCATTGAGGTTGTTGGGCTCGGGGCCCAGGTGGGCTGCCTGGCTGGGACCATCCCCAACATTGACCAGATGTCCCAACTGCTCCTCTATCGCGAGCTCCTGGAATTGAAGTTCCAGCACAAGCTGCCGCTGGTCTCGGCGGGCTCCAGCATCCTCCTGTCTTTGCTCCAGGAACAGGGCGTGCCCAGAGGCATCAATCACTTCCGCATCGGTGAGGCCCTCTTCCTCGGAACCGACCTGGTCACCGGCGGCACGCTGCAGGGGCTGCGGGCCGACGTGGTCACCGTAGAAGGCGAGATCGCGGAGATCAAGGAGAAGAACCTCGTCGCCTCGGGCGAAACGGGCGGCCAGACCCCTTTTGACATGGTGAAGGAGTCCACTGCGGAAAAGACAGCGATACCGGGCCAGCGCGGCTACCGGGCTCTGCTGACGATCGGTCAGATCGATACTGACGTCGCAGCTCTCGTGCCCCTCAACGATGACTACCAGGTGGCCGGGGCCAGCAGCGACATCACGGTGATGAACCTGGGCGAGAACCCTGAGGGCCTCAAGGTCGGGGATTCCATCTACTTCCGTCCCGGCTACTCCGCATTTGTCCGCCTGATGAACGACCCCTACATCCCCAAGGCGGTCACCCCGGATTTGAAGACCTTCCGCCATGAGCTTTCCGGCAAGGACTGGGAAGTGGAGGTGCCCCCTTGTCTGGATGATGAGGTGGAGGGAAATCGAAATGAAGAAAACTGAGGACGAACTGGCCAGCCATGCCGGCATGCGTCGCATCCGGAGGGCCTTGCACAGCCGGCCGGAGCACAGCGGGGCCGAAGCTCAAACAGCAGCCACGGTGGTTTCGTGGCTTCGGCACACGGCCGCGCGCGATCTCGTCACTGGCCTGGGCGGACACGGCCTGGTGGCACGGCTACCGGGGCGAGGTGGCGCACCGGCTATCGGAGTGCGCGCAGAGCTGGATGCGCTGCCTATCCGTGAGCCCAACGATCTTCTGCCCCATACATCCCAGACTCCGGGATGCAGCCACAAGTGCGGCCACGACGGACACATGACCATGCTCCTGGGCCTGGCGCATCGGCTGAGCGTGACTCCGCCCGCCGGAGACGTCTACCTGCTTTTCCAGCCGGCTGAAGAAACGGGGCAGGGAGCTGCAGCGCTGCTTGCCGAACCCCGGGTGCGGGACCTGCCGCTTCAAGGTGTCCTTGCAGTCCACAACCTGCCGGGTTTTCCCCGCAACAGCGTGGTCATACGTGACGGTCCTTTCGCTGCGGCCTCGGTCGGTTTGGCAGTCGAGCTGGTGGGCCGTACGGCCCATGCCGGAGAACCGGAGCGGGGCCGCTCGCCGGCCACTGCGTTGGCCACCCTGATCAACTGGATCGAGGCCTTGCCGCAACACGCCACTCCCTTCGGGGCAGCGGTGAAGGCCACTGTCATCCACGCCCGATTGGGAGAGGTGGCCTTCGGGACATCTCCAGGTCAGGCCACGGTGATGGCCACACTGAGGGCAGGCACCGAAGTCGCCCTTTGCTCGCTCCAGGCCCACTGCCGCCGGGAGTTGCCCGGCATCGCGGCCGGCTTCGGTATGGCCCACCGCATTGCCTGGCATGAGCCGTTCCCCGCCACCATCAATGCTCCCGAGGTGGTAGAGGCTGTGTCCGACGCCGCCCGGTCTCTGGGACTCCCGATGGTAGAGCCTGCTCGTCCCATGCCCTGGTCCGAGGATTTCGGCCACTTCACCCGCCATGTCCCCGCCGCGCTTGTAGGCTTGGGCGCGGGGCGACGCTGGGCGCCACTTCATTCGGTGGAATATGACTTCCCCGACGCGTTGCTTCCGGTGGGCATCAGCCTGCTGGCCGGCACTGTGGATCGCCTCCAGGGCCCCGAATCTCCCCTAGACCCAAAGGAGTCGCCCGCCGATGCGTGAGTCTTCCGTCCTTGAACTGAGTCGTTCGGCCCTGCGCCAGAATCTCGCTTACCTGCGCGAGCAGATCGGTCCCCGCCCCCTGCTCTCGGCCATCATCAAAGGCAACGCATACGGCCATGGAATTGATGTGTGGGTTCCACTCGCTGAGAAGTGCGGCGTCCACCATTTCGGTGTGTTCAGCGCTGATGAGGCTGAACGCGCGTTGAAGGTGGCGCTGCCCGAATCACACATCATGATCATGGGCCACCTGCCCGACGACGAAGTGGCCTGGGCGGTTGACCGAGGCTGCTCTTTCTTCGTATTCGACCTCGGCCGTCTCAAGGCTGCGGTGTGCGCGGCTGACAAGCAGAATCGCCCCGCCCGGGTTCACCTGGAGGTGGAGACTGGCCTGCACCGTACAGGCTTCGATGGGACGGCTTTGGATGAGGCAGTGAACACCCTCAAGGATGCCGGCGACCGAGTCCAGCTCGATGGCATCTGCACGCACTTGGCTGGTGCCGAAAGCAGCGCCAACTGCCTTCGCATTCAGCGCCAGCTCGAACGCTTCAATCATCTCACCGAGGTCCTGCACAACCAGGGACTCGACCCGCGCTGGCGCCACGCCGCGTGCTCTGCCGCAACGCTCTCCTACCCCAGCACTGTCATGGACATGGTGCGGGTTGGTATTGCCCACTACGGCTTCTGGCCCAGCGATGAGACGCGCATGCATGTGTGGGGCAAGAACGCATTGTCCAGTGGTTCCGTGCAGAAGGACCCATTGCGCCGCGTCCTCCGCTGGCGCAGCTCAGTCATGGACCTGAAAGACGTGCCCGCAGGTGAATATGTGGGCTACGGCCACGCGTTCATGGCCAGTCGGAATCAGCGGCTTGCTGCTGTACCGGTGGGCTACTACCACGGCTTCGCCCGCCACCTCTCCAACCTCGGCTACGTCCTCGTACATGGTCGCAGAGCCCCGGTGGCCGGTATGGTCAATATGAACATGATGATGGTGGACGTCACCGACATCCCCAACGTCCAACGTGGAGATGAGGTCGTGATCATTGGTAAGCAGCGGCGCAGTCAGATCTCAGTGAGCTCATTCAGCGATCTGACCGGCTATCTTACCTATGAAGTCCTCGTCCGTCTCCCAGCAGACATTCCACGGATCGTAGTCGCCTGATGCGGACAGGGCGCATTTGTCAATCGCCTGTCACTCGGGCTTGTCGCAGGAGAGTTCGAGCCGTGTATCTGATTGCGGATTTCGGACATGGATGCTTCGAACGAGGTCCGTTTCAGAGCCCCGAGCCAGGCTTCACGAGCGACGGGGATGGCCCAGGAGTGGACTCCTCAGCCGATCCCGACCTGGATCAGGTTGGTCTGGCCCCTGGTCCCCGGGGGGTGTCCTGCCGTGATCACGAACATGGCGCCCCCGACAACCAACCCGGCGCCTCTCGCAGCACGTATGGCATCCGCGATCACTGTGTCGGTGCTGTCGGATGTCGGAACAAGCGCAGGGTGAACGCCCCATACCAGGGCAAGTTGTCGAGATGCCTCCGGGCTTGACGTTGCAGCCAGGATTTGGACCGCAGAGCGTCGGGACGACATCATCCTCGCGGTGCTGCCCGAGAGGGTGCACGCAATGATGGCGGAGGCCGAGAGCCTGTCGGCGATGCCGGCCGCCGCGTCGGCGACCGCGTCGCTCGGCCTGGCGGCGGTCGTGCGGACTTCCCTGGCGCGCTCCCAGTCCCCTTCATCAATCCGCTGGCAGATCCGCTCGGCCGCAGCGCACGCGGCGACCGCGTGTTCGCCGATGCTGGTCTCCGCGCTCAGCATGACCGCATCGGTGCCGTCCATGATCGCATTGGCGATATCGGCGACCTCGGCTCGGGTCGGGACCGCGGATCTTGTCATGCTCTCCAACATCTGGGTTGCGGTGATGCCAGGGATGCTCCGCTGGAGACATTCGGAGAGGATCCGTTTCTGAATCAATGGAACATTCTCGATCTCAACCTCGACCCCAAGATCACCGCGCGCCACCATCGCCCCGTCAGAAGCGTCCAGGATCGCACCGAGATTCTCGAGGGCTTGCGGCTTCTCGATCTTCGCAATGACGGGAATGTCCGCCCCCATCTCCCGGAGTCTCAATTTCAGATCGAGAATGTCCTGCGCCTTCTGGACGAACGAGAGCGCGATCCAATCGACCCCCCGGGACACACCGAACTCCAGATCGGCCAGGTCTCGCTCGGTCAACGATGGAACGGTCAGTCGGGTATCGGGCAGATTGACCCCTGCTCTCGCCCGGACAACACCACCCCGATGGACCCGGCACAATACTCCGTCGGGATGGCTCTCGGCCACCCGCAATGCCACGGTTCCGTCCGAAACGAGGAGCCGGTCGCCCTCGGCGAACATTCCGGGGTCGACCTCGGACGTGAGCACCAGCCATGGCCCCGCTGATGGTCTGGATCGCCGAAGCACGGAGATCTCGTCTCCGGTCACCAGGTGAAGCTCCGGTGCCGACATCTCGGCGACCCGGATCTTGGGCCCGCCCAGATCCTGGAGAATGGCGAGGGGCCTGTCCGACCTCCGGCCGACTCGGCGGATTCTCTCGATGACGGCCCCGTGCCAGGCATGATCTCCATGGGAGAAATTGAGCCTCGCCACATCCATTCCCGCCTCGACCAATGCGGCGATCGTCTCTTCAGACTCCGAGGCCGGGCCGATGGTACAGATGATCTTCGTTCTGCGGATGCTCATGGTCATCTCCTCCCCCCGTTTCCGTGGAGCGCCTATGCGGACAGAATCGGAGCCAGCCGGCGCAGCTCCGGGTCGAGCGGCTTTGTGCGACCGACCACATCGGCCAGGGGTGTCGTGTCCACTCGTCCGCCTCGGAGCCCGACGAGCACACCGAATTCCCCTGCCGCCAGACAGTCGACCGCCTTCACCCCGAATCGACTCGCCAGCAGCCGGTCGAACGCCCCGGGGTCTCCGCCCCGCTGTACATGCCCGAGGACCGTGCTGCGGACCCCGAAGCCCAGGTCTGCCTTGTTGTCGACGATGAACCTGGAGATGGCCTCTGCGTTGTGCCTGGCGCCTTCGGCGATGACCACGAGAGCGTGCCGCTTCCCACGGGAATAGGCGTCGCCGATGGCCTGGGCGACCCTCTCGGGGGGAGTGTCTTCCTCCGGAATGACGATGCACTCCGCTCCACCAGCGACTCCGGCAGCGAGCGCCAGGTATCCGCAGTCCCGGCCCATGACTTCAACCAGGAACGCCCGACGATGCGAGGACGCAGTGGTCTTCAGGCGGTCGATGGACTCCAGGGCGACATCGAGGGCTGTGTCAACGCCGATGGTGATGTCGGACCCCTCGAGGTCGTTGTCGATGGTCGAGGCGATGCCCACGACGGGGATCCCGAGCTGATGCAGCTGGAGCGTCCCGGTCTGTGAACCGTTCCCCCCGATCACCACGAGCGCGGAGATGCCTCCCTCCACCATCTTCGCAACCGCCTCCTCCCGGCCCTCCCTGGTCTTGAACTCGAGGCATCTTGCGCTGCCAAGAACGGTCCCCCCCTTGCCCAGGATGCCCCCGACCTCTCGCGGCCCCAGGCGGCGACGGTCTCCTCGTATCAAGCCGGCAAAGCCGTCGAGGATGCCGAAGACCTCCCAGCCGCGATCGTGTCCCGCCCGGGCAACTGCCCGGATCGCGGCGTTCATCCCCGGTGCATCTCCTCCGCTCGTCAGCACGGCGATACGTTTCATCGGGCCAGTCCTCCGGTCGTCGGGCTCCAACGTACACCTTATGGCTGCGTTCTTCTATGAATTTCAATCAGTTCGCCTCTGGATGTCGTTGCTCTTGCTCGTCCGATGGGCGATGAGGGAAGCAGATCAGCCGACAGTCGGGTGATCGCACACAGCGGAAGCGCCTGGCATCGAAGGCGTTGCGCAGGGCGGCCGGGCCCGACTGATCAGAACCAGCGCTTCCGCCTGAAGAACCAGATCAGCCCCCCGGCGACCACGGCCATGAGCGTCCAGAAGCCCAGGGGATAGGTCCATCCCCAGCCCAGCTCGGGCATGCCCTCGAAGTTCATCCCGTAGACCCCCGCGACGAAGGTCAGGGGGATGAAGAGCGTGGCGATGACGGTGAGGACCTTCATCACCTCGTTCATCCGGTTGGAGACCATGGTGAGGTGGAGATCCAGGAGGCTCGACAGCATCTCCCGGATCCCGTCCACCGTGTCCGCGACCTGGAGGGTGTGGTCGTGGACGTTCCGGAGGAACGGCGTGGTCTCCGGCGGGATCAGGGGGTGCTCGTCCCGGGCGAGGGCCGCCGCGACCTCCCGCAGCGGGGCCACCGCGCGGCGCAGGTGCAGGGCCTCCCGCTTCCACTTGTGGAGGACCTGCACCGACGCCGCGTCGGGGTCGGCCATCACCCGCTCCTCCAGGGGTTCCAGCTCCTCGCTGATCCGCTCGAGGATCTCGAAGTAGTTGTCCACCACCGCGTCGAGGAGCGCGAAGGCCAGGTAGCCCGGCCCTGCGCGCCGCACCCGGCCGCGGTGCTCCCGGATCCGCACGCGCAGGGGCTCGAAGACGTCCCCCACCTGCTCCTGGAAGGAGATCACCCAGCCGGGGCCGAGGAGGACGCTGAGCTGCTCCGAGCGCACCTCCTTGGCCCCGTCGTCCCAGTGGAGCATCTTGCAGACCACGTAGAGGTAGTCCCCGAAGTCCTCCAGCTTGGGCCGCTGCGCGGTGTTGACGATGTCCTCCAGGACCAGGGCGTGGATCCCGAAGACCTCGCCGATCCGGCTGACGACGTCGGTGTCGTGGAGGCCGTCCACGTTGAGCCAGGTCACCGTGGGCTGGTTCTTGAACGGCAGGCACTCGTCCAGGGTCGTCAGCTCCCGCTCCGTGATCCGGGTGTCGTCATAGTCGACGAGGCGCAGGCGGGCGTGCTCGATCTTCCGGTCGCCCACGTGGACCAGGGTCCCCGGGGAGAGCCCGCGCTTGTGGGACTGCCGTTGGATCCCCAGGGCCTTTGTGAAGTGTCGGTTCATGGATCAGTCCTCCTGGATCCGCACCGGGAAGGGCTCGGTCACGGCCCCGGTGTAGATCGTCCGGTGCGGGAAGGGGATCTCGACGCCCGCCGCGTCGAACGCGGCCTTGATGTCCCGCAGCATGCTGGTCTGGATCGCGAGCCGGTCCTCCTTCTTGAACCAGACGCAGAACTGGAGCTCCAGGGCCGAGTCGCCGAAGCCCTTGAAGACGAACAGGGGCTCGGGCTCGTCCAGGGACAGGGGGTTGCGGTCGGCCACCTCCCGCAGGATCGCCTCGACCCGGACGACGTCCTCCTTGTAGGCCACGCCGATGGGGAGGTCCAGGCGGCGGATCGGGAAGTGGGTGTAGTTGACCACGTCGGCCTTGATCAGGGTCTCGTTGGGGATCCGCACCACCCGGTTGTCGAAGGTGCGCACCTTGGCCGACAGCAGGTCGATGGACAGGACCACCCCGGTGGTGCTGTTCACCTCGATGATGTCCCCGACCTCGAAGGACCGCTCGGAGATCAGGAAGAGCCCGCTGATGATGTTGGACACCGAGGTCTGGGACGCGAAGCCCAGCGCGATGCCCACGATCCCCGCGGCCCCCAGGAGGGTCCCCAGGTGGAAGCCCAGCTCGTGGAGGACCATCATCAGCAGGATCAGGAAGGCCGTGTAAAACACGATCTTCTTCGTGACCATCGCGGACTGGAGCGAGAAGCGCCTCCCCGCCCCCCGGCCCACCAGGCGGGCGAGGCCCCGGGCCGCGGGCAGGCCGACCCCGAGGATCACCACCACCCGCAGCGCGGTCCACGCGGTCTCCGGCTCCACCCAGGAGGGCCATTCCAGGGCGCCGATCATCCGGTCCCTCCCCACCAGCGCTTGTCGACCTCGAGGGAGCGCAGGAGGCCGGCCCGGGCCCGCACCAGAGCCCCCCCAACGGGTTCCCGCTCGTCGCTGAGCTTCACAGCGCCCGCGGCCTGGGAGGGCGCGGACTTGAGGTAGTCCACGCTGCCGACCTTCTCCCCGCCCTCGTAGACCGCCTTGATCCCGTTGGTCCAGAGGTGCGCTCCGGCCCGGTACACCCGCAAGTGCTCGACCCGGACGAACAGTCGGTTCAGCTCGATCTGTTCGCCGCCCTTGTGGTGGATGTCGACCCGGCAGAGGGCCTCGTGCCCCGCCGGCGCGTGGTCCTCGAAGGTGAACCTCGGGTCGGCCTTCACCGCCCAGGACAGCTCCCCCGCGTCGGGCTCCCCGAACCAGGTGTTGGACAGGTGGGTCGTGGGCACCTCGGTGAGGACGGTGGCGCTCCCCGTTGCGACGCGCACCCACACCGGCAGCGGGACGAAGAGCCGTACCTTCACCCCGGGCGGGATCCGGAAGGATCCCGTCGGACGGACCACTACGCCCCGATCCGGCAGCACGGGGATCAGCTGCAGCCGCGTCTCCCCCGCGGGCGCGGCCCACCGGGACCACTCCGCGTGGGGCGGGGGCTCATCCCCGGCCGCCGCGTCGTCCCGGCGCGCGCCCGGGGACTCGTTCCCGGCCCAGGCCAGGCGCCACTCGTGCTCCATCCGCCGGATCCAGAGGCACAGGGGCCCGATCGCGACCCGCCGCGTCTGCCCCGGAGGCACGTCCATGAGGTCCCAGTGCTGCATCCCGGCTCTCCTCGTCTTCAAGGTGTATCTTGACCTCTCGCCGAGGACTCGTCAATCTTGACCGGCCGGAGCGTTCGGTCCTGTGGAAAGCAGCAGGCCAGACCCTGGGGCCGGCTGTCCACTTCCCGCTGGACCATCGCACAAGCTGATCAGCGAGATGCGCTTGGCCGGGCTTGGTGGTGTCTGTTATGATTCCACGATGAGTAAGTCGAAAGTAGCGATACTACGGACCTCCCCAGCAACGGTCCTCCGGGACTACCACCGGCTCCTGAACCTCGCCGATTACCAGCAGACATTGCCGAAGGACAAGGAGACCGCGCTCAAGATCAACATCAGCTGGCACTTCTTCTTCCCCGGCTCCTCGACCACCCCCTGGCAGTTGGACGGCGTGATTCGGGCCATGAAGCAGGATGGGTATGATCCGGGCCGGATCCATGGATGCCACAACCGCACGGTGGTCATTGACGCCCATCTGGGTGAGCGCGAGAACAAGCAGGTCAATGTGACCGACGCCCATGGTCTGCGCAACGTGCACCTGTACGAAGGCGACAACGAGTGGATCAATATTCGCGAGGCGGTGGGCGACCTGGCCGACAAGTTCCTGTGTCTGAACGACGTCTATCCGGACGGGTTCATGATTCCCAGGCGCTTCATCGGCGAGAACATCATCCATCTGCCGACGGTCAAGACCCACGTGTTTACGACCACAACCGGCGCCATGAAGAACGCGTTCGGCGGCCTGCTGAACGAGCACCGGCACTGGACGCATCCGGTCATCCACGAAACCCTGGTCGATCTGCTCCGGATCCAGAAGCACATTCACAGCGGTGTGTTTGCGGTGATGGACGGCACCTTTGCGGGCGACGGGCCGGGCCCGCGGTGCATGCTCCCGTACGTCAAGAATGTGATCCTGGCTTCAAACGACCAGGTCGCCATCGACGCCGTGGCGGCCAAGCTGATGGGCTTCGACCCGTTGACCGACATCCGATTCATCCGGCTGGCCCATGAGGCGGGCCTGGGATGCGGCGATCCACGCGAGATCGAGATCGTGGGCGACGTCGATGCGGCCGACGAGAATTGGCATTTTGTCGGTCCGTTCAAGAAGATGACCTTTGCCAGCCGGATGCAGCACAAGATCTACTGGGGACCGCTGAAGAAGCCGCTGGAATGGTCACTCAAGACCGTCCTGGCGCCGTGGGCTTATATGGCCAGCGTGCTGTATCATGATTCCTTCTGGTATCCCACTCACCAGCACATCGTGAAAGAGCTGCTCGGCAGTGACTGGGGCCGGCTGTTCAACAACTGGGAGGCGTTGGAGTTGCCGCCGGACGACCTGGAGACCCCGGGCTGGCTGCAGGTGGGAGACGCCCCCGCGCAGCTCAACAAGCAGAGCATGGCCCTCTTCCTTGAATCCCTCCGTATCCTCGGGACCTGCATCAAGGAAGCTCCCGAAGTCGCCGCCCGACGACGACGGTTGAAGAAGTAGGGTCCAGGGCACTGCCATCTCCTCATCTTCACGGATCGACCTTCGGGCCTGCACCGGAAGGGTATCAGCTTCGTACGAGCGGAGCTTCGTCCGCTCAACTCAGCTTCAAAGGCCCTCCCACAATCGGGGTGTGGACGCCCCTCCCACAAAATCCGCGTTACGGTGCCGAAGGCCTTTGATAGGATAGGCCCGCAATTCAGGGAACAGGCCATTCTTGAAGGAGGCGCGGATGCCACTCGACCAACGAGCAATCGGCCGTTTCATCGGCCCCGTGACCGGGACCTACGGGTGGAAGGACGTGGTCCTCTACGCCCTCGGGGTCGGCGCGGGGTTCGATGAGCTGGACTATGTCTGGGAGGACCGTCTGAAGGTGCTCCCCAGCTTCTCCATCGCTGCGATCCTCCCGTTCCTCCGGGAGGTGGTCGCCCTGGCGAAGCCCGACCTCGCCGGGATCCTCCACGCGGAGCAGGACATCGTCCTCCACGGGCCGATCCCCACGTCGGGGGAGCTGACCTCCGAGGGCGCGATCTCCGCTTACTACGACAAGGGGGAGAAGAAGGGCGCCATCGTGGAGGCCGTGGCTGACACCTGGCACTCCCAGGGCCAGAAGCTCTTCACCAACACCTTCCGGCTCTTCTGCCGCAGGGACGGGGGCTTCGGCGGTCCCGACGCCCCCCCGGAGGTCGTGGAGTTCCCGCAGCGGGATCCCGACTTCGTGGAGGACGCCGCGCCGTCCAAAGACCAGCCGCTCCTCTACCGCCTGTCCGGGGATGAGTTCCGCCTCCATGTGGATCCCGCCTTCGCCAAGGCCTCGGGCTTCGAGATGCCGATCATGCACGGCCTGTGCACCCACGGCTACGCGTGCCGGGCCGTGATCAGGCAGCTCTTCCCCGGGGAGCCGGGGCGCATGTCCCGCTTCAAGGTCCGGTTCTCGAAGACCCTGTACCCGGGGACGCCGATCCAGACCCGGATCTGGAAGCTCGAGGAGGGCCGCGCCCTCTTCCGGGTGGTCAACGCCGAGACCGGCGACGTGGTCATCGACCGGGGCCTCGTGGAGTGGGTCGATCCGACGGAAGCCGCGCTCCGGGCGGCCCGCACCGGCATCCGCTTCGACGGCCGGGTCGCGGTGGTCACCGGCGGCGGCCGGGGCCTCGGGCGCACCTACGCGCTGGAGCTGGCTCGGCGGGGTGCGAAGGTCGTGGTCAACGACCCCGGGGACACCCGGGACGGCGCAAAGGATGGCTTCGCCAGACCCGCGAACGAGGTCGTGGACGAGATCCGGGCCGCAGGGGGCGAGGCCGTCGCGAGCTACGACTCCGTGGCCGACGAGGCCGGGGGCCAGGCCATCATCGACGCCGCGCTGGACGCCTTCGGCCGCTGCGACATCCTGATCCACAACGCGGGCATCCTCCGGGACCGGAGCTTCGTCCGGATGAGCGCCGAGGAGTGGGATGCGGTCCTGGCCGTCCACCTCGACGGCGCGTTCAACGTCTGCCGGCCGGCCTTCCGCCGGATGAAGGCGCAGGGATACGGGCGCGTCGTGCTGACCACCTCTGCTGCGGGGCTCTTCGGGAACTTCGGCCAGGCCAACTACGGGGCGGCCAAGGCCGGCCAGGTGGGGCTGATGAACACCCTCGCCATCGAGGGTGCGCGGAGCGGGATCAAGGTCAACACCGTCGCGCCCCTGGCCGCGACCCGGCTCACGGAGGATGTCCTGCCCCCGGAGCTCCAGGAGAAGCTCACCCCCGAGTACGTCACGCCCCTGGTGGTCTACCTGGCCTCGGAGCGCTGCCCGGACACGGGGCGCGTGGTGGCCGCGGGGATGGGGTACTTCGGGCGCTACGCCGTGGTCCAGGGCGAGGGGGTCCGCCTCGGAGAGGGCGGGCCGCCGACGCCGGAGGGCGTCCTGGAGGCCCTGGACAGGATCGCGGACCTGTCCGAGGCGTCGGTGTACCGGGACATGATGGCCTCCGTCGGGCCGGTGCTCTCCGGGAAGGGAGGTGCGTCATGAGAGGGATCGTCTCCTTCGGCGGGTACATCCCGAAGCCGCGCCTCGAGCGCATGGCGATCTACGAGCAGATGGGCTGGTTCGCCCCGGCCCTGGTGATGATGGCCCAGGGCGAGCGGTCTTTCTGCAACTGGGACGAGGATGCGCTCACCATGGCCGTGGCCGCGGGGCGGGACTGCCTCGTTGGTGTGGATCGCAGCCGGGTGGACACGTGCTACGTCGCGTCCACGACCCTGCCCTTCGCAGATCGCTCCGCGGCCGCGGTGGTCAAGACCGCGCTCAACCTGCGGGACGATCTCCGCAGCGCGGACTTCACCACCAGCCAGCGGGCCGGGACTGCGGCCCTGCGCGCGGCCCTCGAGGACGGCTCCGGCCAGGTGCTCGTCGCCGCGGCGGACCAGCGCCGGACCCAGGCCGCGACCTTCTACGAGATGTGGTTCGGGGACGGCGCCGCGTCGATCCTGGTGGGTGACGAGGGGGTCGTCGCGGAGTACCTGGGCGGCCACACGGTCACCCACGACTTCGTCCCCCACTACCGGGGCGCAGGGCGGGACACCGACTACACCTGGGAGGAGCGCTGGGTCCGGGACGAGGGCTACGCGAAGATCATCCCCGAGGCGGTGACCGGGCTCCTCCGGAAGCTCGATCTCACCATGGCCGACGTGGATCGCCTCGCCTTCCCGTGCTTCTTCAAGGCCGAGCACCGCGCCATCGCGAAGAAGCTCGGCGCGACGCCGCAGATGGTGGTGGACAACCTCCACGAGGTCTGCGGCGAGACCGGCGCGGCCCACCCCCTGGTCCTCCTGGTCAAGGCCCTGGAGGAGGCGAAGCCCGGGGACCGGATCCTCGTCGCTGGGTTCGGCCAGGGCTGCGATGCGATGCTCTTCCGCGTCACCGACGAGATCGTCGGCATGGCTCCCCGCATGGGGGTGAACGGTGCGCTGGCCGCGGGAAAGAAGACCAGGAACTACGCAAAGTTCTTGACCTTCCGGGGCCTCCTGGAGACCGACATGGGGATCCGGGGCGAGGCCCCCACCCAGACCGCAATGACCGTGCTCTGGCGGCGGCGGGACCTGCTCACGGGGATGGTGGGCGGCCGCTGCACCGAGTGCGGGACCCCCCAGATCCCCCGCATGGACATCTGCGTGAACCCCGCCTGCCGCAAGACCGGCACCCAGGAGCCCTACGGGTTCGCCGATCGGGACGCGCGGGTGATGAGCTTCACCGGCGATCTCCTCGCGGTGACCCCGGATCCGCCCGCGATCTATGGCATGGTCGAGTTCGTTGAGGGCGGCCGCATCATGGCCGACTTCACCGACTGCGTCCTCGCTGACGTGAACGTCGGCGCGCCGGTGCGGTTCGTGTTCCGGAGGCGGCTCACGGACAAGGAGCGGGGGTTCTCGGGGTACTTCTGGAAGGCGGCGCCCGTCGGGGCGGTTGAGCCCCTCTCGCAGGAGGAGGAGGAGACGGACCCCGGGATCCGCTTCGACGGCAAGGTCGCCGTCATCACCGGGGCGGGTCGGGGGCTCGGCAGGGCCTATGCCCTCGCCTTCGCCGCCCGGGGTGCGAAGGTCCTGGTCAACGACCTCGGCGCTCCGGAGGGGTCCCCCGCGGACGCAGTGGTCGCTCAGATCCGCGCCGCGGGCGGTGAGGCCGCGGCGAGCGACGCCTCGGTGGCCACCGCGGACGGCGGCGCGGCCATCGTGGCCGCGGCCATCGAGGCCTTCGGGCGGGTGGACATCGTGATCCACAACGCCGGGTTCCTCCGGGACAAGAGCTTCGCGAAGATGGAGGCAGCGGACTGGGAGGCCATCCGCGGGGTCCACCTGGACGGCGCGTTCCACGTCTGCCACCCGGCGATTCTGAAGATGCGGGAGCACGGGGACGGCGGGGCCGTGATCCTGACGACCTCCGCCGCGGGGCTCTTCGGGAACTTCGGCCAGGCCAACTACGGCGCAGCGAAGATGGGCCTCGTGGGCCTGGTCAACACCCTCGAACTGGAGGGCGAGAAGGCCGGAATCCGGGTGAACGCGGTGGCCCCCGTCGCGGCGACACGCCTCACCGAGGACCTGCTGCCCGGCGCGCTCAGGGACCGCCTGAGTCCCGAATACGTCGTGCCCCTGGTCCTGGCCCTGGCCTCGGACCGCTGCGACGCGACGGGCCACGTCTACCACGCGGGCATGGGACACTTCACACGCTCCGCAGTGGTGGCCGGACCCGGCGTGACCGCCGCACCCGAGGGCGAGATCCCGTCCGTCGAGGACGTGCACCGGGTCTGGGCCGGGATCGACGATCTGTCCGCGCCGCGGGAGTTCCGGGACGCGACGGCCGCGTTGGGGCCCATGCTGGACGCGTTCAAGGAGGCGCCGCCGCCTGCGGAGGCCGGGCCCGCCGGGCCCACGGTCTCGGAGGTCTTCGAGAGGATGCCCGAGAGGTTCAGGGCCGACAAGGCCGAGGGCGTCGAGGTGGTCTTCCAGTACCGCATCGAGGGGGACGGGGGCGGCGACTGGCACGTCACCGTCTCCGGCGGCGCCTGCGTCGTCGGCGCGGGGCTCCACGACAAGCCCACCACCACGGTGATCATGGCCCGTGGGGACTTTCTCGAGCTCATGCAGGGGCGCGCAAACGCAATGCAGCTCTACACCGGCGGCGCGCTGCGGATCGAGGGCGACATCATGAAGTCACAGCTCATCGAAAAGCTCTTCGAACTCAAGGCTTGAGGGAGGCTGTCATGGCGACGGGGATCAAGGACAAGGTCGCGATCATCGGCATGGGCTGCACCCGCTTCGGTGAGCGCTGGGACGTGGGGCCCGAGGAGCTCATGGTCGAGGCCCTCGCCGAGTGCCTGGAGGATGCCGGCCTCGAGGTCGGGGACATCCAGGCGGCGTGGCTGGGGACCTGCATCGAGGAGGTCAACATCGGGAAGAGCGCGCTGGCCATGTCCACGGGGCTGCGCCTGCCCTTCATCCCGGTGACCCGGGTGGAGAACTTCTGCGCGAGCGGCACGGAGAGCTTCCGAGGCGCGGTCTACGGGGTCGCCTCCGGCGCGTACGACGTGTGCCTTGCGATGGGGGTGGAGAAGCTCAAGGACACCGGGTACGGGGGCTTGCCCAACCAGGGCTCCGGTGCGGGCTCCCTGAACTGGCTCTGGTTCCCGAACTTCACCGCCCCGGGTGCGTTCGCGCAGCTCGCGCCGGCCTATGCAGCGAAGCATGGGGTCTCGGACAAGGACGTGAAGCGGGCCCTGGCCCACGTCTCGTCCAAGAGCCACGCGAATGCGCTGCTCAATCCCAAGGCCCACCTCCGCAAGGCCCTCTCTGAAGACGCGTGTATGGCGTCCCCCATCGTGGCCCACCCCCTGGGGATCTTCGACTGCTGCGGAGTGAGCGACGGCGCGGCCTGCGCGATCGTCACCACCGTGGAGCGGGCCAGGGACATGGGCTTCAAGGACTTCGTGACGGTCAAGGCCCTCGAGCTGGCCCTCTCCAGCGGCGAGGAGATGGCCTTCAACGACTGGGACGGCTCCCACTTCATCACCACCCGCAAGGCCAGCGCCCGCGCCTACGAGCAGGCGGGGATCACCGACCCCCGGAGCCAGATCTCCATGATGGAGGTCCACGACTGCTTCTCCATCACCGAGCTGGTGACTTACGAGGATCTGCATATCTCTGCGGATGGTCGGGCCTGGCGGGATTCCCTGGACGGGTTCTACGACCTGGATGGGACGGTGCCCTGCCAGCCCGACGGGGGCCTCAAGTGCTTCGGCCACCCCATCGGCGCGTCGGGGATCCGGATGCTGTACGAGATGTACCTGCAGTTCCACGACCGCGCCGGGGAGCGGCAGCTCGAGGATTTGCAGTTCGGGTTGACCCACAACCTGGGCGGCCTGCCCTTCATGAACGTCTGCTCCATCTCGATCGTCGGCCGCTATGGCGCCTGAGGGATGGCCCGCGGGCGCGCTCGACGGGGTCCTGGTGATCGACCTGTCCCGGCTCCTGCCGGGGCCCTGCTGCTCCATGATCCTCGCGGACCATGGAGCCCGGGTGATCCGCGTGGAGCAGGTCTCCCAGAAGGCCACCCCCCTCACCGCGATCCCCCTGTCCGGCCTCACCCGGAACAAGGAGTCCATCCGGCTGGACCTCAAGCACCCCGAGGGGCGGGCGGTGTTCTACCGGCTCGTGGAGCGTGCGGACGTGGTGCTCGAGGGCTTCCGTACCGGCGTCACCGAGCGGCTGGGCGTGGACGAGGCGACCCTGCGCGTCCGCAACCCCGGCCTCGTGTACTGCTCCATCACCGGCTACGGTGCAGAGGGGCCGCGCCGGGACGACGTGGGCCACGACCTCAACTTCCTGGCGGCCACGGGTCTCCTCGAGCTCCTGGCCCCCCCCGGAGAGTCCCCCTCGGTGCCGGCGCTCCAGCTCGCGGACGTGGCCGGTGCGATCCACGCAGCCTTCGGGATCGTCGCAGCTCTCCGCCATCGGGATCGGACCGGGGAGGGGCAGCGCGTGGACGTCGCGCTGGCCGACGCGGCCCTGTCCCTGGCCATCGCCCCCCTGGCTTTCAGGGAGGTGGGCCTGCCCTATCGTGCGGGGGAGTCGGCCCTCAGCGGGGGGCTGGCGTGCTACGGCGTCTATGCGGCGCGGGATGGTAGGCGCCTGGCGGTGGGCGCGCTCGAGCCCCACTTCTTCCGTGCCTTCCTCGGGGTGCTGGGGCTCGACGGGATGGCCGCCGGGCAGTTCGTCCCCGGTCGCCAGGCTGCGCTGCGGGAGGCCATCGCGATGCGCCTCGCAGAGGCGGATCGCGTGGACTGGCTGGCGGCCTTCGACGCGGTGGAGGCCTGCGTCTCTCCGGTGGAGACCCTGGCGGATGCAGTGGAGGCGCCGACCTTCCGGGCCCGGGGGCAGGTCGTCGAGGGGCACGGAGGGGATCTCGTCCTCGGCCCCACGGTGCGCCTGGACCGGTCCCCCGGGACCATCCGATCGGCCCCCGCGTCCCCCGGCGCGCAGACGCACTCCCTCCTGGCCGAGCTCGGCTTCGACACCGAGGCCGTGGTGCGGCTGGTCGAACAGGTCGCCGCAGAGTAAGGACCGAGAAGGCCTGGAGCGGCTCTGCCGGTATGGACTCAGGTCTCCCCTGTCCCTCGAGCGGCTCTCCACCATTCCGGACGGGCAGATCTGCTACCGCCTTCGCAAGCCCTGGATCGACGGAAGGACCGCGCCGGGTGCCGCTTCCCATTTCCCTCTGCGATGTTGAGGCAGATGGACATGGCAGCGCGACGGAGCTGGTCGACGAGAGCTGCGTTGCCTCTCGGGAGCGTTCCGAAGACCTCCTCTGTCAGCGAAAGGAACTCGATTGCAGCTTGGTAGACATGGAGCTTCTCATGACAGAGTGCTGGGATGGAATCGGACATGGGATCTCCTTGTCGGGAGTTGATGAACAGGACACGTTCGGCGACGGCGACGGCGACTGCGACGGCCACGGTCACGTAGCCGATGATGAGATTCGCTTCTATGTGATTCGCTTCGGGACGATGAACAGGAAGCGGCTACCCAGGCTCGATCGCGAAGAACCCGAAAAACACGGATGAAAGTTCTTACCCGCTTCGCAGCCAGCCTACCACGTCGTCGCGAGCAAACTCGATTGTCAGGATCTTGCTCTCCCAACTTGACTTGAAATCTTCCCGGTAGACGCCGTCTGACTCAACGTAAAGGTGGTCCTTCCAAGGTGTCGTTGCCTTATATCCTTCAATGGTTGGAGGTGCAACGATGGAGACACGCTCTGGGTCAGTCCCTGCCCCTCAATTTCGCGCCAAACCTGCCCTACCGGGAATCCAAGAAGTTGTTGACACCCCCCCGCTGCAGGTGCGAAATCGATATTTACGGGAGGATGTGATGCATTCAACCGGCCGAAACTCCAGTTTATTTGTCCCTGGCCGGGCTGGGCCGAACAGTCCAGAGGGAACTCCTGCGCCCCGAATAGAAATGAACAATTTCAAAGGGATGCAGTTGACAGAACCCTCCTTGTCGGCCACAGGCGATCCATGTGACCCCAGCTCCGATGAGGTGGTATCGATGAACCCGAAGCAGGCCGCCCGCGAGGCCATCACCTTCATGAAGAGCCACTCCAGCCAGGCCAGGGTGGAAACGCTCCAGAAGTACTTCAAGGATCCCATCACCGCCTACGGCGTGGACTACCCTGCCTATAAGGAGTGGATGAAGGGGTTTGTTCGGGGGCTCAAGGGGGCGTGGGTCCTCCAGGATGCCATCGAATACTGCGACATCATGGTGAAGGACCCCCACATGGAGGCTCCCGGGCATGGGTTTCAGGTGGTGGCGGCCTATGTGGATGAGGCGGATCCGGCGCTGGTGAAAGATGTACACCGGTGGCTTGAGACCTCCTGCGGAAACTGGGGGTTGGTGGACAACCTGGTCCCCTCGGTTCTCTCGCCGTTGGTCAAGATGTATCCCAAGTTGGCTACGGAGGTGAAGGGGTGGACTTCGTCTGACAGCCTGTGGGTTCGGCGTGGCTCAGCCGTGGCCTTCGTCTCCTTGGTCAAGAAGGGGGAATTTCTCGATACTGCCTACGCCGTTGCCACCGATCTCCTGGACGACAAGGAAGATCTGATCCACAAGGCCGTGGGTTGGATGCTCCGGGAGGCAGGGAAGGCGGACCGGGATCGCCTGGAGGCCTACCTCTTGGAGAAGGGGCCCCGCCTACCTCGAACCACGCTCCGCTACGCCATCGAGAAATTCCCCAAGGAGGACCGGAAACGGTTGCTGGAGGCTACGAAGGGCTGAGTTCACCCCACCTGTTGAACCGCCCACGTGATCCGGTTCCATGGGAACCTTGGCCCCATGCGGACTTCGGCTCACGTCATGGCGCGGCAGTCGGGGGGGCCGAGTAGTCTGCGGATGCCCTCTCCACCGGTGATCTTGATGCGGACATGGGCTTCGGGGTCGA
>JBDRIT010000162.1:0-13793 GCA_043815665.1 Pseudomonadota bacterium
ACCCAGGCTCGATCGCGATGAGCGAAAAGATGTGATCGATCGTCAGACGGCGACGGCAACGGCAACGGACCATTCTTCCAGCCGAGTCAAGACAGAGTTCGATAGACCGCTGGGTGAGCGGCGACTTTGCGATAGCCCTGGGAGAGGCACCACGCGCCCTTCCCCCCTGCGGGCTTCTGTGCTACAGATACCCCGTCTTCGCAGGGGGTCACATTGCTGGAGAGCCGCTACAACCGCATCGCGCTGCTCGCCGGAAGCTTCCTGGTCCTGGCTGCGATCTTCGGGACCCAGGCCCTGCGCCTGGAGCTCCGCATGGATCGCAAGATGGCGAAGGACTTCCGCCTCGCCGAGACCTCCTACATGCCGCCGAACCAGGTGCTGCGCTTCGCGTCCCTCGGCTATGAGCCCTTCGTGGCGGACATGGTGTTCATCAACGCACAGCAGTACTTCTTCAACCACCTGATCGCGGACCGGAAGTTCGATTGGCTGTCGATCTATACCGACGCGATCGTCGGCTACTGCCGCGCCGCGGACGGGGACCGCAGGTCGGTCCCCCCCTCGGAGTGCTCCGGCGAGGACCGCGGGTGGGTGAAGGGCCTCTTCCCCTTCAATCCGAAGCTCTACACCTGGGCCACGGAGATCGTGAAGTTCGTGCCCCGCCTGACCATGGACACCGTGGACAGGGCGATCGCCTACGGGCGCACCGGGGTGGAGTTCTGCCCCGACTCGTGGGAGATCTACTTCGAGTTGGGCTTCAACGAGTTCTTCGAGCACCACGGAATCTCCATGGAGGAGCGCGAGGAGCGGGTCGCTCGCGGCCTCGAGCACATCTCCATCGCGTCGAAGCTCCCCGGCGCCCGGGTGAACCCGAACTTCGTCGCCGGGCATCTCTGGAAGCGGGCCGAGGCCGGCCAGGCGCTGGAGATGGTCTACCGCACATACTACCATGCCAACATTCGTGAGCGGGGCGAGGTGCGTGAGCGCCTCACCGCCTGGAACATGGATGCCCTTGCCCGGCACTTCGCCGGGGAGGAGGAGCGGCGGCGGTCACGCTATCCCTTCCTGACTCCCAGCTTCTTCCACCAGATCGACGACGATGCCGACCTGGCACGAAACACACAGGAGATCGACCAAGATGGTTGAGGGGAAACAGATCCTGATCACGGGAGGGGCGGGCTTCATCGGGAGCTCCCTCGCGCTGGCCCTCGCGGATCACAACGACGTGGTCCTCCTGGACAACCTCCACCGGGACGCCTACACCGGCTCCCCCGCTGCGGCGCATCCCCGGGTGCGGCTGCTCCAGGGAGACATCATGGATCCCGCGGTGGTCGCAGAGGCGGTCAAGGGCGCGGAGCACATCATCCACATGGCCTCCATCGCCGGGGTGGACACGGTGATCCAGCATCCCGTGCTCACCATGAAGGTGGCCATGATCGGCACCCTGAACGTCCTCGACGCGGCGTACCGTGAGGGGAAGGTCCAGTGCTTCATCGACTTCTCCACCAGCGAGGTCTTCGGGCGCTACGCGTACAACGTGAGCGAGGGAGACCTCGCCCAGCTCGGCGTCGTCGGTGAGGCCCGCTGGACCTACGCGGTGAGCAAGCTCGCGACGGAGCACCTGGCCCACAACTACTACAAGGAGTACGGCTTCCCGGCGGTCTCCGTGCGGCCCTTCAACATCTACGGGCCGCGGCAGGTCGGCGAGGGCGCGGTCCACCAGTTCATCGTCCGGGCGCTGAAGGGGGACGACCTCCTCGTGCACAACGACGGGGCCCAGATCCGGAGCTGGTGCTACATCGACGACATCGTCCGCGGGGTCCTGCTGGTCATGTCCCGCAAGGAGGCCCTGGGCCACGCGTTCAACATCGGCAACCCGCGGGCCACGGTGACGATCTACAACCTGGCGACCACCATCGCCCGCCTCGCCGGTTCCGCCTCCAAGGTCCGGATGGTGGAGTGGAACTATCCCGACGTGGAGCTGCGGATCCCGAACATCAACAAGGCGCGGACCCACCTGGGGTTCGAGCCCGAGGTGGACCTGCACGACGGCCTCGAGCGGACCATCGCGTGGTACCGATCCGCGGGCGACTGAGGGGCCGAGGAGGAGGACGCGCATGGCGGGCCCGACGACCGCGGTCGCTGCGCTGCAGCTCGAGAACCTGAAGAAGACCTTCAAGATCGGCTTCCGCCGGAAGGTCGTGGAGGCGGTGCGCGGCATCTCCCTCACCGTCGAGCCCGGGGAGGTCTTCGGCTTCCTGGGACCCAACGGCGCCGGCAAGACCACCTCGATCAAGATGATCATGGGGCTCATCCAGCCCACCGCGGGGCGGGCGTTGGTCTTCGGACGCCCCGCCACCGATCCCGACGTCCGCCGCCGGGTCGGCTTCCTCCCGGAGCAGCCCTACTTCTACGACTACCTGAAGCCCCGGGAGCTCCTGCGATTCATGGGGGGCCTCCAGGGCCTGTCCGGCGCAGCGCTGGACAAGCAGGTGGACGAGCTCATCGACATGGTGGGCCTCGGCCACGCCCGGGATCGCACTCTCAGGAAGTTCTCCAAGGGCATGCTCCAGCGCGCGGGCATCGCCCAGGCCTTCCTCGGGGACCCCGATCTCGTGATCCTGGATGAGCCCCTGAGTGGCCTGGATCCCATCGGCCGCAAGGAGATGAAGGACATCCTGACCCGGGCCAAGGCCCGCGGAAAGACCCTGTTCTTCTCGTCCCATATCCTCTCGGACATCGAGATGATCTGCGACCGGGTCGCGATCGTCGACAAGGGACGCATCGTGCGCCATGGCGTGACCCGGGACCTCGTCGCGGAGGGCGCCACGGAGGTGGAGATCGAGGCGGCCACGGACCGGGAGGACCTCGACGACGCGCTGGGGGGGCTCGGCCGGATCGCAGAGCGTGTCGGCAGGACGGTGCGCCTCACCGCCCCCCACGCCGACGGACCCCGCCTCGTCGCGAAGCTCGTGGAGCTGGGCGCCGAGGTGCGGTCCGTGAACACCCGAACCGCCACCCTTGAGGACGTCTTCATCCGGGCGGCGGGCGAGGGGAAGGGGGAGGCGTCATGATCCTGACGCTGCGACGGATCCGGATCATCGCGACGAACACCTTCCGGGAGGCGACCCGGAACCGCGCGTTCATCGCGCTGATGATCGCGTCCCTCGCCCTGATCCTCTCGTCCCTGCTCCTCGCTGAGATGGCCGTCCTGGGCCAGGAGCAGCGCATCGTCCAGGACTTCGGCCTCTTCTTCATCTCCCTCATGGGGGTGATCATCTCGGTGACCATCGGGGTGATTCTGGTGCACAAGGAGCTGGAGAGGAAGACGATCTACACCGTCCTGGCGAGGCCCCTGTACCGCTGGGAGTTCATCCTGGGCAAGTACGCCGGGATGCTCCTGATCCTCCTCGTGGAGATGGGCATCCTCGCCGTGATCTGGCTCGGCGTCCTGTGGGTCCACTCGGTACCGTTCCAGGGCGTCCTCGTCAAGGCCCTGGTGCTGATCTTCGCGGAGCTCACCATCGTGAGCGCGGTGGCGCTGTTCTTCTCGTCCTTCTCCACCCCGATCCTCTCGGGGGTGCTGACCCTGGCGATCTTCCTCTCCGGGAGGGTGGTCTACCTCATCGAGGAGATGCTCCACTCCACGGCCCGGGGTGGACTCTTCAACAAGGCGCCCATGCTCCGCCCCTTCGGCGAGGCCCTGACGCGGGTCTTCCCGGACCTGTCGGTGTTCAACGTCACCCAGGAGATCCTCCTGGGCAAGGAGGTCACCAACCTCTACGTCCTCGAGTCCTACGGGTACGCAGGATGCTACGTGGTGGTGATGATCGTGGCCGCGGTCCTCTTCTTCAGGAGGCGCGACTTCATATGAGCCCAGCGCGCAGGAACCGGGTCATCCTCGTCGCGGTCACCGCCCTCCTGGTGGTCGGCGCGGTCGTCATCAAGGTCCACGTGGAGGGGACCCGGGCCATGGCCACCGCCGACGCCGCATGGGACAAGAGCGACATGGACCGGGCCCAGCTCCTCTATCTCCGCGCTGGGCGGTGGTACCTTCCCGGCAACGGGGTCCGCGAGGCAGCCGCCGGGCGGCTCCTGGAGCTGGCCCGGACCCGCCTGGAGGCCCACGACTGGCCCGGCGCCGTCTCGGCATACGACGACGTCCGCGCCCTCTACTACGGCTCCTCGTCCCTGGCAAAGGCTCGGGGAGAGACCCTGGACGCGGCGAACAGCGAGATGGCCGGGGCGCTGGCCGCCTGGAAGCGGGCCTCGGGCTCCCCGGAGACCAAGGAGACCCTGGAGACCCGCTACCTCTCCCAGCTCATCGTCCACGACATCCCGTCGCCCCTCTGGTCCCTGGTGATGGGCCTGGCCCTCCTGGGCTGGCTGGGGACCCTCGGGGGCTTCGCGTGGCGCTACGATGCCCTCCGCCTCCGCTGGCCCTGGCTCGTGGCCTCCGCGTGCTTCTTCATCGTCTGGGGTTTGGCACTTCACCTCATGGGGCCCTGATTTCGCTCCAGATCTTTCCTTGAATTTTTCCCCACGTCTGGTATCTATACGCCGCACGTTTCAATCAGACTCATGGAGGAGAACAACATGAAGCGCATGATCCTTGTGGTTTTCTCGGTAGCGTTGATGGCCTTTGCCTGTGACTCCGGCGGCAGCGACGATGGCGGCGGCGGCGGTGGCGGCGGCGGCGGCGGCGGCGGCGGCGGCGGCGACATGTGCGGCGGCCTCTGCCAGGACGGCCAGTACTGCTGGAACGGCATCTGCCAGAACGGCTGCACCAACGACGACAACTGCGCCAGCGACCAGTACTGCGTCATCGACGACGAGTTCTTCAACGAGGGCCGCTGCCACGACAAGGTGGTCCCAGGCTGCCAGTCCAACGCCGACTGCGAGGGCACCCAGGAGTGCAAGAACGGCGTCTGCACGACCAAGCCCGTCCAGCCCGCGCAAGCCTGCGAGTGGAAACCCGACTTCACCGACGGCTGCTCCGAGGAGCAGGTCTGCTACATGGCCGAGGAAGAGGGCGGCACGAACGTGTGCTACTCCATGCCCCTCTGCGGAGAGAACGGCGCGTGCCCGACGGAGTTCGGCGGGTCGGTGTGCAACCTCAAGGCCGACGGCAACAAGATCCTCCCCACGAAGACCACGATCTGCCTCATGGGCGTCTGCCTCACCGACGACAACTGCCCCGGTGAGGAGAAGTGCGAGATATTCGGCGGTGGCCTGGGCTTCTGTAACGTGGGCATGGACATAGGCGACTGCGAGACCGACGACGACTGCGACGCGGGCGAAGTCTGCAACATGGGCTACTGCAGCCCCGACGTCGACGACGGCAGCTGCGAGACCGATGACGACTGCCTCGAGGACATGATCTGCGAGTTCGGCTTCTGCGTCCCCGACTTCGGTTTCTAGGAGCCGGCGCCTCGGGGTTCGTTGCCGCCGCCGAGCTGCAGCGGCCCCGACCGGCCCGCCTCCCGCCTGACCTCAGTCGCCAGACAGAAGTCTGCCTCCCACAGAGTCGGCCCTGAAGGGCCTCCCACAGAGTCGGCCCTGAAGGGCCTCCCACAGAGTCGGCCCTGAAGGGCCTCCCACAGTTTCGGCCATGATGGCTTCAGCCCCGACTGTGGGACGGGGAGATTTTTCGCCATCCTGTCCTTCGAGCATACAATCCGGGCAGCGGAGGTGCGCAATGGCTGGGCCGCAGTACACCCATTTCGGCCGATACCGCATCGTGGAGGAGCTCGCCAGCGGCGGGATGGCCACGGTGTACAAAGCCGTTCTCACCGGTGCGTCGGGCTTCGAGAAGATCGTCGCGCTCAAAGTGATGCACGCGCATCTCGGGAAGGACGAGCACCACCGGCGGATGTTCGAGGACGAGGCCCGCACCGGCGCGCTCCTCCGCCACCGGGCCATCATCGAGACCCTGGACTACGGCCAGGAACAGAACCTCCCCTTCCTCGCCACGGAGTTCCTGGACGGCCAGACCCTGGCCGAGGCCATGAAGAAGCGGAAGAAGCTGCCGCCGGAGCTGGTGGCCTGGATCCTCTCGGAGCTCCTGGATGCGCTGGCCTACGCGCACGCGCTCGAGGACGCGGAGGGGAACCCCCTGGGCATCGTCCACCGGGACGTGAGCCCGCAGAACATCTTCCTGGGCCGGGACGGCCGGGTCACCCTCATCGACTTCGGCATCGCCCTCCGAGAGGGGCGCATGGAGCAGACCCGCACCGGCCTGGTCAAAGGCAAGTTCCGGTACATGGCCCCGGAGCAGGCCTCGGGGCGACCCCTGGAAGGCCGCGCGGACATCTACTCCCTCGCCCTGGTGACCGTGGGCGCGCTGACGGGCGTGAAGCCCTTCCTGGACGCGGTGGACACCCGGGAGCAGATCCTCCAGGCCCAGGGGGGGTTCACCCCGCCGGGAGCGCTCCTCACGCGCCTGCCGCCGCCCTTCGCCGATCTCCTGCGCCGGATGCTCGCCAAGGGGGTCGAGGCGCGCCCCGCGGCCCCGGTCGCGCTGGAGGAGATGGAGGCGATCCTGGGAAACGAGTATCCCGAAGCGGGCCCCCGGGCCCTCGCAGAGTGGCTCCATGGGCCGAGGAAGAGGACGAGACCGGCACCGACGAAGTCGGTCGGAGACGCGAAGGGAGGCCCCGGCCGAACGCAGGGGCCGAAACCGGCGAAGGCCGGGACGCCCGGACAGAGGGCCACGGCCAGGAAGAAGGCCCCCCCCCCGAGACGACCCACCAGCGTCCAGCCGCCCCGGGAGCCCGGACTCACCCCGGCCTGGATCTTCGGCGGCCTCGCCGCCCTGTTCTTTCTGGCCATCGCCTGGACGATGCTGGGGGGGGGCGGCTGAGGGGAAACCTTGTGCCGCGGCTGGAGTTGGTCTAGTATGGGCGCGAGAAGACTCACGAACGACGAGAAGACGACCATGGATCGAACGTTGATTGCCATCACCGTCCTCTCGACCCTCCTCATGGGATCCACCGCCGGCTGTGGCGCCACCCGGGAGGTCGAGCGGCTCTACATCGGGGGCTGGGTCTTCCTGGCCCTGATCTTCATCGCCCTCTTGGTCCTCCTCGGGCTCGTCATCCGGTACCTCGCCGACGGCCGAAAGCAGGCCCCCACGACCCCGCCGCGGGACACCCTCCCGCCCCCCAAGGACACCGACGACCCGAACGACTGGGTTTAGAGCCCGTCCCCTCTCCCAGGCGTGGGCGGTCGTCCAACACTGGCGCAACCCAGCCGGGGAGCCCGCGACCCGGATTCTTCTCCCCTCCCCCGACGGCCGGCACCAACTTCGTCTCGCACGGTCACTGCCAGGGGAATCTGGGTCGCAGGCTCCCCGGCTAGGATCGCGGGAATCCGGGTCGCTGGCTCCCCGGCTAGGATCGGGCGGATGGGTTCGCTGTAGGATCAGAGCTGACTGACTCGAGGGGAGCTCTGAGCTCGAGACCTAGTTCCCCGGCTCCACGTAGCCGTCTTCCCAGGGGCAGAGGCCGTCGTTGGGGCAGATGGAGTACGGGGTGACCTCGACCGAGTACTGGGAGCAGGTCTGTGCGCCCTTGACCTGGATGTAGATGTCCTGGTCGTCGTTCAGGCCCCAGGTGCCCGCCCAGCCGATGACGAGGAAGTCCTCGGCGCCGCCGCAGGCCTCGAAGTCCGGATCCGCGCAGTCGCCCGTCTTCACGCAGAACTCCTGGCCGTCGACCGCCTGGAGCAGCTCGAAGTCCAGGAGATAGCACATATCGTTGAAGCTGAATCCACAGGGCGGGATGAGGTCCGAGGCCTCGTTGAAGTGGATCTTGTACCAGTCCTCGTCGTTGCCCCCGTTCCCCTTGTAGAGGTTGCCGGCGAAGGCAGCGGGCTCCTCGGCCTCCTCTTCGAGGTCCTCCAGCTCGAAGCCGTTGTTGCAGGCTTCGTTGGTCTCGTACTCATCCACGGAGAGGCCGTCGTCGACGGTGTCGTCGCAGTCGTTGTCCTTGCCGTCGCAGACCTCGGTGGAGGCGGTCTTCTCGCCCTGGCAGACGATGACGCCGCCCACGCAGGTCTCGATGCCCTTCTCGCACTCGCCGATGTCGGAGCCGCAGACCGCGCCGCCACCGGGGTTGCCGTCGTCGACGGCGCCGTCGCAGTCGTTGTCCTTGCCGTCGCAGAGCTCGTCGGAGGGGAGCTTCCCGGTGCAGGTGCCCCAGCTCCCGTCCGCGCCGCAGGTCCAGGTCCCCTTCTCGCACTCACCCGTGTTGGAGGAGCACTCGCCCATCGCGCCTTCGTTGCAGCAGTTGAGCAGGCCCTCGTCGGTCTCACCGTCGCAATCGTTGTCGAAGTCCTGGTCACAGATCTCAGCAACGCTGCCCTCCATGGGGTCACAGGTGCCGGCCACGCCGCCCACGCAGGCCGGGGCCGTGTGCTCGCACTCGCCGAGGCCGCAGGTGAGGTCACCGAGGCCGTCGTCGACGGCGCCGTTGCAGTCGTTGTCCTTGTTGTCGCAGACCTCGGGCGTGCCCGCCGGCGCGTCGCACTCCCCCCACTCACCGTAGTAGCAGGTCTCGACGCCGTCGCCGCAGTCGGTGGTGCAGGGCTTGGTCACGCCCTCGTCCACCTGGCCGTTGCAGTTGTTGTCCTGGTTGTCGCAGAGCTCCGCGTTCGCTGCGTCACCCGCCGTGCACGGGGAGAAGGTCCCGCCGATGCAGGCCTTGGTGCCCACCGCGG
Organism: Pseudomonadota bacterium; assembly: GCA_043815665.1. GTDB lineage: Bacteria > Myxococcota_A > UBA9042 > CAIXZC01 > CAIXZC01 > CAZNWW01. The sequence continues at coordinate 8,716 of JBDRIT010000162.1, forward strand.
CGCCGCAGTTGCAGGGCACCGCCGCCATGTCCTCGTCGACCACGCCGTCGCAGTCATCGTCCGTGCCGTTGCACTGCTCTACGGCCATGGAGGTGCAGGCCCCCCACGCGCCGGCGAGGCAGGTCCTCACCCCCGTGGTCCCACAGGCGGTGGTGCACTGCTCGGACTGGTCCGTGACGCAGGCAGCGGACGGAACGCACGCGCCCCAGCCGCCGCCGACACAGGTCTGGGTGCCCGCCCCGCCGTCCGCGGCGACGCACGCCATGGACGCACCGTCGGTGCAGGCAGCGGTGCTGCCGGTGTCGCCGCAGGACGCGAGCGCCACACAGAGAGCGAGCACGGCAAAGGTCGAGATCAAGGTCGAAGTCTGGGTCCGTCTCATGTCTCCCTCCTCAAATGGGACAAATACAACTCGGTTCAGATTACAAATGAGGGTAAACCGGCAGGGCTTCCTGGTCAAGACCCATCAGCGATGATCGACAACGCCGACTCCACCCTTCCCCCGGGCGCGGCGAGCTGGACGCCGTCGATGAGGGGGCGCACCCGCTGGTAGACCTCCCGGGCGACGGCGATGCCCTCGGCCCGGGCCCGGTCCCCGGCCTCCGCCTCTCGCATCCGCTCCATGATGTCCGCCGGCACCTGGGCCCCGGGGACCTCGTTGTTCATGAACTGCGCATTGCGGTAGGACACCAGGGGCCAGATCCCTGCGAGGATCGGGATCCGCATCTTCCGCCTCTCCACGGTCTCCAGGAAGGCCTCCAGGAGGGAGACGTCGAACACCGGCTGGGTGACAGCGAAGTGCGCGCCCGCGTCCACCTTCCAGTAGAAGCGGTTCAGCTCCTGCTCCAGGTTGATCGCTCCGGGGTTCACACCGACCCCGATCAGAAACTCCGTGGTGCCCTGGATGTCGTTCCCGCCCACATCCAGACCGCGGTTCAGCCGGGTGACGATGTTCACCAGTCCGATCGCGTCCACGTCGAAGACCGCGGTCGCGTCGGGGTAGTCCCCCATCTTCGGGGGATCTCCGGTCACCAGGAGCATGTTGCGCAGGCCCAGGACGTGGGCGCCGAGGAGGTCCGACTGCATCCCCAGCAGGTTCCGATCCCGACAGGTGTAGTGCAGGAGAGTCTCCACGCCGACCTCCTGCTGGATGTGGAGGGCCATGGCCAAGGGGCCCACCCGCGCGGTCGCCCGGGGCCCGTCGGGGATGTTGATCACGTCGACCCCCGCCTCCTTGAGGCGCCGGGCCCGCTCGATGATGCGCTCCACCCGGACCCCACGGGGGGGCACCAGCTCCACGCTCACCACGAACTCGCGGTTGGCGATCTTCCGGGCCAGGGGGGAGCGCTCCGCGAGGGGGACCTCGGGGCGCACCTCCTGCGGTGTCTCCACGACCGACACCGGTGTCCCGGCCCTGCCCCGCAGGCGGCTCTCCGGCGTGGTGGCGAGGACCGCCTTGCGCATGGCGCGCACATGGTCTGGGGTGGTCCCGCAGCACCCGCCCACCACCCGGACCCCCGCCTGGACGAAGCGCTTGGTGAACTCCTCGAAGTACTCCGGGGAGGCCAGGTAGATGTTCCGGCCCTCGACGTTCTGGGGGCTCCCCGCGTTGGGCTGCGCGGCCACGGGCAATGAGGTGGTCTGGAGGATCCGCTCCGCGGCCTCGAAGGCCACCTTGGGCCCGACGCTGCAGTTCACGCCGATCACGTCCGCGCCCCACTCCTCGAGGCGGCGGGTGAAGAGCTCCGGAGGGGTCCCATAGAGGGAGTTCCCGTCCTCCTGGAGGGTCATCTGGGCCACCACCGGGAGGTCCGACACCGCCCGGACCGCGGACAGGGCCTGGTGGATCTCGTTGAGATCCCCGAAGGTCTCCAGGATGAAGAGGTCCACCCCCTCCGCGGCCAGGGCGGCCGCCTGCTCCCGGAAGATCTCCCGCGCCTCCTCCACCGAAGTGGGCCCCCAGGGCTCGATCTTCAGGCCCAGTGGACCGATCGCGCCGGCGACGTAGACGTCCCGACCCGCGGCCTCCCGGGCCAGGGCGACCCCGGCGCGATTGATCGCCTCGAGCTCCCCCGCGAAGCCATGGCTCCTGAGCTTGACGCGGTTCGCGCCGAAGGTGTTGGTCTCCACAACGTCCGCGCCCGCGTCCGCGTACTCCTGGTGGACCTCGCGCACCAGCTTGGCCCCGTGGAGGTTCAGCGAGTCGTAGCACTGGTTGATGTAGACGCCCTTGGCGTAGAGCATGGTCCCGATCGCGCCATCGAACAGCAGCACCCTGCGGCGCTCGAGGCACTCGAGGAAGGTCAGCCTGTCGGTCATGATCGCGTCCCTTTCATCCGTCTCGAGGCCATGGTCAGGGGAGGCTGTGGACCAGGTTGCCCGTGTTCTTGTCATTGCCCCCGTGACGGCGCCAGGTGACCGAGGCCGGGGGCGCCCCGGTGCAGGAGAGGGCCACCACCGCGTTGCCCGCGTGGACATAGACCGTCCCATCGGGGCCCACCAGGGGCGACGACGGCGCCAGCTTGAAGTCCACCACCCCCTCGATGGAGTCCTGGAGATTGAGGCGCCACCGCACCTCCCCGTCCAGCCCCATCACGTGGACCCAGTGAGGGATGGACGAGGAGACCACGAGCTTGTCCGCGGTCTGCACCGGCGCCGGCACGTCGAGGAAGTTGTCGAAGTGCCTGGCGAGGAGCTCCCCGGTGGCGGCGAAGAGGATCGCGACCCCGTTGTTCGAGGTGCCCACGAGCCAGGTGCCTCCCAGGCCCTCGGTCAGGCCGGTGATCGCGGTGGAGTTCAGTGCTGGGCTCACGCCGTCGGCGCCGCCCACCCAGGTCCCGTCCCGGTCCAGGGACAGGATCCGCACCGTCGCGTAGTTCCCTTCCCCCTGGTGATCCGTCCCCGCGCCGAAGTGGAAGACCCCGTCCGCATCCAGCACCGGGTTGGAGGTGGCCTCCGTGTCCTCGGGGAGGGGCACGGTCCACGCGACCTCGGCGACCTCGATCTCTGCCGTCCCCTCACCCTCCTTCCACCAGCGCACCAGGGAGACGGAGTCCACGCCCAGGATCCAGGCCACGGGCTCCACCCCCTCCCGCTCGTCCGCGAGGACCTGCGCGCCAGGGAGGGGAGCGAAGGCATGCGCGCCCGGGCCCGGATCGTCGGGGATGGACCATCGACGGAAGACCGAGTTCTGTTTGTTGTCATGGAGCTTGTAGAGGGTCCCGTCTTCCGTGAGGACGAGGACATCGACCTGGTTGACGCCGGGCTGCCTCAGAAGGACCGTGGGCGCGGCCCGCACGGGCGCGGTGACGTCGAAGGCCCAGCGCCCGGTCCCCCCCTGGTTCAGGCAGAGCACCTGGGGCGGCTTGCGCGCCGGGTCGTCCTCCCAGCCCCCCTCCCCCGCGGTGCCGACGTAGATCCTGCCCACCTCCCCCACCGAGGGGGTCCCGAGCTGGGCGTCCACCGGAGAAATTGGACTCGTCTCCGCGTCGTCGTCGGGCCAGACCCACTCCTCCTTGCCCGACTTCCCGAGTGCGTACAGGCCCCCGTACGCGGACACGTAGAGGAGGCCGCCCTCCTCCCGGGCCAGGTGGGCGGTGGCGCCGGAGGCGCTGATGGATTTCCAGCTCCAGGCCACGGTGCAGAACGGGCCCTCCACCGCATCCGAGAGATCCACGGGGGCGGCGTCGGCGCAGCCCACGCAGACAGTCTCGATCTCCGTTGCGACGTCCGTGGGTGGCAGCGGGTTCCCCCCCGAGCCACAGGCCCCGACGACCGTCAGGACGACGACGAGGACGAGACTGCTCCTTGCGTTCCCCATGGGTTCCCCTTGGATCTCCGTCGAACCGTCCCCTATAATAGCCCCCACGGAGGACTTTGACCATCTTTCAACCCCATCACTGCGCCGCACGGCGTGCCGCCGTGTTGCTCCTGGCCATTTGCCTCGCCGCGCCCGTCCAGGCCGACGAAGGGGACTGGGACCTGGTCGTGGTCGGTGCCGGCCTCTCCGGCCTCGCTGCGGCCGACGCGCTGTCGGACAAGCGGATCCTCGTGCTGGAGCGGGAGGCCGCGCCCGGCGGACGGGCTGCGACGCGCAGCCGTGACGGGATCTCCTGCGAGCTGGGGGCCCTGGTGCCCCCCGACCCCGCCCTGGTGCCCGGTTTCGAGCCCGACGGCCTCCTGGAGACGCCGCAGCGCCTCGGCGTCGCGATCCGCGGCGGGGTGATCTTCGGCGCGTCCATGGACGCCGTCGCCGGGAACCTTCCCGACGGGGCGGGGGCGGAGATCGCCGCCTTCGCGCAGGGACGGATCGAGGACCCCACCACCCTGGCCGAGCCCGCGCGCGAGATCGTGGCCGCCGCCGCGCGGCTGCTCTTTCTCACGGATCTGGAGGCGACCCCGGCGCCCCTCGCGAGGATGGCCCTGGGAGGCCTCCCGGGCCGGGCCTTCGCCCACGGGTACCGGGAGCTGGTCGAGCACCTGGGGCGCAACCTGGAGGGCCGCCTGCGAACCAGCGCGGAGGTCGTTCGAATCCTCTCGGAGGGCGACTCGGTCCGGGTGCTCTGGCGCCGCGGCGGCTGGGAGCACGAGTCCCTGGCGAAGGCCGTGATCGTCGCGACGGGAGCTCCTGCGGTGGCCGGACTCGTCGCGGATCTGTCCGAGACGGCGGCGGCGGGGCTGGCTGCGCAGACCTCGGCGGCCGGGATCACCGTCGCCCTGGGGATCCGGGACCTCCCCTGGCCCGCGTTCACCACGATCTACATCCCGGGGCGACGGGCCCACGCGGTCCTCAGACATCCCGGTCCTCCCCAGGACGGCGTCACCATGCTCTACGTCTACTATGGTGACACGGCCTTCCGTGCGCTCTCCGGCGAGGCCGACGACGCGATCATCGAGGACGCGCTCGCGACCCTGCGCAGCCTCGACCTCGGGCCTGTCACGGACGACGCCCTGGTCCTGAAGGACCTCCGCCGCTGGCCCCACGCGATCCCCTGCCCGCGCGCCGGCGCAGCCCGCCCCCCATGGCCGGCTCGGGCCCGCGCCGCGCCGCGCATCTGGCTCGCCGGCGACCACGTCGG
>JBDRIT010000163.1:0-18708 GCA_043815665.1 Pseudomonadota bacterium
TCCGCTCCGCCTGGGAGTGGCACATCGCGCATCCCGAGGGGTACGGCGACTGAGAGGTCTCGGAGCGCCGACGTTGGGTCGGCCGGCCCCCCCCCTCCCGTCGCTCCGCTCCTCCCCCCCCGGGGACGGGGTGGGCGGTGCCGGTACTTCCATGGCCTCGGGCGAGGACCGGGGTCTGGAGGAAATCCACGGATTGGTGGGTGAGCGCGGGATTGGTGGGTACGGTGCCGAGGGTCCTCCCCCTCCTCGCTGCTTCGCAGCTCACCTCCCCAAGGGGGAGATTTTTTCCCGTGCCAAGTGCAACCCACCGAGGGCCTCGGCACTCGCCCGAAGCCCTCCCGAATGTCACAGCATGCACGGTCAAATCGCCCCCATTGGGGGCGACGTCGCCAGAGGCGACGGGGGGGAGGTTGGCCCCTGGAAATAGACGTTGGCGGTAATATCAAGACCCCCCTCGCCCCCCCGAGGGGGGAGAGAAGGGAGCCCGGCGCAGCCGTGCGACCGGAGCGGGGGGTTCTGCGGCGCGCGTGGGAGGGGCCGGTCGACGAGCTCCCGGTTCGGATTGGATCCGGCGGCACTGGCCGGCATGGGACTCGAAAACCCAGCAATTCTCCGAACTGGGGAACGACACGCGCGGGATGACGGGAGCGCTACAACCCGATCTGATCCAGCATGTAGAGGAACCCGTCGCCGGTCTGTTGGAAGATCTCCAGGTGCCCGAGACCGTCCAGATCTGCGAGGATCGGGGAGAAGAGCCGGACCCCGAAGAAGATCGTCCACTTCAACGCCCCGCCCGCGTCGGGGGCCATGCAGTAGAGGAACCCGTCCGAGGAGGCGACCAGGAGCTCGGACACGCCGTCCCCGTCCACGTCCCCCGCGACGGGCGTCGCGAGGGGAGGACCGACCAGCGGCGACTCGGACGGGAGCTGATCCCCGCCCTTGTATCGACGGACCCAGAGGGGCACACCGGTCTCGCCGTCCAACGCGACGAGACCGTCGCTCCCCGTCCAGTAGACCACGTCGTCCCATCCGTCATCATCGAGATCCAGGAGCACCGGCGCCGTAGGGGCGATCGCATCCCGATACCAGAGGAGGCCGACCTCCCACGGGTCGGTCCCGGTGACCTGCAGCCCCAGCACTCGGCTCGAGCTGGTCACGACGATCCCGGCCCCCCCCGCAGCGAGCTCGGCGCCGGTGATCGCGCTCACGTTCTGGGTGTCGAACCCCAGAGACTCGTCCGAGTCCCAGAGGAGCGCGCCGTCCACAGACGAGAAGAACGAGAGGGAGCTGCCGTGCGCGCCGCTCACCAGCTCGTCCCGCCCGTCCCCATCCAGGTCCAGACCGCGGGTGGGACGGGACCCGGCGAAGGGGATCTGCCCCTCGGCGCTCCAGAGCTCCGACCCGTCTTCACCGGAGAGGACCATGAACGCGTTCCCGTCCGTCCCCACCGCGTCGTTGAGGTGGAACACCACCTCCTCACCGGGGACTGCATCCACCCGGGCGAAGAGCGTCCGCGCGATGGTCTTCCCCGGGGGCACGGTCCACTGCCAGAGGGGGGCATCGCCGTTGGTGTTGAAGACCTCCACGATCACGGTCTCGGCGTCGACCCGACGACCGATCACGGGGAGCTCGATGCCGCTCCCATCCGGGTCCAGGAGCCCCAACAGGGCACCGGCGAGGGGGTCGGCGATCTCCCCGAGGGGCAGGGGGAAGGGGGTCGCCGTGTCCACATCGTGGGCGAGACGGAGCATCCGCCCCATCGCGGTCCCCTGGTGGAGGATCGGCGTCCCTTTGCCTGGCCCGGCGAGGGACGCTGCAGCCCCCCCCAGGCTCCCCAGGAGATAGGGGTTGTTCTTGAAGTTGAGATCCCCATCGAGGACCCGTGCGATGCCCAGGGTGCTGAGCTGGATGATCCGCACGAGGGACCCCACCTTGACCGCCCTGGGCACCCGCCAGATCACCCCGGGGATCCCCGCCGGATTGAACAGCGGCTGCGTCGCCAGGATGTCCCCGTCGGCCAGATCCACCTTGATCAGGGTCTCCGGGAGCCCGTCCCCGTCGTCGTCCCGCAGGAAGAGGCCCCAGATCACTCCCGCCTCCTCCATGTGGACCAGACCGCAGTTGGCGCCCCCGTAGTTGCACCCGCTGGTGTCGCCCACGGGATATCGTACCCGACTGCCCCAGGCCGGCTGGGTCATCGGGAGGCTCCAGATCGTCTCGATCGATCCGTCGACCATCCGGACCGCCTCCACGTCCCCCCCGAACCCGTAGGGGTCGTCGCTCCCCGTGACGGAGATGAGGATCGGCGGCCCGGCCCCCAGCGCACCGACGATCTCCACCGGGACGAGGCCGGACCGCGTCGAAAGCTCCTCGCCCGTGGCCGCATCCCGGATCTCGAGGACCCAGTCCGCATCCCCGACCAGCACCGAGAGCACCAGGTCCAGGTGCCCGTCACCGTCCATGTCGGCGAGGGCATCGGCCCACGGATAGGCCACGCGGAGGTCCGTGGCGTTGTCGGTGAAGTCGCTCCAGAGCTCCACCAGGCCGCCGCCCTGCCAGTCCAGGACCCGGATGCTGCTCACCTTGGAGGGCACCGCGGTCCTCAGGGAGAAGATCTCGTCGTCGCCGTCCCCGTCGACGTCCCGCAGGGCGACGATGCTCGCGAGCCAGTCCGTGGGTGCGCTCGCTGCCACGGAGATCTCCTCCCCGTCCAGGGGGAGGACCTCCACGGTCCCGTATCCGTTCTGGAGGACCAGGTCCTGGACGGCGTCCCCGTCCACGTCGCCGATGACCATGGTCTGGCCGACCATGCTCGCATCGGTCTCCCAGTGGTGGATCACCTGGGGTGCGTCGATCCCCGACGCAAAGGAAACCACGCGGATACGGACCAGCACCCCCGGATAGCTGCCCACGACCGCCAGATCCCAGAGGCCGTCCCCGTTGATGTCCTCGTGGAGCGCGCCGGCGAGCTGGATGGACCCGTTGACCACCGGATCCCCGGCCCAGTCCTCCTCAGCGAAGGCGACGTTCCCCGTGGACCCCCGGAGGACCCAGAACGCGCCGGGCTTGGCGTCACGCATGACGACCAGCTCCGTGGTCCCGTTGCCGTCGAGATCCGCGGCCCCGCGAAGGAACTGAGCGCCCGCGCCCAGCACCGGGGTCGACCAGAGCAGGGAGCCGTCGGGGCGGAACGCGACCACCCGCCCCCCGCTCACCATGACGACCTCCTCCTTGCCATCGCCGTTCACGTCGACGAGATCCACCGCGTGGGGGTCCACCAGACCTCCGAGGAACATGCGCGACGCAGCCACCGGCGTGGTGAGGTCCCCGACGCCCAGGCTGGCGCCGGTGCCCGCTCGATCATGGCGGGCCGCGGGCCAGAGATCCCCGGCGACGCCGAGGTCCTCCCCGACGCCCGCGTCGGCGAGATCATAGGAGTAGGAGAGAACACCGAAGTCGAAGTTGTCCCCGTCCTCGTTGTCCCCGATCCCGTCGAAGTCGTGGTCGAAGGCCTCCGTGCCGTCATAGGGGAACGCGTCGCACGCGTCGCCGATGCCGTCGCCGTCGGTGTCCACTCCCGCATCGGCCAGCTCCGGACAGACGTCGCAGGCATCTCCGAAGCCGTCCTCGTCACTGTCTGTCTGGAGTGTGTTCGGGGTGAGGGGACAGTTGTCTACGTCGTCGTCCACGTCGTCATCGTCGTCGTCGGGATCGCAGGGGTCCCCCGCACCGTCGCCGTCCACGTCCTCCTGCTCCAGGTTCTCGTCCACGGGGCAGTTGTCGTCCCAGTCGGGGATCAGGTCATCGTCGTCATCGTCGTCCACGCAGTCCATGTCCCCGTCCAGATCCGTGTCCGGGAAGCCCTCGTCCACGAGGCCGTTGCAGTTCTGGTCCTGGCCGTCGCAGACCTCCAGGGCCCCGTAGGACACCGTCGGATCGAGGGGTTCACAGTCCAGGTCGTCCGGGAAGCCGTCGTCGTCGTCGTCCTCGTCGAGGCAGTCCGGCGTCCCGTCGTCGTCGGAGTCGAGGTCGGGGTCCGGACACGGTGGAGCGGCCTCGTCATCGCCGAGATCCAGCGCGACGTCCGCCGCGCCGCTCGCATCGCCGTCGGTGCCCTCCGCGAGGTCGAGGGTCACGGCGCCTCCCTTCGAGCCGCCGCCGCAGCCGGCGCCGCCGAGGACCACCATGAAGAAGAGAAGGGACACCAACGGAAGCCTCACCAACATCCTGCGAGCCATCAGTCACCTCCTGCTTGTCCTGAACCTGTCACTTCTCGGTGATGCAAGCAAGGGCGCGGGCGGCGATCTCCGCCTTCAGGAGCGGATCCTTGCCGTAGGCGGTCTTGAGCCGCTGGAAGATGTCGAAGGTCAGGCCCTTCTGAGCGAGGAGCGCGTCGGTGGCCTTCCCCAGCTGGTCGCCCTGCCCCTCGTCCACGAGGCGGAAGGTCTCGCACTGGAGGCTGACCTGGAACTCCACGTACCGGGACGCATCCGGAGAGTCCAAGATCTCCATGATGTGATCCAGGTGGCTGCGCTTGAGCCCCTTCCCCTGCACCGGGGCCACGGCCTTCTCGACGTGAGGGAGGAGGCGGCGCCCGATGGGGGTCCTGCCCATCTCACGCACCCAGGCGGCGAGGTCGCCGGCGGTGATCCACAGCGCGACCTCCTCACCGTCCTCCAGGTCCCCGGATTCGAGACCCTCCCAGCCCAGGGCGAGGAGCGCTGAGAGGTGTCGATCCAGCTCCCCCTTCGGGGGATGATGGAGGCGCGAACCCAGCTGGACCTTGGACGCAGCGGGGAGGCCGGGCCACTCTCCCCGGGGCGCCCGAGCCACGGATCGGGCGGGCGACTCAGCCACGCGACGGGGGGCCTTCCCGGCCTCGGAGACGTCCGACGGACCGATCTTCCCGCCTTCCCCGTCATCGGCGGGTGCATCCTTCGACGAGTCATCCACATGGCCCTGGTGCAGGTACATGACCGTGCCGACACCCGCTGCCCCCCCGATGAGGAGCACCAGAAGCACCCAGAGCCCGGTCCGGCTCCGCCGCGGCTTCTCGGGCGGAGGACCCGGCAGGATCACGCCCCCGGAACCCTCAGGTCGCACAGCGGGCATCGCGTGGCGGGATGGGATCGTCGGTGGAGGCTCGGGCTCGTCAGCGTGGGTCTTCCGCCGGGTGAGGGTCTCCCCGGTGGTGCTCGCGAGGCCCACCTTGCTCCTGAGCCCGTCCTCGTCCACGGACTCGGGGAGATCCCCCGGCTCAAGAGGGACTGCGGGGACCCGCGTCGCCATCTCCTGGAGAGCCACCACAAGCTCGGCCATGGTCTGGTACCGATCCGCTGGCCTCTTCTCGAGGCAGCGGAACACGATCTCCTCGAGGCCCGGAGGGAGATCATCTCGCTGTGCCGTGAGCGCCTCCGGGGTCTCCATGAGGACCCGACGCATGATCTCGGAGATCCCCTCGCCGCGGAAGGGAAGGCGCCGCGCCAGGAGGAGGTACATCAGGGACCCGGCGGCAAAGACATCCGCCCGCGCATCCACGGTGCTGGCATCCTCGAACTGCTCCGGTGCCATGAACTGGGGGGTCCCGAGGACCGCACCCGCCGCGGTCTGCTGGGACTGGATGGATGCATCCAGGAGCTTGGCGATGCCGAAGTCCATGAGCTTGGGCACCACCAGCCTGCCCTGGCGCGCGAGGAACACATTGGAGGGCTTGATGTCCCGGTGGACGATCCCCGCCTCGTGGGCATAGGCCAGCGCATCCGCAAGGGGTAGGATCAGGGCCAGGAACTGCGGCGTGGGCATCCCCGTGGAGCGGGACTTGAGGTAGAGGGAGAGCTCCACCCCATCCAGGTACTCCATGACGATCGCGGTGAGGTCCTCTTCGGCGATGATGTCCTGGACCGCGAGGATGTTCCCGTGCTTGAGGTTGGCCTGGATCCGGGCCTCGTCGACGAAGCGCTGCCGAAAGGAGGGGTCCCGATCGTACCGGGCGTCCAGCACCTTGATGGCCACTGCATTCCCCAGCTGGGTGTGGCGCCCGAGATAGACCTCCGCCATGCCGCCCGACCCGAGCACCCCGAGGACCTCGTACTGCCCGATCTTGCTGGGGACCTCGGACACTTCACCCTCCACCAGAGGTGGGTTCTACCAGAAGGAGCGCGCGTTGGCAATTGACTCGGGATTCGCTGTGTGATAGTCAGGGCGCCAATTCAGAACCCGTGTTTGGAGGAACCCCCATGCATCGTCATCTCTTCATCTGCTTCCTTGCCTTCGCCCTGTTCGTGACCGCCTGTGACACCGGCGACGGCGGCGGCCAGACGGTCCCGGGCGAGGACACCGCAGGGCCCGGCGTCGACACCCTCGTGCCCGGCGACGACACCCTGGTGCCCGGCGACGACACCGTCCCCACGGATCCCAACCCCCCCGAGGTGAGCCTGGTCCTGACCCAGTACACCGCGATCGCCGGGGAGGTGACCCTGGACGCGACCTGGGCCGATGACGTGGCCGTGACCGCGGTCGAGGTCCTGGTGGACGACGAGGTGGTCGGGGCCCTGGATCTGGGCCGCGGGAGCTTCGACTCCACGGTCTGCCCCCACGGCGCGCATGCCCTGTCCCTCCGCGCCCTCGACGCGGCCGGCAACGCGACCACCACGGAGCCGATCATCGTCATCTTCGCCGGCAAGGGCCAGTTCCTGCCCTACCTGGACGGCTGGAGCGACGGCGAGATCCCCGGGTGGGGCGGCCTCGAGATCTCCGTCCCCGTCGGCGCGACCTCCCTCTACGACCAGAAGGCCCACGTCACCATGCCCGAGGGCATCGGCGTCGTGAAGTCCTACCTCCAGTGGCGGACCAACGTCTCCTGGAGCTTCGGCTACGACATCGGTACAGGCAACTGCCCGGACAGCGGCATGAAGCTGGCCGCGACGGAGAAGCAGGCGGATCAGTGGCTCCTCGAGGTGGTCTACGAGGACGCAATCGGCGCCCCCACCGGGACCTGGTTCGCCCACATCCGGTTCCTGGACGCCGGAGACCACGCCGGCGAGTCCGCCCACCTCAACAGCCTCTTCCTGGTGGTGCCCAAACATTAGGCGCCTGAAAGGTCAGAGTTCCTTACCAGTGAGTCAAGTTCGGCTCCCCGGCTGGGATTGTGCAGGCTCTCGTCGGCTCGAGGCGAGGCTTCGCCTTTTCGTCCATTTCCGGCATGCGCCTTGCGCGGCGGCCTTCTTCAAGCCAAGATTGTCCGTGACCCTGTTCAATGGAGGTCCCAATGTGCGCACGCTCCATCCTCGGCCTGATCCTTCTCCTGGCAACCGCCTGCGGCGACGGCGGCGGTGGCGGCACCACGCCGGGCCCGGACACCAGCGAGCCGGGGCTCGACACCACGGCGGAGGACACGACGATCGTGCCGGACACGACCGTGGAGCCCGAGATCTTCGTTCCGCCCGAGGACTGCGATGACCCGTCGGACTGTGACGACGGCGACCCCTGCACCACGGACCTCTGCACCGCGGGGGAGTGCGTCTACCAGGACGCGACCGGCGTGTGCGACGACGGCGACCCCTGCACCGTGGCCGACCAGTGCGCCGCCGGAACCTGCGCAGGCACGCTCATGGACTGCGACGACGGGGACGACTGCACCGAGGACAGCTGCAAGGCCGGGGCCTGCGACAACGATCTGCTCAAGACCCCCGAATGCGTGATCACCGTCACGATCCAGTCCCCGCCCCGGGGCGCCACCCTCTGGGAGGACAAGGTCGTCCATGTCACGGGGACCATCGCCGCCCAGGGCCACGAGATCACCCAGGCCACCCTGAACGGCCACCCCTTCACCGTGAACGGGAACGGCAGCTTCGACGCGGTGACCGAGGCGGTGGTGGGCATGAACCTCGTGAAGATCAACATCGAGGACGCCCTCGGCCGCAAAGGCCGGGGGCTCCGCGCGTACCTCTATGGAGAGGGAATCCAGCCCCCCGGCAGCCCCGCGGACGTGAAGCACTTCGTGGCCGGCTCCATGGCCTGGCTGGACCAGGAGGTCCTCGACGACGACGACACCTCCGACCTGGACGACCTGGCCACCCTCGCGTGGACGGTGCTGTCCAGCTACGACCTCAACCAGTTCATCCCCCATCCGCTCCTTCACGAAGACGAGGGGCCAGGGATCGCATGGTGCACCTGGGAGGTGGACATCGACAACGTCGAGTACACAGTCGGGCCACTGGACCTGGACGCGGTGGACGGCGGATTGGCCCTGTCGGCCACCCTGACGGACCTTTCCGCCGACGTCAGCGCGGTCGCAGGAGGCGCCTGCCCTGACGCGATCGGGTACCTCTATGCGGACCTGGTGTCCATCGACGCCGTCTTCACCGTTGCGCTCAACGAGGTTGGCGCGTTCGACCTCGACCTCGTGTCCGTGTCCGTAACCATCGAGGGCGTCAGCGTAGACATCGTGGAGGGCCTCGGCTCGTACTTCGACTGGCTGGTGAACTGGTTCGACGGGACGATCTCCAGCCTCATCGAGGAGAACCTGGAGACCTACCTCCCCGACAGCCTGATCCCCATGCTCGACGAGCTGCTCACCACGTTCACCTCCTACGACATGGAGATCCCGATCCCCGCGATCCCCGGCACCGCGGCGGGCACGCCCCTGACCCTCTCGGTCTGGCCCTCCGCGGTGGACTTCGTCTACGGCGGTGTGTTCGTGGACCTGGACATCGGCGTGGCCGCCCAGAAGCTCATCGGCCACCTCTCCCCGGGGTCGATCCTCCGGGGGGACTGTGAAGGGAAGGACCCGGGCACCTTCTCCCTGCCCGCCCAGAACGCCGTGGAGGCGGCCCTCGCCGAGGATCTCGTCAACCAGCTCCTCTTCGCCCTGTGGTGGGGCGGCCACATGAACGTCACCCTGACCAACGAGGTCCTCGGACCGGTGGTGGAGCAGTTCGGGATCACCGCGCTGGTCGTCCAGGTGGACCCCTACCTCCCACCGGTGATCACCACCTGCGCCGCGGAGAACGGCGTCGAGGTGCAGATCGGCGCCCTGAACCTCTGGGCCTCCGTCGACATGGAGGGCGAGACCGGAGAGCTCGAGCTCTTCGGCCACCTCCGGGTCGAGGCGGAGCCCTTCCTCACCATCGGCCCCGACGGGCTCAACCACGTGGGCATCAAGGTGGTCGCGGTCGAGGAGCTCGCCACGGAGGTGATCTCGTCAGAGGGCGTGGTGGACGGCATGGACGGGCTGGTGGAGGGGCTCCTCAAGGTCGCCATCGTGGACTTCATCATCGGCGACTATCTCTCCCAGCTCCTCGCCTCCTACCCCATCCCGGCGGTGGACCTCGGGAACTTCATCCCCGGCGTCCCTTCCGGCTCCGAGGTGACCTTCGACTTCCAGACCCTGGATCCGGTGTACGGGTACTGGCTGGGGGGCGGGAGCGTCGTGAATCCGTGATCAGTCCCAGGGAAAAACATAGCCCTGGATTCCAAGCTCTTCGCGCATGGTGTCGATGTTGTCCCGCAGCACCTTGTTGATCGGCGCGCCCTTGCCCCTGCGCTCGAGCCAGGCCAGGTGCTCCTTCTCGCCCGCGGTGTAGATCCGCTCCTGCCCCGGCGCTTTCCTGCTCTTCCGCATGGCCCGGAGGATCTCGCCGGTGGTGTGCTTGAAGTCGTCGAGATCGCAGAAGGCCTCGATGTCGATCGCCAGGAAGAAGTGGCCGAGTCGATAGGGGACCCGCTTGCCGTCCTCGAAGCCCACGAGGCCCTTGAGGAAGGACCCCTGCTGAAGCGCAGCGCAGAGGAGCTCCACCACCGTCGCGTAGCCGTAGCCCTTGTAGCCGCCGTTGGCCTCGCCGATGCCGCCAAGTGGGGTGAGGGCCGCGGTGCCCTTGACCAGGTCCTCGAGGATCTGCTTCGTGTCGGTCCGGTCGGAGCCGTCCTCGCCGATCACCCACCCTGAGGGGATCTCCTTGTTCGCGCGGTCATAGACCTCGATCTTTCCCCGCTGGCTCACCGAGGTGGCGCAGTCGAGGCAGAAGGGGAAGTCGTCGTCCGCGGGCATGCCGAAGGTCAGGGGGTTGGTGCCCAGCATGTTCTCCACGCCGAAGGTCGGCGCGATGGACGGCCGAGCGTTGGTGCCGTTCATGCTGATGCAGCCCTGCGCCGCGGCCTGGAGGGCGAAGTAGCCCGCGATGCCGTAGTGGGTGGAGTTCCGCACCACCACCATGCCGGTGCCGTATTTCTTTGCCTTGTCGATGGCCATCTGCATGGAGCGCTTCGCGATCGCGTGGCCCATGCCGTGGTGCCCGTCGATCACCGCGGTCGTCGGCCCCTCCCGCACGATCTCGAAGTTCGTGACGGGCTCCTGGATGCCCAGCTTGATCCGGTCGTAGTAGATGGGCTTGAGCCGGCCGATGCCGTGGCTGTCGATCCCGCGCTTGTCCGAGGTGATCAGCACCTCCGCGCAGACCACCGCATCCTCCCGGGGCACCCCCAGCCCCAGGAACACGTCGACCATGAATTTTTCCAATGTGTCGAACTCGATCCAGTGTGTCATTTCGTCGCTCATCGGACCCTCCGCTGGTTAGCCGCCGCTAGTATCTCCTCCGCTCAAGGCGAAGGCAAGCGCACCGCACCGTGCGTCGATGCCAGTTTCCCGTCATCCCTGAGCAATCGAGCACAGCGAGGGCGCCGAAGGACCTCCCCATCTCTCGGGCAGAGGTTCACACGGACGATCCTGGGGAGGAACCGAGGACAAGATTCGGGGTGGTCGTCTTACAGGAGTCCCAGCGGGATGCTCCATCGATCATCGGCGAGGGGCATCAGGTCGCTGGACAGGTTGAGGAGCCCCCCGGTCCCTACGGGGAGGTCCAGCTTCGACAAGGCATGGAAGCTCCGGACGTGGTCACGGCGGGGGGTGGCGGTGCGCTTGATCTCCAAGGGATGGAGCACGCCGTCCCACTCGATGAGGAGATCCACTTCCCGCCCGTCCCGGTCCCGATAGAAGGACAGCGGCGCCTGCCGCCCGGCGTGGACGAAGCTCTTCAGGATCTCGGCGACCGCCCAGGACTCCAGCAGAGGCCCCGCCATGGCCCCCGCTTCCAGGGTCTCCGGGCTTGTCCAGCGGTTCAGGTACGCACAGAGGCCGGTGTCCAGGAAGTGGAGCTTCGGGACCTTCACCAGGCGGACCGTCCGGTTCGTGTGATAGGGCTCCAGGAGCAGGACGACTCCCGAGGACTCCAGGATCGACAGCCAAGCCTTCACCGTGTTCGGCGCGACGTCCACATCCCGGGCGAGGTCCGACATGTTCAGGAGTTGCCCGGTCCGGGCCGCCGCGGCCCGGAGGAACCGCAGGAAGGACCGCTCGTCTCCCACCCGGGCCAGGTCCCGAATATCCCGCTGGAGCCAGGTCTGTACGTAGGAGCCGAAGAAGATCTCCCGGTCCACTTCCGGCTCCGCGATACAGGCTGGCAGGCCGCCGCGGAAGACCCTCCGGAAAATCTCCATCGGATGGGCTGCACCGCCGGTCGCTGCACGACCTTCGAGGAAAGACCGCAACGGGACGAAGGGCGCCGGGGCATCGTCACCCCGGATCTCCCGCTGCGACAGCCCATGGAGTTGGAGGACTCCGACCCGCCCTGCGAGGGACTCCGAGACACCCCCCATCAGATGGAACGGCTGCGACCCGGTGAGCCAAAAACTCCCTCGCGTGGGCGTCTCATCCACGGCCATCTTGAGGAACGGAAGGAGCCCCGGCGCATACTGAACCTCGTCAATCAGCACCGGCGGCGGGAACCGCGAGAGGAACAGGCGCGGGTCGTCGTTGGCCAGGGCACGCGCCAGGGGATCATCGAGGGTGATGTACCGCCGCTCGTCTCCTGCCAGATGGCGAAGCAAGGTCGTCTTCCCGACCTGCCGGGCCCCGGTCAGCAGGAGCACGGGGAACTGCCTCGATGCGCGGCGGATCCAGGATTCGATGCTTCGTGAGATGTACATGGCCCAATCTCGGCTATTTTGCAGTCCCGTTGCATTATAGCCGAGACCACCGCGAAATCAACGGGGCCCGGGAGGGGGTCAGAAGGAGAGCTTCATCACCACGTAGCCGGCCACGGGCATGGCGCCGTACTCGGACCGGATGTCGAGGCCCCGGGGCTTCTGGCCGAGGGGGACCATGGCGCCGGCGAGGACCCGGGCGTCCTGGACCACGGACCAGCGGATCCCGGCGATGAGGAGGGCCGAGGGGTCAAGGAGGTTGGTGATCGCGGCCACGGAGAGGTGGACCAGGGGGTGGAGCTCCTGGGACGCGCTGAGGCCGACATAGTAGCGGCCGATGTTGAAGGCCTCGCCCCGCCGGAGGCGCTCACCGAGGAGCGGATCGGCCTTCGTTGGATCACCGGGGTAGGTCCCCAGGAGCGCAAGGAGCTCCGGCGTGACCTCGACCCCCGGGCCCGCCTGAAGGGCCGCGGGATCCATCCAGTAGTCCGCGTACCGTTTCTGTCGGTCGGTGCCGTACCCGTTGTAAAAAAACTCGGCGGCCAGGGTGAGCTTGACGGGGAAGTGGTAGTCCGCGCCCACCACCCCCTGGATGTCCCAGTCCTCCCCGTCCTGGTTGACGTTGGCCGCGACCTCTCCGCGCACGCCGACCTTGCCGATCTCGCCGGTGGTCTCGAGACCCACCATCCAGTTCCCGTCCTCTGAGAGCTGGAACCGGGCCACGGACACCGCGAGGTCCCAGCGTCCGAAGCCCGTGCGGAAGCGGGCGCCGCCGTGGACCCAGAGCTCCCGGTCTTCGTGATCGTGACGCTCGAAGGTGGCGATGAGGTCGAGGCTGGTGCGCTGGCCCAGGTAGATCTCCGCCCGCGCCGCATCCACGCCCCGCTTCACGTCGGGGTCGATGTCCATGGGGGAGAACGGACTCCACCGATCGACGGGCTTCCAGAACCAGGCGCTCCCCCAGGAGATCGCCTGGCGTCCAACGGTCAGATCGATGGGCCCGAGCGCCGCCTTGACGAAGTAACGATCCAGGTCATTCTCGAGAAGGAGACCGGAGCCGTCCACCGCAGGGATCGACCAGAGGCGGGGACGCCCTCCCTGGGTGGACCCGAAGCCGGGCAGGGTGCCGCCGGAGTCCATACCCCGGGAGAGGACCATCAGGCGCAGCTCGTACTCCGCGCCGACCCGCAGATCCCGCCAGTAGAGATCCGTTCCCAGGCGGAGCTTGGTGGTCTGCAGGCCGGCGCGATCCGCGCCGGCCATGATCTCGTACAGGTCGATCCCACGATAGCTCAAGCCCATCCCCTGGGCCTTGAGGAAGCCGCCCCCCTCCCAGGCCCAGTCGCCGTCCTCGCTCTCCCAGAGGCCAGTGCCCGCAGCGGGCCGGCTCAGGAGGAGCGCGACGACGAGCAGGCAGCGGCCGATGAACGGTCGAGTCATGGGGACTCCTCCAAAACTAATGGAAGCGCAGCGCATCCACGACCTCGAGCCGTCGGATCCGCCACACCGGGTACAGCGCGCCCAGGACCGCGAACCCGGTCACGGTGCCCGCGGCCCAGAGGAAGCCGCTGAGGGTCGCCTTTGGGTGATACACGGTCTCGATCAACACTCCGTTGGCCTCGATCACGCCCATCCCCATGTCCATCCCCACGGCGTGGAGGTAGAGGTTCACGCCGGTGCCGGCGAGCCCCCCGACGGCCACTGCGAGGACGACGAGGATCAGGATCTCTCCCTGGACCCCGGCGCCGATCCGCCCCGGGGACTCCCCCAGGGCCATGCGCACCCCGTACTCCCGGGTCCGCTCCAGCACGGACATGGTGACCACGTTGGCAAGGATCACGCCGACGATCATCACCAGGAGGGCCATCATGATCCGGTTCCCGCCCCGCTTGATCGCGACAAAGCCCTTCAGCTCCGGCGCGAGCTGGCTCCAGGCCAGCGCCACCAGGGGATCCTGCTCCCCGAGGGCTGCGTCCAGGCGCTCGGCGTAGGCCTCAGCCCGGGACAGGTCGTCCACCGAGATCACCAGCGCGGTGGCCGCCCCGGGGATCCCGAGGCCCACTGCGAGCTTCTCCCGGTGGGTCAGGAGGAAGGAGCGGTTGACCTCGACGCTCCGGGTGCGCAGCAGCCCCGCGACCCGGTAGAGTGCACCGAAGCTGCGGCCCTGGAGCGCACCGGTGGTCAGGGCCACCCGATCCCCCACGTCCACGCCGAGGACCTCGGCGAGGCCGGCGCCGAGAACGATCTCCCCCCGGTGGGCCTCCCCCGGCACGGGATCTCGATCCGCGAGGAAGCGGGCGGGCTCGCAGTAGTCCGCCAGGGTCTCCTCGCAAGCGGCGGGGTCACAGAACGAATCATCCGCCGGGCAGCGATCCGCACAGAGGGGTTCGGCAGCGGCGAGGCACGCCGCCCCCTGGAAGCCCGCCGCAGCGCCCGCGCAGAGCCGCCCGCAGGCGCCGTCATCAGAGACCCACACCTCGGCGAGCGCGGCAGCGCAGCCGCGGCGACAGCGGGACGCGGGATCATCCAGATCCACGGAGTCCGCGAAGGTGGAGACGAGACGCTCGGTGCCCGGATCCACCCCGAGGACCCCGGCCCCTTCGGAGGACATGGCCCGATAGGCGTCCAGGTCGTCGGGATCCTCGGGCTCCGGGAGGTGCTTGCTCACGAGGCCGCCGGTCTGGATCCGCGGGGTCCACGCCGCCGCGCCCGGGGTCCGCTCCAGCGCCGCCATTGCGGCCTCGAGCGGCTCCCCCTCCAGCCGGTTCTCGAACCCCGGGTCCTCCTGGTAGTCCCTGTGCTGGACCCGCGCATGCCCCAGCCCGGACTCCGTGAGTCCGCAGATCATCTTCTCCATGCCGGCGTCGACGACCCCCGCGGAGAAGACCATCATCCAGACACAGAACATCATGACCATGCCCAGGAGGAGGGTCCGGCGCCGGTTGCGCCAGAGATCCCGCCAGGAGACGGCGAGGAACCGCCACATGGCCTCAGCCCGCCGCCGGCGCGTCCGCCCCGTTCTGCCGGACGTCCGACACGATGCGCCCGTCCTTGAGGCGGATCAGACGCCGTGCGGCCTTCATCACGGCCGGATCATGGGTGGAGAACAGGAAGGTGATCCCCTTCTCCTTGTTCAACCGCTTCATGAGGTTCAGGAGATCCGCGCCGGTCTCCGAGTCCACGTTCGCGGTGGGCTCGTCCGCGAGGACCACCACGGGATCGCAGACCAGGGAGCGGGCGATGGCGATCCGCTGCTGCTGGCCGCCGGACATCTGCGCGGGGCGCCGGTGCATCATCTCCGAGAGCCCCACCGCGTCCAGGAGGGCCTCCACCCGCTGCTTGCGCTCCGCGGTGGGGACCTTCTTCAGGATCAGCGGGTACTCCACGTTCTCATATGCGGTGAGCACCGGGATCAGGTTGTAGGCCTGGAAGACAAAGCCGATCTTGTCCAGGCGGAGCCGGGCCAGGGTCTTCCGGCTCATCCCGGACAGGAGCTTCCCGTCGACGAAGACGTCCCCATCGGTCGGCTCATCCAGGCCCCCGATGAGGTTGAAGAGGGTGGTCTTGCCGGAGCCCGAAGGCCCCGCCACCGCGGCGAACTCCCCGCGATCCAGATCGAAGTCCACACCCCGCAGGGCACGCACGGCCACATCGCCAAGCTTGAAGGTCCGGGTCACGCCCCGGGTCGATACGACATGCTCACTCATCTCGTTCCTCCTGTCCTATGCCTGTCCGCCCTGGTGGATCGCGTCGAGGGCCTTCATGCGGGCGACCTTGAGCGCGGGCCACAGCGCGAAGAGCACCGTACCGATGATCACCACGAGGCTGGGACCGATGAACACCTCGGGGGCCGCAGAGCCCCGGTACACGTTCTCGATGAACATCCCCTGGAAGTCGAAGCCGCCGACGATGAAGCTCAGGTCGAGGCCGTAGGTCACCAGGAAGTACACGGCGACCGCGCCCAGGACCAGACCCACGCCCGCGGCCACAAGCGCAATCCAGAGGGCCTCGAGCATCACCCCCCAGAAGAGCTGCAGGCGTCCCGTCCCCAGGGCGAGCTGCACCCCGAACTCCCGGCGCCGCTCGTAGACGACCATGAACATCGTCGTCAGGATCCCCGCGCTGAGGATCACCATCATGAGCATGTACAGGAACCCATTGTAGGTCCCCGACAGGTCGAGCATCTGCTTGATATCCGGGCTCACCTCCCACCAGGGCTGGACCACCACCGGCGCCCCCCCTTCGACCACGGTGCCGTCCGCTGGGAGGTCCAGGACGCCGCGGATCGACGCGGCCACCTCTTCGATCCTCCCGGAGTCGGACACCATCACCGAGAGCTCGTGCACCACGTCCCCGGCCCCGGTGGCCTCCTGCATGGCGGCCAGGGGGACCAGGACCATGTTCTTGTCGAAGGTGTCGGACCCGGTCCTCAGGATCCCGGTCACCCAGAACGCGGTGGCGACGGTGGCCCCCTGGAAGCCGGCGGTGTCCAGGCGCACCTTGCTGCCCAGCTCGACCTTGAGGTGCTGGGCCAGCTTCGCGCCGATGAGGATCCCCTTGCGGTTTCGGAGTCGCACCGGGGCATCGGGGTCACTGGCGCCTTCGGGCGGGGTGACGAAGCCCCCCGCGATCACCTTGTCCGAGAGCGCGCTGAAGCGCGCCTCCCGCACAGGATCCACCGCCATGACCTTGACCACCTGCACGGTGCTGGAGGTACTCGACCGGATCGCACCGCTGAAGAGGAGCCGCGGGCTCACCCCGTCCACCCCGTCCAAGGCCTCGACGGCCGCGATCATCTTCGTGGCGTCGGGCATGCTCAGCCCCGCGGTCTTCTTCTCCAGGTACTCCGGGTGGTGGAGCTGCACGTGCCCCATCCCCGACTTGGCCACCTGCCCGAGCATCATGTCGAACATGCCCGAGGTGAAGGAGACCATGATGATCAGCACGAGCTGCCCCAGGCTGATCGCGGCGATGGTCAGGAGCGTGCGCCGCCGGTTCCGCCATAGATTCCGCCAAGACATGGACCACCACATGGTCGTCCCTCCTTTCCTAGACAAACCTAGACAAACCGGAGCGCGTCCACCGGGCGCACCTTGCGGATGCGCCACGCCGGAAACAGCGCGCCGAGAATAGAGAACCCCACGACGGTCCCCGTAGCGAAGACGAAGCCGTAGAGGGTGATCTCCGTGTTGTAGATCGAATCGATGACCACACCCGTGGTCTCCATCTCCCCCATCCCGAAGTCGAGGCCCACGGTCCTGTAATAGAGGGAGAGACCGCCCCCGATGACCGCCCCCACCGCGGAGGCGAGGAGGGACAGAAGGGTGATCTCCCCGAGGAGCCCTGCGGTGATCCGGCCGGGGGACTCCCCCAGGGCCATGCGGACGCCGTACTCCCGGGTCCGCTCCATCACCGACATGGTCACGACGTTCGCCAGGATCACCCCGACGATCATCACGAACAAGGCCAGCATCACCAGGAGGCTGCCCTGGTCGATCTTGACGAAGATGTCCATCTCCGGGGAGAGCTGGCGCCAGGAGAGGGCCACCACCCCGTCGACGCCGGAGAGGCGCTCCCGGACCCCGGCGACGAGCGCGTCCGCGTCGTCCAGGTCATCCAGGGCGAGGACGTACGAGGTCGCCGCCCCCTTGATGCCGAGGGCCGCCCCGAGCTTGTCGTAGTGCGTGATCGCAAAGGTCCGGTTGATGTCTACGCTGCCGGTCTTCACCAGGCCGACGACGCGGAAGATGGCGCCGTAGCTGCGCCCTTCGGCCGCACCCGTGGTCAGGGCCACCCGGTCGCCGACGTCGATGCCGAGGACCTTCCCCAGGCCCGTCCCCAGGACCACCTCGCCCCGGTGGAGATCGTCCGGGAGCGGGTCCTCATCCGTGAGGAATCGAGCCGGCGAGCAATAGTCCGCGTAGCGGTCCCTGCAGTCCTCGTCGGAGCAGAGATCATCGTCCGGGTCGCAGCTCCCCCCACAAACCGTATCCGCGGTCGCGGCGCACTCCTCTCCCTCGAAGCCCACCGCTGCGTGCTCACAGGCTGCAGCGCAGACAGCGTCATCGGAGGCATGGACCTCTGCGAGGGCAGCCCGGCACCCCCGCACGCAGCGGGCCGCGGGATCATCCTTTACGACGGAGTCGACCAGGATCGTGACGGTCCGCTCCATCCTGGGGACCACGCCCACCACCAGCGCGCCCTCGGAGGTCATGGCCTTGTAGGCCTCCAGGTCGTCGGGGTCCTCGGGATCCGGAACCTTCTTGCTGATGAGGCCGCCGGTGAGGACCCGCGGTGCGAAGCCCGTGACCCCCGGGGTTCCGGGGAGCGCGGCGGTGATCGCGGCCACCGTCTCCGGGTCGAGCCGCCGCTCGAGGTCCGGATCTTCGAGGTATCCCTCCGCCTGGATCTGCGCATGGCCCAGGAAGGAATCGGTCATGCTGCGGATCATCTTGGTGTGCGCACCATCGCCGAACGCAATGAAGAAGACCATCACGGCGACGGAGAAGACCATCACCAGGCCCGTGAGGAGGGTCCGCCGCCGGTTCCGCCAGAGGTCACGCCATGTGATCGCAAGGAAACGCACGGACTAGATGAACTCGGCTGAAGTGATGATACCCCCTGGCCGGTCCCCGACGCCGATCTCGGCGTTGCTCCTCCTCGAAGTGGCTCTACCACGTCTTCGTAGAAGCGCCTTGACCTCGACGCCGGTTCCTCGCCCAGGCCGCA
>JBDRIT010000164.1:0-8684 GCA_043815665.1 Pseudomonadota bacterium
CGACGGGGTATCAACTCTTCCAGACTCTCGCTTCGGCATGATCCTCCCTCTGCCGAAGCGCAAGGCCTCGACGTAAAGTGAAGATCATGGTCCCGAGGATCGGTCAAGCGCGTTCAACGTCGACTTTGCGATCACCCTGGATCCCGCGCCGGGTCAGGTCGGCTCCCCCACGGGTTCCCTGCCATCGACCAGGGCTTCGGAGTCGGTTATGGTGGGACGAACTCCTCGCGGGGAGTGTGAACTGTCGGTGCACAAGAGGAGGCGACATGAGGTCCCGGTGGTTCGTCTTGATCGGAGCTTCCGCCCTGCTTCTCGCTGCCGCTCCGGCGGCCGCCAACGACGCGTCCTTCGGCGGCTGCGGGGGGAT
The DNA here is from genome assembly GCA_043815665.1 of Pseudomonadota bacterium. GTDB lineage: Bacteria > Myxococcota_A > UBA9042 > CAIXZC01 > CAIXZC01 > CAZNWW01. The sequence continues at coordinate 368 of JBDRIT010000164.1, forward strand.
CCTGACGGGCCTGGAGGGGCAGGCGGTCTGCGTCCCGGTCCGCGACGAGGTGATCACGCTGGACGTGGTGGAGCTGTCCTTCGCCCCGGTCCGGGACAAGGGCGGCACCTGGTGGCAGGTGGAGGCCCGGTACACCCTCCACAACACCGGTGACCGGAGGTCGGCGGTGATCGGCTTCCCGGTGCAGCAGGGCTTCGCACCGGATTCAGGTTGGGACGGGTTGCCCCTGGACTACCGCGTGACCCTGGACGGTGAGCCCTTGGAGCCGGCGGTCTTCGACGTGAAGGCCGAGGGACAGGGCGGCGCCGCCGAGGCCGCGAAGCGGCATCGTTACAGCCACGTCTACCTCGTCGAGGTCCCCTTCGGGCGCGAGCAGCGCAGGGTGCTGGTGCACCGCTACCGCCTCGGCCTGACCCAGGACAACTACGGGTTCCGCGCGGTGGACTACATCCTCACCACCGGCGCGCTCTGGAAGGGCGGTCGCATCGGCCGGATCTCGGTGTCCATCGGGCTCCCGGGGCCGGTCGCCTACGACCACTTCGCGTTCTCCTTCGAGGCCCCGACGGTGGACGACGCGATCGGGAACGTCTCGTGGTCCGCCGAGGACTTCGCACCGGCCCGGGATCTGCGGCTCACCTGGATGATCAGCGAGATGATCGCCTGGGACGCGCTGGGACGGTCCCTGGCAGGCGGCGCAGAGGCCGTCGACCAGGGCAAGCTCGGAGAGGAGCCCGACGCCGCCCTCCAGGCCGCGTACGCCGGGATCCTCGCCGCGTTCCGGTATGACAAGGTCCCGGTGGGTTGGATCTACGATCCGAAGGAGCCCGATGCCGACGGACCTGCCGTCGGTGAGGGCATGCACCGCATCCGTCCGAAGCCCAGGCCCGGCCTGGCCCTGCGGGAGATGCCGACCCACCTCTCCGGCCCCCTGGTCGCGCTGGATGCCGAGCTGACGAAGCGCAAGCTGAAGCACGCCGCGCTGCCGCCGAAGTAGCTCTCTGTGGGAGGCCCGTCCACGGGCCGATGTGGTTGAGTCGAGCGGGACGGAGCCCCGCTCATACGACACCGATGCCTTTTGGGCAATCGGGGCGTGGATGCCCCTCCCACAGAAGAGTCGGGGCTGAAGCCCCTCCCACAGGGGAGAATGTCTAGAACCGCTTCACCCGCATGTGACAGGTAGGCGCCTTGCCGGTGCGCTGATAGTAGTCCTGGTGGACCTCCGCCGCGGGCCAGAAGGTGACCGCGTCCTGCACCTCCGTCGCTACGTCGAGGCCCTGGCTCTCCAGGGTCCTGATGAGGCCCTCGGCGATGCGGCGTTGGGTGGCGCCGGCGACGAACACCGCGGACCGGTATTGGGTGCCGAAGTCGGGACCCTGGCGGTTGACCTGGGTGGGATCGTGGATCTCGAAGAAGAGGCGGGCGAGGGTCTCGTAGCTGACCCTCGCCGGGTCGAAGACGACGCGCACCGCCTCGGCGTGCCCTGTAGCGCCGGTGCAGACCTCCTCGTAGGAGGGGTCGTCCTTGTGTCCGCCCATGTACCCGGAGGTCACCGAGAGCACCCCGTCCTGCTGCGCGAGCAGGTGCTCTACGCCCCAGAAGCAGCCCCCGGCGAAGAAGGCCTCCTCCTCGCTGCCGCCCGCGGCCTCGAAGGTCATGGACACCGAGTTCACGCAGTGGCGGGTGTCCCGGGGCGTGAGGCCCTCCCCGCGGAAGACGTGGCCGAGATGGGCCCCGCAGGCGGCGCAGACGATCTCCGTGCGGAGGCCGTCCCCGTCGGGGATCTCGCGCACGGCCCCGTCTATCGCGTCGTCGAAGCTCGGCCAGCCGCATCCCGAGTCGAACTTCGTGTCCGACCGGTAGAGGGGCGCGGCGCAGCGCCGGCAGGTGTAGGTGCCGTCCTCGTGGTGGTCCACGGTCTCACCCGTGAAGGGCCGCTCCGTCCCCTTGTGGACGATCACCGCTTCCTCTGTCGCCGTCAGCTTGTTCCAGGTCATGGGTTCACTCCCTCCGTTCCTGGGCTCGTCCGCGGCGCTGCTGCCCCCGCACGCCAGGGTGGCGAGCAGCATGATTCGCGCAGCCAGAGTCCTCTTTGTCCAGGTTCGCATGGTCGTTCTCCGCTCGCCCCCGCCAGGAGAGAACGATGGGGAGTCGACGGGCGGACTTCAATCCTCTCACACCGGGCGCGGTCCTGCCGGCGCGAACCGGGATCAATGGTGGTGGTCGTGGGGGTGCTCGTGGTGGTGCCCGAGGACCCGGCAGAGGAGGTCCTGGACCCGCTGGTTCGGCAGGGCCAGGAGCAGGACGAGGCCCAGACCGGCAGGCGCGATCAAATCCAGCAGCATGTGGGCGTGGCCGTGATCGTTGTCATGACCGGTGCCGGCCAGGAGGGTGAGGGCTGCGACGGCCGCGGCGCCCCCGGCCCACCAGGCGGCTCGGACCGCGCCGCGCAGGGGCACGCAAGAGCCCAGGGACTGATGGACGATCACGTGGATGAGGGACCCGGCAAGGAGCGCCTGGAGGATGTGCCAGGCGGACCCGTGAAAGAGCTCGTCGAAGCCCAGCCGTCCGGCCACGTAGCCCAGGGTGGTCCCCATCACCAGGACGAGGACCACCGCGATGGAGCCCTGGGTCCCGAGGCGCGGGCGCGCCACCCACCAGATCGCCAGGCCCGCTGGGAGGCGATGGAGGACCACCGCCAGGGCGAGGATCTCGCCGTGGTCCGCGTGCCGGTGTGGCGCGGCCAGGGCCACCCCGTCGAGCATCCCGTGGATCGTGAGGAGCCCCAGGGCCATCACCAGGGCCGGGCTCAGTGTCAGGCTCCCGGTCCGATGCTGTGCCTGCTCGGCGATGAGGGGCAGGAAGAGGCCGATCACCGCAGCGACCGTGGCCCAGGTCCCGCCCTCCCGGATCGCGTGGGGGAGCACGTGGAGGAAGATGAGGCCGCTCACGGCGACCAGGATGAACGCGTCCAGGGCCCGCGCGGTCCAGGGGGATCCCTGGAGGCAGCGGACCAGCAAGGGACCCGCGAGGAGGGGCAGGAGGCTGAGTGCGAAGAGGATCAAGGGATGTCTGACCTCCCGGGGATCACCGTGAGGAGCCTCATGGGCATCCCCAGTGCCGTCATGGGGTGGATGATACACGCGGACGGCTCGTTGAGCCAGGGGCGCCTGAAGGCGGGCCGGATCCATCTCGGCGTTGATTGTGACTCATGTCTGAGTTACAGTGCCCACGTTCACGAGGAGGGGTGAGATGTCCAAGGGGCCCGACCAGGAGGAGCGGATCGTCCGCACCATGAAGGAGCTGGGCTTCAACGCCAGCGAGGGGCGGGCGTACATCGCGCTGCTGAAGAACCACCCGGCGACGGGCTACGAGGTCTCGGCCCGCTCCGGTGTGCCGCGCTCCGCGGTCTACAATGTCCTCCGCCGCCTGGAGACCCTGGGCCTCGTGAACTCGATCCAGGCGAAGCCCGCCCGCTACATCCCCTTGGAACCCAGCCGGCTCACGAGTCTGTTGGAGAACCGCATGGCAGGCACCCTGGACGACCTCAGGGGCGCGCTCGGTGCGCTGGTGGAGCAGGTGGCGCCGTCCTCGACGTGGACGATCCAGGGGTACGACGCGATGATCGAACAGGCCCGGAACCTCATCGGGAGTGCGCGGCGGAGCGTGTACGCGTCCCTGTGGGGCCGGGAAGCCGAGCAGCTCGGGGACGCCCTGCGGGACGCGGTGCGCCGGGGCGTCGACGTGGTCCTCTTCTCCTGGACTCCCCTCCCCGAGGGCACCGGCCGGCACTTCATCTATGGCATCCCCGAGGTGGACCTGGCCCGTTACTGGCGGAACAAGATCATCCTCCTGTGCGACCACCGGGACGCGCTGGTGGGAGGCGCCGAGGACAAGCCGGAGAACCGGGCCGTGGTCACGTCGGAGGCGTCCCTCCTGGAGATGGCCGCCTCGAACCTGGTGCTGGACATCACCCTCTACGGTACCCGCGCCGGGGTGGACACCCACGACGTGGTCACGGGCCTCCAGACCACCTTCGCGCCCATCGATGATCTCCTCGAGAAGGCCACCAGCGGCGGGTAGGGTTTCCCGCAGGGACATCCGCTGCGATAGACTCCCCCGCGGAGGTGACGCATGCATCGCTTCGTTCCCCTGATCCTCGTGGCGTCGTGCTGGCTCGGCTGCGGCTCCGCTGCACCGGACACGGACACGGTCACGGGCACGGACACACCGGCGGAGGTCGCGTCCGACCTGACCCCGGACGTGCCCCCGACGACGACCCCTGGCGGCCTGCCCTTCGCATTGTCCTTCTCCTACGAGCGCCCCGACGTCGGTGAGCCCGTGACTCCAGAGGAGATCACTGCGTTCACGAAGCGGATCACCGGGCTCTGGAAGAAGACGGACTACTTCACATGGGTCTATGAGACCAGCCATGGGGTGGACGCGTCCACGGGCTACCCGGACTACCTGATCTGGTGGCACGACGTGGACGCGGTCAAGGAGGGGGACACCGTCACCTTCATGAACCAGCCCGCCTATGGGGGGAGTCACAACAACGCAGAGCCGACGAACCTGGTGCTGGTGCAGGCCATCGGGGCGTACCTCGCCACCGGGGACTCCGCAGCCGGGGAGATCGTCGAGCAGTTCGCGAAGTCCAACACCGCCCTCATGAAAGGGTTCGTCTACGACGTGGACGACCCAGTGGATACCGTGATGGCGCGGAACATCGTCACCTTCAACCATGAGTTCACCCTGCCCAGCGGGAAGAAGAAGGCGGTCGACTATGACGACTGGTACTTCTCCTACGAGGGCTGGAACGCGGATCGCTTCCACTACCCGGACAACCCCACCTGGGGGGATCTCTGGGTCACCACCCAGCGGTCGAAGGACGACGTTCCCTACATCTACCGTGCAGCGGCCTGGCTGCCCTACGTCATCGAGCTGGCCCCGGACGACGAGGTCCGGGACGCGGCCATCGAGATGCTGGATTTCATGCAGCGCTTTGCGAGGGACGTGGCGGAGCACGACTGGAACATCCGCACCAGGGACGCGGAGGGCAACGCCTTCGTCCTCGTGGAGACCGGGAAGGATCTCCTGGATCTGGCAGGCTACGTGGACCTGTTCCCCGACGCGGAGTGCGACGCCCGCCTGGCCACCGCGCTCCTGGGCTACGGCGAGGCCCTGGACGTGGACTGCGGTGCGGGCTGGGGCAGCATGTACGACGAGTTTGCGGGGAGCATCAACTACTTCAACTACCAGATCATCGACCATTACCACGTGGCCGCGCTCCATCTGGCCCTGACCCTGGCACAGGAGGACGTCGCCGAGGCGCTCTTGATCGGCCTCGGCGAGCGCCTCGATCACTACCAGGATCCCGCAGCGGACGTGAAGGGTCGTGAGGACGAGAACTGGGACCGGGATCTCTCCCTGGTCGCGCTGAAGGGGGCGTCCCTCGGTCTGCCACTCACGTCCCGGGAGGTGCGCCTGATCCATGCGCTCCATGACGGCGCGGTGACCCGGTACTCCGTCTTCCCCAACTGGGATCTCTGGGACGACTCCGTCGCGGACGGCGCCTACAGCTTCCGGGACGGCTTCCATCCGAAGGCCGGCCCCGACGCGGTCCGCCCCGAGGAGATGGCCTTCTTCATGGAGTACTGCTGGTCCCCGTTCCGCAACCCCGCCGGGCGGGCCGTGGTGGACTGCGACGTCGTGAATGATCCGTCGCGGTGGGGGGAGTAGGGGACGCTCGTCCCATCCGTTCCGAGGTCGGCCTATCAAGTGCTTGCGCGTGATCATCGGAAGTGGTTCTATTATTTCACCAGGAGCGAACCCCCGCCGCGAGGTCGATCATGGTGCGCAGAAAGCCCTTCCTGTGGAGCCTGATCCTGGCGGGAGTCTTCGCAACGACTCCAGCCTCCGCCGTCTACAAGATCTGCATCGATCCCGGCCACGGCGGCGCCGACCCCGGCGCGGTGGGGTGCGGCCTGGAGGAGGCGCCGACCTGCCTCGACGTGGCCTGGCGCCTCCACGATCTCATGGCGACGGATCCGGACCTGACGCCCATCATGACCCGCACCTCCGACGTCGCCGTGAGCCTCGCCGGGCGGGTGGCCTACGCGAACGACAACGGGGCCCACCGCTTCGCGTCGATCCACAACAACGCCTTCAACGGCAGCGCAACGGGCATCGAGACCTTCTGCTACGCCAACGGCAGCGCGGTCTCCTTCGACCAGCGGAACCGCATCCAGGACGGGATGACCTCCATCTGGCCGGACCTCACCGACCGCGGCGGCAAGACCGCGAACTTCTACGTCATCAAGTACACGGACATGCCCGCTACCCTCTCCGAGCTGGCCTTCATCGACAACTGCGCCATCGACGCGACGTACCTGTCGGATCCCAGCGAGCGCCAGGCGGCGGCCGCGGCGCACCACCAGGCGATCCGCCTGTCCCTGGGGCTCGACGGGACCTCCCCGGGGCCGACCCCGGATCCCGACCCGGAGCCGAACCCCGGAGGCACCGGGGTGATGCGGGGCGTGATCTTCGAGGACCTGGGCGTCGGCAGCGACGACATGTCGGTCCGGATCCCCGGCGTCCTGGTGGAGGCCAGCGGAGGCGGGACCAACGGCTCCGACGTCGCGGCGGCCCCCGATGCGGACTGGCTCATGGCCCTGGCGCCGGGCACCTACACCATCGCCGCTTCTGCCGCAGGGTACTACGAGAACAGCCGGGTCTGCGCCGTCACCGCGGGGCAGACGACCTGGTGCTCCGTCGGCCTGTTCTCCGTGGACGAGGACCCGCCCCTGGATCCCCCGATCCCCTCGGACGGCCCGACGGGGACCCTCCTGGGGACGGTGTTCGAGGAGCAGGGTCAGGGCACCGCGGACATGTCGCTCCGCCTGCCCGGGGCGTCGGTGAAGGCCATGGGAACGGCGGGCACCGTGCTCGTGGTGACCGACGGGGAGTGGGGCCTCTACGACATGGCGCTCCCGCCGGGGACCTACGAGGTGACCGCGGCCCTGGCGGGCTACTGGCCCAACGTCCGCCTCTGCTCCGTCGCTGCGAACACGGAGACCTGGTGCTCCCTGGGCCTCTGGCCCGAGGACCAGCAGGTCCCGGACGATCCGACCCCGGGCTACGGCGATGGCCCCTCCGGCGGTGACATCGGCGACGACGTCCCTGAAGGCCCTCCTACGGGGGAGCCCGGGGACGGGCTGCCGCAGCCCGGAGTCCCCGGGTCCGGTTGGGAGGTGTCCGAGGACGACATCGGCGGGGGCGCCGATGGTGGGTGCGCCGTGACGTCCTCCGGGACCGGGGCGGGGCTCCTGCTCCTGCTCTTCCTGGTCGTGGCGGGCCTCCTCCTGGCGCGCCGCCGGAAGGTCTCCGTGGTGGTTGTGGGTGCGGCGTTGCTGGTGACCTCGGCGGCCCTGGCCGGGGAGGGGGACGGTCTGCGGATCGTGGAGGTGCGGGCGGTCACCGATGCGGGAGGATACGAGCAGCCGCTGTGGTCACCGGACGGGTCCCGCCTGGCCTTTGCGGGTGATCGGTTCTCGAAGCTGCTCGTGGCCTCCGTCGAGGGCGGGCCGGCGCGCCCCCTGGCCGATGGGGCCTCGGTGGGCTACGAGCCCGTCTGGAGCCCCGACGGCGCCGCGCTGGAGCACCGGCAGGAGGGCCAGCGGTCTTGCGCCGTCCCGGTGTCCTCGGTGACCCTCGACGGGACCCGGGGGGCCGCACCGGCCCACCGGCACCCGGGCCGCTGGGTCCGCGTGCGGGACGACCAGATCCACCTCAAGCGCGGTCCCACCGAGCGGCGGATCTCCCCGCCGGGAGATCGGTACTGCTGCGCGACGATGACGACCGAGGGCGGCGCGGTGGCCTTCATGGGTCTGGCTACGGGGATCCATGTCCACGACGTCGCCACGGGGCGGACCGTCGCGCTGGGTGCGGGCGCCCACCCCCGCTTCTCAGCGGACGGGGCCCGCCTCGTCTTCGACCGATGCGTGGACGACGGCGACGCGGTCACCGGCTGTACCCTCCGGATGGTGGAGCTCGCCGGCGCGACGCCGGTGTCGATCGATCTCCCCGGCGCGCATCCCATGGCGCGCCATCCTGCGCTCTCCCCCGACGGCACCCACATCGCATACGACGCAGGTGGAAGGATCTGGGTCGGACGACTAGACCCAAAACAAGCGAAGATGCCGTAGCGAGGTGGTCGAGATGGCGGTGCTGACAAAGATGGCGAACGAAGGCGATGCCGGGTATCGTCGAGTTCGAGTGAGCATGGCGAGCGGTCCATCTGCTGTTCAGCACAGGCAGATCG
>JBDRIT010000165.1:0-6591 GCA_043815665.1 Pseudomonadota bacterium
TTGTGGGAGGCCCGTCCACGGGCCGATTTGTGGGAGGCCCGTCCACGGGCCGATTTGTGGGAGGCCCGTCCACGGGCCGATTTGTGGGAGGCCCGTCCACGGGCCGATTTGTGGGAGGCCCGTCCACGGGCCGATTCGGGGCGTGGACGCCCCTCCCACCGCGGGAATCGGGGCGTGGACGCCCCTCCCACAGAAGAATCGGGGCGTGGACGCCCATCCCACGGGGAAGGGAGCTATGGGTGATCCCAGAGCATCCCCGCCCGCAGCTGCGCAGCCGTCTCCTTGTCCACCAGCCGCTCCACGAGGCGCAGCGCGAAGCGGTGCGCCGTCCCCGGGCCACGGGAGGTGATCACCTGCCCGTCCTCCACCACTGCGTCCTCCCTGCGCTCGACGCTCGCGGGGAACGCGGCCTCGAAGCCCGGGTAACAGGTGACGCGCCTGCCGTCGATCACCCCGGTGGGCGAGAGGGCAAGGGCCGGCGCGGCGCAGATGGCTGCGACGATCTTCCCGGCCTCGGCGTACGCCCTGACCAGGTCGGCCACCTCCGGCACGTCGAGGTGCTCGCTCCCCGGCATGCCGCCCGGGAGGATCACCGCGTCCCCGTCCCGGGGGGCGTCCTCCAGCCAGAGATCCGCCAGGACGGTCACGCCGTGCGCGCCGGTGATCTCGAGACCGCCGACTCCGGCGGTCACCAGGTCCACCCCTGCGCGGCGCAGGATGTCCACGATGGTGAGGGCCTCGATCTCCTCGAAGCCCTCGGCCAGGAGCACCACGGCTTTGCTGCCCATGTCGTCCCTCCTCATGTCGGTTCCAGTGTCCCATGAGAAACATACCGCCCCGGAGGCCTCCGTTCAAGTCTCCTCGGGTGGGCCCGGTTTGACCGCGGCCTGTCGCCTTGGTAGATTCTCTGCTCCACGTTCCCCCACGGGAGGAGACCCCATGCCCCGCACCCTCGCCCTCGCTGCATCGCTGCTGATCCTCACCGCCTGCACCGAGGTGAGGGAGCCGGCCCCGACCGCGCCCCTGGAGAAGGTGGCTGCTCCCCTGGTCGGGGGCGCCCTCGAGACCGGCTGGGACCCCGTGGGCGCGCTCACGATCGACTACCAGGGCTACGGCTACGGCGGGGCCTTCTGCTCCGGCACCCTGATCCACCCGGAGTGGGTCCTCACCGCGGCCCATTGCCTCACGGAGCACGACGGCTTCCAGGTCAGCCCGGACGTGGTGGAGTTCTTCATCGGCGCCGACGCGCGGCCCCACTACGGCGGCAAGCCCCTGGCGGGGACCTTCCACCCCACGGACATGTTCTTCACCCACCCAAACTACTCCAGCTACAACGGGGCCAACGACATCGGCCTGGTGCACCTGAAGGACCCGGTGCAGGGCGTGACCCCCGTCCCCCACAGCTACACCGCCATGAACAACAGCTTCACCGGCGAGGACTGCCTCTACGTGGGCTTCGGGGTGAACGACGGGATCCAGCAGACCGGGGGCGGCCTGAAGCGCTCCGGGACCATGGAGATCGTCCAGATCGAGAACAAGGGCTTCGTGAGCGAGTACGGCGGCGTCGGGGTCTGCTTCGGCGACTCCGGCGGCCCCGGGCTCTTCGAGATCGACGGGGAGTGGAAGGTCATCGGCGTGAACTCCAGCGTCGGGAACGAGTACGGCGACCCCTGCAAAGGCTACGCGTTCCAGGTCCGGGTGGACAAGGTCGCGGATTGGATCGGGGAGAAGATCGGCTCCCCCCTCCCCACCTGCCAGGAGGACCCGTCGATCTGCTACTGCCCCGAGGGCTGCCTTCCCGACGGCTCCTGCGACAACTCGGTCTGCCAGTGGATGGACTGCGGGCAGGCCTACACCTGCCTGAACGGCTGCGGCTATGATGACGGCTGCGTCGCGGACTGCATGTCCCAGGCCACCTCCGAGGCCCAGCTCGAGATCCAGCTCATGCAGCAATGCTTCGAGTCCGAGTGCGGGGGCCTGGGCGGTGACGCCTTCCAGAACTGCGCCTACGAAAAGTGCGCGAACGAGATCGGCGCGTGCTTCCCCACCCAGGCGGGGCAGATGACCTGCGAGGAGGCCTACGAATGCATCGTGGCGTGTGGCCAGAACCAGCAATGCCAGACCGAGTGCTACTACCAGGGATCGTCGGGGGCACAGCAGAAGCTCAGCAAGATGTTCGGCTGTATGCAGGACGAGTGCTCCTGGGCCCAGACCACCGAGGCCTGGCAGGAGTGCGTCTGGGACGCCTGCACCGACGAGATCTACTCGTGCATGCCCCCCAGCGACTGCGCGCTCACCGGGGGGGGCTGCGGAGAGGGCGAGGCCTGTGAGCCGATCCCCGGCGGCTGGTCCGAGTGCGTCCCGAGCAACGGAAAGGAGAAGGGCGCCCCGTGCACCCCGGACCTCGAGGGCATGGAGGACTGCGCGGACGGGACCTTCTGCGTCCAGGGCAAGGACGGCGCGTCCTGCTATCCCCTCTGCCTGAGCTTCGCGGACTGCGCCGAGGACGAGTACTGCGGCACCCCCGCCTGGGAGTACTCCGAGGTCGGCCTCTGCTTCTGCATCGACGAAGACGAGGACGGAGCCTGCAAGGCCGACGACTGTGACGACACCAGGAAGGACATCCACCCCGACGCGGACGAGGTCTGCGATGACGTGGACAACGACTGTGACGGGGACATCGACGAGGGTTGCCCCGGCGGCCCCGGTCCCGGCGAGGACGTGACCGGGGGCGAGGACGCCATCGCCCCCGACGAGGACGTCGCCGCCCCTGGCGAGGACACCGACCTCGGCACAGCCCAGGGCACCCTCGACGCCAGGATCGTGGAGGCGTCGTGCACCGCCGCCCCCACGGGGAACCCGACGGCCCTCCTTCTCCTCATCCTCGCGCTCGGCGTCCTCCTCCGCACCGGACGTCGCGCTCGATGTTTCGCTACCAGAACCTGAGGGGAATCTGGATCCCGGCGGAGAGGATGTTCGGGGCCCGGCAGTTCTTGCCGGGGATCAGGGTGAGGGTGCGGTAGGACGCGTAGACCTGGAGGGGGGCGCCGAGGCGAAGGAAGGAGACGGTCACCCGTCCCTCCAGGATGTTCTTGTACCCCGGTCGCCAGAGCTTCTCGCGCCCCCAGTCCCACAGGGCGTGCTCCGAGCGCCAGTCGGTCTGCTGGAGGCCCACGAAGCTGTACAGCAGCGCCACGGAGAGGATGGGGGGGAGCTCCCTGGCCTTCAGCATGTCGTAGCCGTTGAGCCAGGTGGCTCGGGCCGGGCCCATGTAGGGCGCGCCGCCGATCTCGAAGGAGAACCCGGCGAAGTCCCCGGGCTTGACCCGATAGGTGTCGCCCACGTAGGGCGCCTGGTTGAGGAGCAGGGGATGGAGCGCGCCGGTGGCCGCCTTGCGGGTGCGCTCGAAGAACACCTCGTAGAAGAGATCCAGCCCCAGGGTGAGGCGGTAGTCCAGGGACCGGAAGTGCTTGTCCCAGCCCAGGTGGACCGCAAGATCGCCCTGGGTGTGGAGATCCCACATGGTGGTGCCCAGGGCGACGACCTCCTCCGGGTCCGCCGGGCGCCCCGTGGGGATGGCCCAGGTCACGGTGAGCGCGGAGGAGATCCCCGCCTCGACCACGGCGCGGATCGGATCGGTCCAGCGGTACCGGGCCCCCACGACGACGTCCGACAGGGCCCAGCGGTTGCCCTTCCACCGCGTCGGCTTCGGCTGGCCCATGCTGGCCGCCCAGGCCCAGAAGTCCTCCTCGGTGTAGGGCCGGCCGATCGGATGCATGTAGTCCCCGGGCTCCCAGGAGAGCCCCGGATCCACCACGGTGTTGATCACCGCGGGGATGCCCAGGGCGACGGTCAGGCTGTCCAGGATCCCGTACTGGAGCTTGGTGACCAGGAGCTGGTACCGGGCCCTGGGGGTCACCACCAGCACGCCCTGCTTTCCGCCGCCGGGCTCGTAGCGCTCGATGCCGTCGGCCAGCGCGCCCGCGCGGCCGCGGTGGTCCCAGGTCTGATCCACCCAGGAGACCAGGTAGGCCTCGTCGATGATGAAGGTGCTCTTCGGCGCCGTCTCGGTGAAGCCCTTGGCCCAGGCCGGCGCCGGGGCCAGCGCGGACAGGATGATGGCCACCAGCGCGAGCCCCGCCCGGCGCGCAGCGCGGCTCATCGCGCCCCCCCGTCCCGGACGAGCTGTCCGAGGTCCAGCTCCACGAAGGGCGCGTCCGTGGCGGGCGCCTCCCCCATGGCCCAGTGGAGGACCGCCCGCGCGGGCTCGTAGACGCTCGCACACATGGAGTCCCGGGTGTCCACCAGGGCCGGGGTCCGCAGGATCTCCATCGCCGCGGCCGCGTCCAGGTCCCCGTAGCGATCGTCGATCTCCTCGCCGAGGCGATGGAACGCGCGCAGGGAGCGGAAGTAGAAGCCCGTCCACCCGCGCTGCCGCCGGGGCGCGAAGATCCCCATGATCGAGAGGTCGACCATATCGTCACGGTTCTTCTCGAAGTGGCTGCCCATGCGGATGTCGTCGGCGCCCACGCTGGCCCAGGGCGTGCCCCGACCGTCCAGGTTGCCCGGCAGCTCGGGATCCGGGGTGTAGATCCTGAAGCCGTCCTCGTCCTGGACCCTGTCCCGACCCACGTCGTCATCGTCCGCCTGGACGTGGGAGTCCACCTCCACCACGGCGATGGCCCCGGACGCGTCCGCAAGGAGCATGTTCCAGCCGTAGGTCCGGTCCAGCCCGTAGAGGACCTCCACGGCCCCCTCCACGTCCGCGGCGCCCTGGAGGACCAGCCTCCCGGTCAGGCCGATGGGCGTCCCCCGGGTGTTGAGGTAGGTCTCCTCCAGGGCCTTGGACAAGCCCACCAGATCGGGACTCTGCAGGAGCCGCAGGAGGTTCTCCGGTAGAAAGATCGCGTCCAGCGCTGCGCCCACCAGGGGGTTGTCCAGGGTGTCGGAGTTGGTGAAGGCCCAGGTCAGCCCCTCGGTGTTCATCCCCGAGAAGCCCCAGACCAGGCCGGTGTAGCCCACCAGGACGTGGGGCCGGCCCTCGTCGGGGATGTGGACGGACACCAGGGAGTGCTCGTGCAGCATGTCCGAGTCCAGGAGCGCGAAGTGGTGCCCCAGCACCGGCGCGCCCGTGGGGGTGGCCCCCCCCCGGGCCGCAAAGCCCAGGGAGGGCGGCATGACCCCCGGATCGTCCACGCCGACGTTGTCCACCTCGTCGGGCACCGCACCCCGGCCGGTCTTCCCGTGGTAGCCCGCGGTGGTGAACGCGACCTGCTCTGCCCGCATGGCCCGCGTGTGGAACGGCGGAGGGCTGTACACCGGGGACCGATCCGCCGCCTGGATCTTCAGGGTCACGAGGCTCGCCGGGGGCAGCCCGCCCGGCGGCGTGAAGACCACCTCCAGGGGGAAGTCGCAGATCCGAGCGTAGGGGTGGTCCGGGTCCTCCAGGGGCTCGACCCCCTCCTCCCGGGGGAGATGCGCGGTGACGATCGCCGCATCGGCGGCGGTGTACTGCACCTCGTCCAGGCGGATCCGGATCGAGTCCGGGTCCACGCAGCCGGGGTCTGTGGGTTCCGCACAGAGGGGATCCAGGCAGACCCCTGCGACCCGGGGGTCGATGCAGCCGAGACCCTGCGCGTTGAAGCAGTCCCGGCCCACCAGGTCCAGGTCCCCGCAGGCGCTGACGAGGCACTCCGGCTTCACGCAGCTCCGGGCGATGACGTCCTCCCCCAGGGGCTCGACGTTCCGCGGGTCGATGCACGCCAGCCCCGGCAGGGTGGGATCCTTGATGACGATCCGGATCGACGCGTCCACGGGGACCTCGATGAGGGTCCCGCGATCCGTGGAGCCGTACTCCTCGGACGCGCAGTCGCCTTCCCCGTCCACCACCCCGTCCCCGTCGTTGTCGAAGCCGTCCCCATCGCAGTCGGCCACGGCCTCCACGAGGACGATGTAGGGTCGCTGGATCTCCTGGATGAACGAGACGATGGCCCGAAAGCCCATCATCGAATCGAAGAAGGTGTTGAGGATCAGGATCTCGTCGAAGGTCATCCCTGCGCCGTCCGCGATCCCCAGCATCTCCTGGATGTACTCGTCCGGGATGAACCCGCCGTCGACGAGGGCCTGCCCGCTCTCGAGGAGCATCCGCCCAGAGAACTGCCCGTCCCGGTACTCGGGCCGGTTGTAGACGACCAGGACCGGGGCGATGCTGAGCTGCTCCCGGTTGAGGTAGGGGATGAGCGAGGAGGTCAGCAGCCGGGTGTACAGCGAGTGGATCTGGGACGAGAAGCGGGTCCCGTGATCGAGGCCCCGTTCATAGGGGCCGCCCGTGAAGACGGCCACGTGGGCGCTCGGGGGTTCCGTGGCCGGCGCGCAGCCGACGAGGACGGAGAGGAGCAGGAGCGCGACCACCGCTGGCCACATCGATCGCAGCATTCCACTTCCCCGAGCCCCAAAACAAGCGAAGATGCCGTAGCGAGGTGGTCGAGATGGCGGTGCTGACAAAGATGGCGAACGAAGGCGATGCCGGGTATCGTCGAGTTCGAGTGAGCATGGCGAGCGGTCCATCTGCTGTTCAGCACAGGCAGATCG
>JBDRIT010000166.1:0-12361 GCA_043815665.1 Pseudomonadota bacterium
TGCCGCAGGATGCCGCCAGGAGGACCACAAAAATCAATGCTACGATCCGCTTCATCTCATCCCTCCACCATCGGGTTCTGAACTTGGTCCGATATCATGGCATGAAGCCGGGAAACAGGCAACTTCAAGATCACCAGAGGAACTTCCAGGGCAATTCGCAGGAGAGACGGCCCCCGCGTCTCCTGGAGAAAATCGTTGATCCCCCTGCCCGCAGGGCGCTAGACTCACCGGCCAGGTAAATGAGCACTGCAGCTGGCGAGCTTCAATCGAGGAGGAGGTTTCCATGAAAGACCAGTGGACGATCGGGGTGGTGGCGGTCGCCGTTTTTCTGGGCGGGTGGGCCGCCCCCGCACAGGCAGAGTGCACGTTCAACGCCGAGCCTGGGGACGTGTTCATCAACGAGATCTTTGCCCAGCCGAAGACCGCCGCAGCGGGCAAGGAGTGGTTCGAGGTGGTCAACCTCAACTCGGGCAGCCGCTGCCTCTTCGGGATGAAGGTGAAGTTCACCGACCAGGGCGGCGCCACCCAGACATCGGAGATGCGCAGCGACGTCACCGTGAACGGGCGGGGCGGGGTCGTCTGGTTCGGAGAGTACCCCGACAAGACCTCGAGCGATCCCCTTCGGAGCGGTGAGACCCGGTTCAGCCTCAAGGACGGCTCCGGCAGCATCGAGATCCAGAAGCCGAACGGGTCGATCCTGCACAAGATCCAGTACCAGAACGCGCCCGTGGGTCAGAGCCTCAACTTCTACCTCGCCTACGCGTGCAAGCCCCCGGACTGCGTCGGCCTCGGCAAGGACGACAAGGGAACCCCGGGCGCTGGCAACACCAACCAGTACACCCAGTAGACGTTCCACCGAACCTCTCCTATACTCGGCCGGCGGAAAGGGAACGTGAGGACCATGGGTGGGATCTGCCCCAGTTGCGGAGGAACCGGCGCGGTCGGAGAGACCTGCGAGGAGCGCGTCTGCGCCCAGGCGGGGTACCACTACATCCCGACGGAGCATGCGGTCCGGGCCCGGGCGGACGGCTTGAGCCGGGACGCGATCATCGGCCGCCGCGTGGACGACTATCTGGTCGTCTCCTCCATCGGGGAGGGCGGCTTCGCTACGGTGTACCTGGCGCTCCAGGTTCCGGTCATGATGAAGTCGGCGATCAAGCTCATGCGGAAGTTCTCCGGCGAGGGGACCCACGGGCGGATCCTCCTGGAGAAGTTCGAGGCCGAGGCCCGTGCCCTGGCCGGCCTGGCCCACCCCAACGTCGTGCGGCTCTATCGGTTCGGCACCTGGGAGGGCCTCCCGTACATGGCCATGGAGTTCGTGGAGAACGGGTTGACCCTCCGCCAGGAGATCGTCCGTCGGGCCGGAGCGGCGGGGTTCTTCACGGTGGTGGAGGTCCGCCACATCTTCAACCAGGTGCTGAACGCGCTCGCTGCGGCCCACGCGAGGAGCTTGATCCACCGGGACATCAAGCCCGAGAACGTGATGATCCAGGACGTGCACGGGGATCGTCTCCACGTGAAGATCCTGGACTTCGGCGTCGCGAAGATCGTGTCGGAGACCGCCGACACCACCATGGTCCAGGGGACCCCCGCGTACATGGCGCCGGAGCAGTTCAGGGGTCGGGACATCGGCCCCTGGACCGACGTCTACGCGGTGGGCGCAATCCTCGCCGAGGTGCTCACGGGACACCGGGTCTTCTCGGCCCGGACCCCCCAGGAGCTCCTCATGGAGAAGCTCGCAGAGACCTATGACCCGGCCCGAACCCTGGCCCAGGCCGGGCTGCCGGACGACGTCATCACCCTCCTCAGTGTCGCCGTAGCCCAGGAGATCGGGGACCGCTTCCCCACGGTGGCCGCGTTCCAGGACCGGCTGAACGCGGTCTTCGATCGCCTCGAGGCCGACGGGCACGAGACCCTGTCTCCGCGGGGGATCGCGGGCCTCCTCTCCCCCGAGGAGTGGGCCGCGCTGGCGGAGCTGGAGACCGGCCTGGATCCGGACCGGACCTATGCGATCTCGACGACCCAGGTCGACGCCGCGGCCCCCCATCCCCTGGTGACCCGCTCCACCACCCTGCCGGGGGAGCCGGCCCGGGCCCGGCGATCCCGTCGGGGTCCGGCCCTGGTCGTGGCCGGTCTGGCCCTCGCGGCCCTCCTCGTCGGGGGGGCCTGGCTCGGCGGCCTCTTCCATCAAGGCGGGGGGGCCGGGACCACCCCGGCCTCCGGGGAGTCGGCGGGCCCGGAGGCGGTGCCGGGGGAGGACGTCATCGCGCTGGCCGGCCCGTCCACCGCGGACCAGCAGTTCCCGACGGTGGGTGGTCTCTATCACGGGGTGGGCTTCGTGGCCGTATGGCAGGACGGCGCGGCGGACGGACAGGACACCGGCGTCGTCTGGCGGCGCTTCGATCGGGACGGCCGCCCCGACGGCGACGCGGTCGTGGTCAACACCTACACCGAGGACGCACAGGACGCACCGTCGGTGGTGGTGGGCCCCGACGACCGCTTCCTGGTGACCTGGGACAGCCTCTTCCAGGACGGGAGCGGCTGGGGGGTCTTCGCGCAGCTCTTCGACCGCCAGGGACGCCCGCTTCACGAGGAGCTGCAGATCAACCAGCTTTCGGCCCACAACCAGGACAACTCCGTCGCCGCTGCCTTTGCGGACGGGCGGTTCCTCGTGGTCTGGCAGACCCAGTCCGAGGACGCGATCCACACGGACATCCGGGCCCGCTCCATCACCGTGGATGGCCAGCCAGCGGGGGACGCGTTCACCCTCAATGAGACCCTCGCCGGGGATCAGAAGAACCCTGCCGTCGCGGCCCTCCACGGGGATCACTACCTCGCGGTCTGGGCGGGCCGGGACCAGGACGGCGACGGGTACGGGATCGTGGGTCGGGTCTGCCGCCTGGACGCCGGGTGCGGTCCGGAGCGGATCCTCAACACCACCACCAAGGGCGCGCAGCACTGGCCCAAGGTCGCCGCCCTCCCCGGGGGTCGTCACGTGGTCACCTGGAGCAGCGAGGACCAGGACGGGGACGGCTTCGGGGTCTTCGCCCGGGTCTTCGGCCCCGATGGCGTGCCCGCGGGGAGTGAATTCCAGGTCAACTCCCGTACCGAGGGGAACCAATGGGTGGCCAGCGTCACGACCTTGAACCGCGGGGGCTTCGTCGTCCTCTGGATGGACCAGGGCGGGGACGGGGACGGGTACGGGGTCTCGGGACAGACCTTCGACCCCGACGGCGCCCCGGTCGGTCCCGAGTTCCGGGCCAACGTCCGCACGGAGGGCGATCAGCGTGTCCGCAGCGTGACCGGCCTGCAGGACGGCCGCTTCGTCGTCGCCTGGGAGGACCAGAGCCCGACCGGCGATCTGTGGCGGGTCCAGGCGAGGATTTTCGATACCGCCGGATACCACTGAGCCCACGGCAGCTCCGCCCGTCACGCGTCTCCACCCGGAGCCGGGACGAGGACCAGACAGGTGACCAGGAGCCAGAATCGGGCGAAACACATGCTCGTCCCCTCGCATTGGATTTCGCGTGATCATCGCTTGGGGACTCTGAGTTGACAATTGTGCGGGGCGGATGTTGTACTCAGGGCTCGAACCCCAGCCGAGGGAGCGCCATGATCCAGCTCGCCGCTACGTCGAACTTCGCCACGGTGGATCTGGCCATCGTCATCAGTTTCCTCGTGATCGTCAGCCTCGTCGGGTACTTCATGTCCCGCGCCGCAGCCGGGGGACTCGACGACTACTTCCTCGGCGGCAACAAGATCCCCTGGTGGGTCCTGGGCATCTCCACGTCCACGTCCAACTTCGACATGGCGGGGACCATGATCATCGTGGCCGTGGTCTTCGGGCTGGGGCTCAAGGGGTTCCTGGTGGAGATCCGGGGTGGGGTGGGGCTCTCCCTGGCCTTCCTGATGATCTTCCTCGGGAAGTGGCTCCGCCGGTCCCGGGTGATGACCTCGGCGGAGTGGATGAAGATCCGGTTCGGCACGGACAGACAAGGGCAGGCCGCGCACATCCTGAGCGCGATCGCGAACCTGGTGCTCTCCCTCGGGATGATCATCTATTTCTCCAAGGGAGCGGGGAAGTTCCTCACCCACTTCCTCCCCTTCAACGAGTTCGTGTGCACCGCGGGGATGGTCTCCATCGGCCTCTTCTACACCCTCATGGCGGGCCTGTACGGCGTGGTCTTCACGGATGTGGTCCAGATGGTGCTGCTGACCTTCACCGCGATCTACATCACGGTGAAGGCCTTCGTGCTGCGGCCTGACGTGGAGCTCCCGGAGGGCTTCCTGGCGTTCAACCTGGACAATCCGTCAGCGGGGCTGGGCCAGTCGCTCCTTGCGAAGGATCCCGGCGCCTGGGAGCCGATCCTCGGGATGTTCGGGATCTGCGTGTTCATGTGGGTCTTCCGAACCACCATGGAGGGTATGGGCGGCGTCGGCGGGTATACGGATCAGCGGTTCTTCGCCGCTCGCAGCGAACGGGACGCGAGCCTCCTCACCCTGGAGGCCATCATCCTCTCGGTCTTCCGCTGGACCATGGTCGCAGGCCTGGTGGTCATGGGCTACCACATTCTCCAGACCTCGGGGACCGGCGCGGGGGCGATCGCCCAGGACCCGGAGAGCGTCCTCCCCGTCGTCCTCGGGCAGCTCCTGCCCACGGGGGTCAGGGGCTTCGTGGTCGCGGGCCTCATCGCGGCGGCCATGTCCACCTTCGACTCCACCCTGAACGCAGGCGCGTCCTACATCGTGAAGGACATCTACCAGTCCTACATCCGCCCCCAAGCGACGGCGAAGCAGCTCATGAGCGTGTCCAAGTGGGCCACCGCGGGGCTCTGCGTCGCCGGGGTCGCCCTGGCCGCGATCGTGCCCAGCATCAACAAGATCTGGGGCCTGATCACCATGGGCATCGGCGCGGGACTCTTCGTGCCCCTCTTTCTGCGGTGGTACTGGCCCCGGTTCAACGGCTACGGTTTCGCCGGCGGCACCGGCGCCGGGGTGTTGGCGGCGGTCCTCTTCAACACGATCCTGGGCCTGCCCCTCTACTACGCATTCCCCTTCACCGTGGGCACCGCGCTCCTGGTCTCCGTGATCGTGACCCTGACCACCGCGCCGACGGAGGAGAGGATCCTCCTGCGCTTCTGGGACCAGATCAACCCGTGGGGCCTCTGGGGCCGCTACGCCGACCAGGCCCTCGAGCGGGGCCTGATCACCAAAGAGGAGAAGTGGAAGCGGCTCTTCGAGAAGATCAACGACCTCGTGGCCATGTTCTTCGCGGTGCCCTTCCAGGTGTCGATCCTCCTGGCCTCCATGTGCTTCGTCTTCCACGCGTGGACGAAGTTCGCGTTCTTCGCCGTGGTGGCCGTCGTCACCGGGATCGGCCTGTACTTCTTCTGGTTCCGGGGCCTCAAGAGCACCGAGGAGTGCGCCAGGGACGACGCGCGGTACGCCAGGGATGTGGAGACCGGGGGATGACCGACGCGGGGGCCGAGGGGCTCTACACCTGGGACCTCTGGACCCTCGGGCGTGAGGAGACCGGCGGGTGGGTCGTCCTCGCCCTCACCGACAGCGGCCCCGGCCTCGAGGACCGCCTCGCTGCGGGGACCCATCATGACGAGGCCCGGCTGAGCGCGTGGCGGACCCGGGACTTCAGGGGGTTCGAGCTGGTGTCGGACGACGCGCTTCGGGCCCGCCCGGACGGGCCGGACAGTGGCGGGATCTGGTCCGGCAGCGTCGCGCCGGTCTGGTACCTCGACCCGGAGGAGGACGCGGTCCGGGTCGGGCGTGTCCTCTTCTACACCTCCCGGGACATCCGCGGCGGGATGCGGCCCCGGGAGGCCGAGCAGCGGATCCACTGCGCCGTGGCGCCCGGGCACCAGCCCCTGGGGAAGGAGTCCTGGCGCCGGGTCGAGCGCTTCGCCCTGGCCGCAGACGCGGGGCCCTGGCAGCGGGGCACCGATCCCGGGGAATCCACCACGGGCGCATGGCGGGACCCGCACCTCTTCCGCCTGGGCTCCCGGCTCTACATGGCCGTGTCCGCGAAGGACCCCGAGGCTCCACCCGATCGCCGTGGCTGCGTGGCGTTGCTCCGGTGTCACGGGCCCGACCTCACCCGGTGGGAGCCCGTGGGGACGGTGCGACCCCCCGCGGGCGCCGCCTGCGTGGAGATGGAGGTCCCCCATGTCGGACAGGATCTCGACGGGCGCGTGTGGCTCACCTACTCCACCGGCGGCGCCTCGGGCGGTGGAGAGGTCGCGGATGCCAGCCCCCCGGGGCAGCTCCATGCGGTCGAGCTGTTCTTGACAGCGGCCGGGGTCGAGACCGGCGAGCACCGGGTTCTCCTGGGCGAAAGCAGCTCCCTCTATGCTGGCTGGGTTGCCCCCACCGGGGATCTGGTGGGATTCCGAAGGGATGGCGGAGGCTTCGCCAACGCGGGTCCCTCTGCGCTTGTCCTCCGTGAGAACCGGGATCTCCTGGAGGTCGACGGGCTCCGGCCCCGATGGATCCTCGGCTTCTGAAGTCGCCTTCGCCTACCTCTTGAACAGGAACCCGTCCCGGATTGCCCGGCAGCACGCATCCACCACCTCGGGGTCGTAGAGAGTGTTCCGGTGCCGGGTGATCTCATCCAGGGCTGCCTCCGTGCCCAGGGCGGGCCGGTACGGCCGGTGGGAGGAGATGGCCTCGACGACGTCCGCGACGGCCAGGATGCGGGCCTCCAGGCGGATCTCCACCCCCGACAGGCCCTCGGGGTAGCCCGAGCCGTCCAGGCGCTCGTGGTGTTGGCGCACGATGCTTGCTACGGGCCAGGGGAAGTCGATGGGGGACAGGAGCTCGTACCCGAAGCGGACGTGCTCCCGGACCAGGGAGAACTCGGAACTGGTGAGCTTGCGGGGGCGGCTGAGGATCTCCGCGGGGATGGCGACCTTGCCGATGTCGTGGATCGACGCGGCCATGCGGATCGCGTCCCGGGTCACTTCCGCGAGGCTCAGCGCTGTGGCGATGGCGCGGGCGAGGTCGGCGACCCGGCGCTGGTGTCCCGCTGTGTACGGGTCCCGCATCTCCACCGTGCGTGCCATGGCCTCGATCGTCGCGCCGAGTGCCCTGCGGAGGTTCTCGATGGTCGCGTGGTGGCTGTCCACCTCCTCCGCGAGCTTGCCGGATTCGAGGGCAAGGAACTCCTCGAGGCGATGGCGACAGGCCTCGTTCTCCTCCGCGAGGCGCTGGTTCTCGCCGAGGAGCGTCCCGTGGGCGGCGGCGGCGGCGACCACCCGACAGATCTCCATGCGGGAGATCGGCTTTGGCAGGTAGTCGAAGGCCCCGAGACGGACCGCCTCCGAGGCCGTGTCCACGCTTGGCTCGCCGGTGATCAGCACCACCTGGGTCAGCGGGGCCCGCTCCTTCAGCTCCCGCAGGAGATCCACGCCCCCGGCTCCGGGCATGACGATGTCCGTGACCACCACGTCCCAGGAGCCCTCTTCGAAGAGGCCCCGGGCGCTCTCCCCATCCGCCGCGGTGGCGACCTCGTGGCCGTCCCGCTCGAGGAACATGCCCAGGGTCTTCCGGATGCCCTGCTCATCGTCGACGATCAGGACGTGCGCCATGAATCTGCTCCTCCATCCTCAGCGGATTCCCACTTGGGCAATATGGCCGTCGTTGGCACCGACGTCAATCTGAACCGATCTCGAACTCTACCCTGTGCCGTGCCCCCCCTAAAAAAAAAAGGGCATCGGGAACCTTCCACCGGGGCGGGTGTCGTTGTCGTCCACTGGGGCCGGGACTTCTACGGACAACACGGAGGGAACCCGGTTGTTTGCCGATTGATTCGCATTTTACCGTAGGGGTCCCGGTCCTCAGTTCTCCTTCCCTGATTCTCCCACAGGATAGAGGCCGATCAAGACCGGCACCGCCACGCCCCGTGCGAGGGTACGCCAGCTGCCACCCTCCCGGAGGGCGAGCTGTGTCGAGGAGCCTCCGTCGAGGTTGAGGAGGTCGACCACCTCCCAACGCTCATGGAGCCACCGCCCCGCGGTCTGGAGCCCTACCCGGGTGGGGAAGACCGCCACGATCAGGTCACCGTCCCCTCGCACCCCCACCAGGGTCCGCCGCGCCGCACCAGGTCGGACCTGGATCGCCTTCCCGCCCACCCGCACCCGGGGGCCGCACTCCACGGCGAAGTCCACCTTCTCCGCCCAGGCGGGCCAGCGGAACTTCCGGCGATGATGGAGGTGGCCGCGCCCCTCGCTGTCCAGCCAGAAGACCCCCCAGTCGGCTCTTCGCATGGGGTTGATCTCCCGGCCTTCGTGCACCATGAGGCCCATGGGGGAGCCGTCCACGTCGAAGTAGCCCCCGTTGAATGCGACCAGGGGCGCGCCCTCCCCCGTCAGGTCATCGACCCGCCAGGAGGCGGCGGGATCCGATGTGCGGAGAAATCGCCACCGGGCCGCCCCCGGGTGGACCCGTACCACGTGGACCGGCACCCCGTCCATGCTGTCCAGGGCTCTGCGGATCCCCGGCGCCAGGGGCACCTCCAGGGGGAGGGGTGGTGCCGCCTCTCCGGGGAGGAGGGCGAAGGCGATGAGCAGGGCGATCACGATGATGGGCCTCCGAAGAGGAGGGCGAGGCTCTTGTCGTAGGGGGGCAGCGCGACGCCGCGGTCGGTGATGA
Source organism: Pseudomonadota bacterium (assembly GCA_043815665.1). GTDB lineage: Bacteria > Myxococcota_A > UBA9042 > CAIXZC01 > CAIXZC01 > CAZNWW01. Next base: position 8,662 of record JBDRIT010000166.1, read on the forward strand.
TGGAGGAGATCAGGACCGCCGGAGTGACGTCGAAGGCAGGGTTGTACACCCGCACGCCCTCGGGCGCGATGGAGACGCCCGCGAAGGTCGTGACCTCGTCGGCCTTGCGCTCCTCGATGGGGATGTCCTCGCCCGTTGCGATCGCAAAGTCCACGGTGGATCCCGGGGCAGCCACGTGGAAGGGGACCCCGTGGTACCGCGCCGTGATGGCCAGCCCGTAGGTGCCGATCTTGTTGGCCGCGTCGCCGTTGGCTGCGATGCGGTCGGCGCCCACCACCACGCGGTGCACCATCCCCTGCGCCATCATGTGTGCGGCCATGGAGTCGGTGACCAGGGTGACCTCGATCCCGTCCTCCATGAGCTCCCAGGTCGTGAGGCGGGCGCCCTGGAGCAATGGACGGGTCTCCCGGGCGAAGACCCGCATGGGGGTCCCGGCCTCGTGAGCTGCTCGGATCACACCGAGGGCCGTGCCGTATCCTGCCGTGGCCAGCGCGCCCGCGTTGCAGTGGGTGAGGACCCCCTCACCGGCCTCGATCAGGGGGCCGCCGAGGCGCCCGATGGCCCTGCAGCTCTCCAGGTCCTCGTCCCGGATCTCCAGGGCCTCGGCCGTCAGCGCCTCCTGCCGCGCCGTCGGCGACAGGGCCTCGACCGCACGGGCCCTCCGGCGCATGCGCTCGATGGCCCAGAAGAGGTTCACCGCGGTGGGGCGGGTCCCGGCCAGGACGTGGGCCACCCGATCGAACCCGGCGCGGAACCCGGCGGCGTCTCCGCCGATCCGCCCGGCGAACATCGCCAGCCCGAAGGCCGCGGAGACTCCGATGGCCGGCGCGCCGCGGACGGCGAGGGTCCGGATCGCCTCGGCGACCTCCTCCAGGGTCTCGGGCCACAGCCAGGTGACCTCCCCCGGGAGGCGTCGTTGATCCAGGAGGCCGATCCGGCCCCCCTCCCAGCGGATCGGTTCTACGCTCATGCTTCGCCTCCCCTGTCGCGCCGCGGACTGGTTTTCTACCGTCGCGCGATACCACGCAGGGGGGGGTGTGGCAATCGCCTGTTGATCATCAGGGGTCGGTCAGCGGATAATCCCGGGCCGGAGGTGTCCCTTGGGATTGATCGGAATCAAACTCCTGGTCCTCGCCGTTCTTGCAGCAGCCGTTCTGTACCTGATCCTCAGGAACTCGAAGAACAGCCTCTATCTCCTCGTGGCGAGCTTCCCCATGTTCAACGTCGAGACCGTGGATTTCGGCGGGGGGTTCCTGGTGCTCTCTCCGCACAAGGTCTTCGGCGCGATGGTCGTCATCCTCATGGTCGTGGATGTGATCTCCAAGAAGAAGGAGTTCAGGTTCTTCTCCCCCCACATGGTGCTCAGCGTCCTCCTCCTGGCCTTGTTGCTGATCTCCTTCATGGTGAACGGGATCCAGAGCCTGAGCTGGGCGCAGCGGTACCTCTCCAACCTCGTCTTCCTCCTCGCGATGGTGACCTGGATCGACACCCGAGCGGAGGCGGATCGGTGCCGTGAGGTCTTCATCGCGTCCTTGGTCTTCTTTACGATCCTCGGGCTCCTCGGGCAGGGTGGTCAGACGGATTTGGACGGCGGGACCCGCGACGCCCGGTTCGAGGCGTCCATGCTCAACGCGAATCGCGCCGCACATGCCTATCTGATCGGAGTCGGTTTTTCTCTCGCGTGGTTCCTCCGCAACCTGGAAATCCCCTGGCGTCGCTGGGTCGGGTTCGCCGTGTTGATGCTCCTGGCCTACGCGACAATGCTCACCGGCTCGCGGGCAGGCCTCGTCGCATTGTTGATCATTCTGGGCGGTCTACCCCTTCTGCTCTGGCGCCGGCCCCGGGGCCGCTCCATCCTCGTGCCCGTGCTCCTGGGCGCCGTCACCCTGGCGGTCTTCATGCCCCAGGTGATGGCCCGGCGGGCCCGGGAAATCCCGACGGAAGGGGGGGATCTCAACAAGGAGGAGGCGCAGCGGACCCGGGTCCACCAGTACCGGCTTGCGTTCCAGCTCATCGATGAGAGTCCGGTCATCGGGATCGGTCCCAACGAGTTCAACCGGGTCTATTCCCAGCGGGTTGAGGGGGACCTCGGCCGCGCCCTCCATTCCTGGTATCTCAATGTCGCTGTGGACGCAGGGATCCCGGCATTGCTGCTCTTTGTCCTGCTGTTCCTCGTGACCTTCTGGGTCTTCGTGCGGGGGGGGCTGCATGGCGCCGATCCCGGGCTCCGGGGTGAAGGCTGGAGCACCGCACTCCTCGTCCTGGGTCTGATGGTCTTCGGGACCGTCTCTTCGGTCCCCTACAGCAAGCTCACCTGGCTGGTGTTCACCTTCGGGGCGGTGGATCTGCATCTCCAGAAGCGGGAGCGCGAAGAACGCGGTCAGGAGGCGGTGCGAGCCTTCAGCGACCAGACCGAGGGGCTGTCCCTGGCGGGCAACACGGTGGTGGTGGTCAAGAAGGGATGATCAGGGCTGGAAGCCCGCAGCCCAGACCTCGTCGCAGAACGCCGCCATCGCGGCGACGAGGGCCGCGTCGGTGCTGCGCAGGCCCACCTCGTGGTAGAGGCTGAAGCCCCCGAAACCCCAGTTGTTGCTGCCCACGATCACCGAGTCGTCCGCGACCAGGACCTTCGCGTGGGTGATCACCTCGGGGGGGTCGAAGCGTACCGGGATGCCCCGGGACTGCAGGACTTCCACCGCGTGGGTGTTGACCTCGTTGACGCCCGCGCCGTAGTCGGCCCACTCCAGGACCACCCGCACGGCGGCGCCTCTTGCCTGGGCAGCGACCAGTGCGTCGATGAGCCGGAACACGTCGCTGTCCGGGTACTGGTCGCTGGGGTTCATCCCGTACACCACGAGATCCACCCGCGACCGTGCGTTGTTGATCAGGGCCATTGCGTGATCCACGTAGTCCCCGGTCGCGAGGGCGACGCCGTGGGCGGTGATGACGGTCTCGGGATCCGCGCGCTTTGCGGGGGCGTCCCACAGCGCATCGGCGACCGCCCCGAAGAAGCCAGCGAGAGCCGGATCGGTGATCAGGACATCGGCCTCGTTGTTCTTGTTCACGGACATCCAGGACCAGTTCGTGGAGCCGAGGAGCGCCGTGCTGCCATCTGCGACCACGAGCTTGGCGTGGGTGTACCTCAGGTCGGTGTCGAGCTTTGCGGTGATTCCGACTCCCTGGAGCTCGGTCACCCGGGCCGCATTGGCGTGGACGTCCGCCTCGAGGAGGACCCGAACGTCGACTCCCCGCGCAGCGACCTCGGCGAGGGCCTCGACCACCGCGTCCCCGAGCTCGTCGTCGTTGAGCTCGAAGTGGATCACCCGCACGGTCTCCCTGGCGCCCGAGAGGACCGCCTGGAGGGTGGGGAGGTAGGCGCGGCCGAGGACCGCCTGAACGCCACCCTCGGGGACAGGGGGGCTGCGGTCCGACGCGACATCCGGGAAAGGTTCAGGGGTGGTCTCGGTGGCGCGCTGCGCTGCGCAGCATCCGCAGAGGATCGTGATGAGGAGGAAGAGCGGCACGGGGGTGCGCAACGGGAGCTCTACTCGGCCTTTTCGGCCTCGGGCTCGGGCTCGGGCTCGGGCTCGGGCTCAGGCTCAGGCTCAGGCTCGGGCTCGGGCTCGGGATCAGGCTCAGGCTCAGGCTCAGGCTCGGGCTCCGGCTCCGGCTCGGTGGCCACCGGCTCAGGCTCCGGCTC
>JBDRIT010000167.1:0-2838 GCA_043815665.1 Pseudomonadota bacterium
GACGACACAGGAGACGATTGGTCGTACAGGGAAGAGGGGAGCGAGATCGCAAGGGCTCCTCCGTGATCGGGGAAGGGTCTCGGTCCACAAGGTGAAGCTGCGGATTCCGACGTCCAGTGTCGCTCCCGAACAGTGGCGAGGCGCAGGAGTGCGTCCACTCCCGGGGGAGTTCAGGTCAATCGATCGGAGCGTCTCCCAGAGATCCCCCAGCCATCGACCTTGACATCCCCGAAGGCGGCCTCCGATACTGAGCCTGGAGGCGTAAAACACGGATGGTCCGTCTTATCCACCGTCCTGATGCCGCTGCCTGGCGGGACTTACATCCCTATGCTCTGGAAGAAGGCCAAGGTGCACCGGGACTACCACGTGCTCTTCGAGCGCCGAACCTACTCTGTCCCCTGGAAGCATGTAGGCAAAGAGGTCTGGATCCGAGCTTGGGGAAACAGCTTGACGGTCTATCTGGATGATGAGCGCATCGCGACGCACGAGCGTCGAGGGAAGGGATATCGCAGCACCTGCATGGGGCACAACCCTGACCACCGGGGCGCCTACGCTATGCGGACTCGGGAGTACTGGGAGGATCGAGCGGATCGCATTGGCGAGGAGGTCGGGCTGTACATCAGCGAGGTCTTCGACTCGGACGAGGCCCTCTCCAAGCTCCGCACGGTCCAGGGGATCGTGACTCACCTGGAGAAGTACCCGAAGCAGCGAGCCATCGCAGCATGCGAAAGGGCTCGCGTCTATGCCAACTACCGGTGTGACGGGATCAAGCGAATCTTGCGGCTGGCGCTGGATCTGGTCCCACTCAACGACGACGACTACCAGGGTGGTCTGGAGCGGCCTCGCTTTGCGAGGAACCCGAAGGAGCTCCTCCGGCTACCCCTCGAGGAGGTGATGGATGCATCCCATGGATGAGCTGATACCGGTCCTGAAGCGGCTGCGCCTCTCCGGCGTGCTGGACAGCCTGGATCTGCGGACCCGGCAGGCCAGTGAGGACAACTTGGCGCCGGCTGAATTTCTGCTCCGCCTGCTAAGCGACGAGGTCGAACGGCGCGAGATGAAGCAGCTCGGCCTGCGCCTGCGGCGCGCCAACTTCGAGCACGCCAAGACCATCGACGACTTCGACTTCTCCTTCAATCCTAAGCTCCCGAAGTCCCGCATCATCGATCTGGCGACCTGTGCCTTTGTGGAGCGGCACGAGAACGTGGGTCTCGTGGGGCCGACGGGTGTCGGCAAGAGCCACATCGCGCAGGCCCTCGGGCATCGGGCCTGCCGGGCCGGGTACTCCGTGCTCAACGTCACAGCGCACCAAATGCTGGCGGAACTGCGGGCGGCCAGGGCAGACCACAGCCACGAGAGAAAGATGGCTCGCTTCGTGTCGCCTCAGCTCCTGATTATCGACGATCTGGGCCTCCGGAATCTCTCCCACGACGAGCCCGTGGACCTCTACGAGATCATCCGGGCCCGCTACGAGCGTGGCTCTCTGATCATCACGTCGAACCGCGCCGTCGAGGAGTGGTACCCGCTTTTCCATGATGATCTCCTGGCGAGCGCGGCCCTCGACCGTTTCCTGCACCATGCCTACGTCCTGACCCTGGACGGCAACTCCTATCGCAACCCTCCGGGACAGCGGGCCATAGAGCCGGCCCCCATCCCGCAACCGACGGCGGAGGCGAGTCCATGACGACCAGTTTTTCCGTGACCGGATCGGCGAGATCTCCGCCGACGTAAACACCGCTTTTACACGGCTCGGATCGGTCCTTTCGCGTGATCACTTTGGCCGAGCTGAGGGCGATCACTTTGGGCGAGCCTTGACAATCGTCCGCGACAACCTCGAGACCTTCCTCGATGACGCCAGAATGCGCCATGAGTCTGGCGCCGGGTATCCCAAGTTCATTGAGCACGAGTTCAGGCGGTACCTGGACTGCGGCATCCTGCCCAACGGCTTCGCCCGTGTTCGTTGCCCTGCGTGCGGGTTCGAGCGACTCCTGGCCTTCTCGTGCAAGGGCCGGCTCTGCCCATCCTGCTGGGCTCGAAAGGCTGCGGATACGGCCGCGCATCTGGTGGACCGCGTCTTGCCCGAGGCCCCATACCGGCAATGGGTGCTGACCTTCCCATGGGAGATCCGGTTTCTTCTGGCGATGGACCGGAAGTTCCTCACCGAGATGCTCCGGGGCTTTCTGCGCACCCTGTTCGCATGGCAGCGCCTGCGGGGTCGTCAGACAGGCATCCCCGACGGCCAACCCGGGGCAGTGACCTTCATCCAGCGCTTCGGCGGGATCCTCAATTTGAATCCACACTTCCACAGCCTGCTCCTCGATGGATTGTTTGTGCAGGGGACGGGCGAGCAGCTCGTGTTCAAGCCATTGCCGCCGCCAACGGACGACGACATTCAGCGATTGACGGAGCGTTTAGCTGAGCGCCTCGGTGCGCTGGCCAGACGCCGCATGGAGCAAGCCGAGCTCGACCCGCCGTGGGATCAGGACGACGACGCGCACGTACTCGCGTCCAACGCCGAGGCCCTGCGTACGCCAGGTCCCCGGCTACAACTCGACTTGGGGACTCCTTCTTCGGAGAACCGGAAGCCGCTGTGCGCGAAGATGGAAGGGTTCTCACTTCACGCTGCACGCACAGTCGCCGCCAACGACAGGGAGGGTCTGGAGCGGTTGTGTCGGTACGGACTACGATCCCCGCTGTCCGCTCCCCGGCGGCCCGATCATGAGGACGTTGTGGCCCCCGGCCGCGGCGATGACCAGGGCCCGCTTGGCCGTCTCCTGGCCCCGCACGTCCCGCATGTCCTTGTCATCGGGTACGAGCGCATCCTTCATGGCTGCTTCG
>JBDRIT010000168.1:0-4041 GCA_043815665.1 Pseudomonadota bacterium
CCGCGTTGCAGGTCCGGGCATAGATCCCGGCGCAGGTCCCTTCTCCGGTCTCGCACCCGGGCAGGATCTCCACGCACGCGGCTCCGCCTGTCCCCTCAGCCCCTCCCAGATCCTGGACCATCCTGGCGTCCACGACGGGCATTTTCCGAGATTCAAGACAACCTGCAACCCACAGCAATACAAGGAGAAGCGTGACCAATCTGTGGTTTCCTTTCATTCTTCTCCTTCGCTCGCCAAGCAGACAGCGAAGACTGCAGCGCAGGCACCCTGCTGGGCATCGTTCACGCAATCTTGGGGCATATTTTCGCCACACTGCTCGATGCAGCAATTGACAATGGCCAGGTACTGGGCGAGGGCGTCGAGGGTGCCGTCGTCATAGCAGTCCTGGGGACAGATCTGGTCGTCCGACGGGCAGGCCGACAGGCAGTCGATCATCTTGGCACATGACAGGTCCCCGCCCGGGAAGCAGGCGCCGTATTCGTCCATGCAGTGCTCCATGATAATGTCCCACTGGCACATGGAGTCCCCCACTGCGCACTCCTGCGCGCCGTTGTCGATGCGGCACTGCGCGATCGCGTTGTACTGGTTCTGCGCCTCAGGGGAGCCAGAGTACATGCAGGCCTGGAAGCAGGTCTGGTCGCCGGGGTCGCAGGTCGCCATGCAGTCGATGATCCCGGTGCAGGTCTGGGCCTCGCAGCAGGCCCCGGTGGGGTTCTCTGAAACCTTGTCGTCCACATAGATGTTGCTCACAGCGATGGAGTCCGGGATCGACCACAGCGTCGTGGATCCGATGAGATCGCCGCCCTCGCTGGTCGCAGAGAGGGTCAACTGGCCTGCAGGCTGGTTGGCCGCTATATACCGGCCCTTGCCTTCGGAATCTGCACATGCGGTGAACGCCTGATTCTCCAGGGTTGTTGGGAGTCCATTGTTCGAGGACATATAGCGGATGCCTCCAGCGCCGGTCTCGGTGGCCACGGTGGCGCAGCCCACGGCGTGCTCCTTCCCGCCATCCATCCAATAGACTGCGCCCACCACAACGCTCTTGCCGGTCTCCTGGGTGAGCCCTGCGAGGCCCAGGGCCATCTGGTACACCGTATTGGGCACGATCCAGAGCGTCTCGGCGTCCATATTCTGGGCCTCGATGTTCCACACGAAGGTGTCCTTGTAGTTGCCAAGGGTACACTTGAAGCCGTACAAACCGCCCTTCTCCAGACCGGTGAACGTCACGTAGCCATCCGCGTCGGAGACCTTCGTGATGCCGGTCCCCTCACCCGTGGCATTGTCGAAGAGTTCAACGGTGACATCGGCTACGAGTTGGCCGTCCATGCCGAACCCCTCGATCTTGCCGATGAAGGCAATCATCTCGGCGCGCTCTGTGTCCTCGCCATGGAGAGTGTCCTCGCCATGGAGAGTGTCCTCTCCGCCGCCGTCGGTGTCCGAAGGGGGTGGAATCCAGGTATCTTCATTATCCCCCGCCCCAGGCAGCACTCTGGTCTCGAGGCAGCCCGGCGCGGCGATCGCGACAAAAACAACAGCGCACAGGAGATTCCGCATTGAATCCGCTCCTTGTCGTCGGACAGGCGCTCCTCTACCGAAAGGGCATCCGAGACCACCAGGATCGGAAATCAGGGGCGTTGCCGCCTTCACTCCTGCATCTCCTTCTCAGTCCGGCATGACGTACGGGCTCATACAACCCGAGAAGATCCTAGAATCAGAGAGACCTGGCAAGACGGAATCCCAGGTTGCTGCTGCGTTGACCCGGCGGATTGCTGCTGCGATTCGCCGAGCGGCAGTTCCGGGCGTGGCCGTTCCAGATGCCTCCGCGCGTCACGCGGTACGTCCCGGAACACCCAGTTCCGGCAGGGTCATCCCTCTCCCCCTCGGTTCCGGCGCAGTAGACGTCCCAGCACCACTCCCACACGTTCCCGCTCATGTCCGACAGCCCCCACGCATTCAAGGCCTTCCCGCCGACCTCCTTTGTCCCCGGCGAATCACTGCTCCCGCAATACCATGCGATCTTTGTCAGGTGGAAAGGTGCCTCACACTCCAAGTGCCCGACGTCGCTCTCCAGCCCATCCTGGTAGGCCGTCACAGTCCCTGCCCGGGCTGCGAACTCCCACTCCGCCTCCGTGGGGAGGCGGTAGCCGCTGCATGCGTAGGGCGACAGGACCTCGACCGTCACCACGGCAGAGCGGATCCCCCCATGCCCAACGTCCATGCAGAACATCGCGTCGGTCCCATCCGCTGAATTCCCTCCCTGTTCGCACTCCACCTCCGAGATCCGGTAGCACGGAGCGTACCCTTCCTGCTCTGATTTCCAGTTCGCATAGGCAAGGGAATCGAACCAGGAGACACTCTCTACCGGATAGGTTTCTCCGTTCACGGATCCACTCGGATTCCACCCCCCAAAGGCAGTCATCCACTCAACCTGCATCACCTCATGGTTCTGCAACTCGAATCCCCGCGTCAAGGTCACCAGGTGCAGCACCTCATCAGGATCCCTTCCGGGCTCTGGGACCGTCGTGCTGTTGCCGCTCCCGTCGCAGCCCCCTCCCATATATCCCAACGGGCAGTCTTCACCGCCGGGACTCCCCATCCAGAAACTCCCCGCTGTAACCTCGACGAATCCGAACGTCAGGGCAGCCGTTCCTCCGCAGTCGCCCGGACATGACCACCTTGTCTCTGCGCAATCACACCCGCCGTTCCCGCAGCACCAACCGCAATCCCCTGGGCAGGTGCAGCAGGTCTCCTCCCCGCTGCAGAGGCCGTCCCCACAGGCCTCCCCTGCAAAGACCTCTCCCTCCACGCTGCTGCATGAGTCGCCCAAAGGCCCGCTCGGCCGTTCGGACAGGATCCGCTCGTCGAGACAACTCCAGGCGATGGCTGCGGACAAGCCCCCGACGACGAGGGCCGCAAGAATCGGGGATCTGCGAATGCGCGAGGCGCCTTTCAAAGCAACGGTCCTCCTGCCTGGTCATTCATGCCGGAAACCAACTCGAACAGAGTCCTCTGTTCCCGATTTCAATCTCCACGGACTCTTCCGCTGTCGGCCACCTCATCTTTACAGCGATCAGCATCCGCATTCCTCACAGTAATCCGGGCAGCAGGTACCGTAGACCCAACACGTCGGGTCGCACTGGCAGTCTGAGCCCTTGATGTAGCCCTTCCCGCAGATCCCCTGGCACGCGGTGATGCAGACCCCGCAATCTTCCGGACAGGTCGTGCAATCCTCATCGCTGCCGCACACCCCGTCAAGGCACCAGGTCGCGCAGTGGCCGGTCTCGTCGCAGAACTCGGGGCACTCGCCACAGCTCCCATCGCAGCCGTCGTCACCGCACTCCTTGCCTTCGCAGTCCGCCTCACAACAAAGGCCGGTCTCCGTGCAGGGGATCCCGACCGCGCAGATCCCGCACTCCCCGCCGCAGCCATCGTCCCCACACTGCTTCCCCCAGCAGTCCGTGGCGCAGCATGCACCATTGTGACAGACCTCCCCTGGATCGCAGCACGCCCCTTCGCAGACCTTGAACGGGCACTCACACAGCCCGTCCTCGCAGGACATCCCCTCAAGGCAGACGCCGCAGCTCCCGCCGCAGCCGTCCGCGCCGCAGTCCTTGCCAGCACAATCCGCGTCACAGACGCATTCATGGTTCTGGCAGGTCAACATCGGCGCATCAGTGCATGTCCCGCAGCTGCACCCGTTGAACACCCCACATTCCTTGCCGTTGCAGGTCACCTCGCAGGGGTTCAGGCACTGCCCTCCCATGCACTCCAGCCCCGCCCCACAGGCCCCGCAAACACAGCCATCAAGGCTCCCGCAGTCCAGGTGCGCGCAGACCGTAACGCAGGGCTGTACGCACTGCCCGTCGTGGCAAATCCTGTCATCCGGGCAGACCCCGCAGACGCCGCCACAGCCGTCCGGGCCGCACTCCAGTCCGTCACAGTCGGGGACGCAGGGCGCCGGGCTCTCTCCGGGGGCCCCGTCCTCCCGGTCCTCCGGAGCGAGAGCGTCCGTAGCGTCCCCGCCCGCTGGCAACCTCCTCG